>CAIRCP010000201.1 GCA_903877095.1 uncultured Actinomycetes bacterium | reverse complement strand
GCCCGCCACATCGATCTGGAAGCATTGCAACCGTCAATCAACCGATTGACCAAGACGAAGTAGCGCAAGCCCCCCACGCGCTCACCATGCGTGAGGCACCAGCCACTACTTCGCGCTCACTTTTAGGTGAGGCACCTCGGACATGAACTCGCCGCCGACGGCTGAATTCCCGGACGGCGCAGCAATCAACCTTGCCGAGGTTTCGGCGCTACCGGCCCGCCGGGCCGGTAGCGCAGGAAGGCCGGAGCGGCGAGTGCTGCGAGTCCCACACCGACCACCACCAGCACCCCGCCTCCGGTTGCGGCGACACTCGTGCCCACCGCGGCAGCGGCAGCACCGTGCACGGCATCGGCAAGCCGCGGGCCGCCGCCGACGACGACGATGAACACCCCCTGGAGGCGGCCGCGGAGATCGTCGGAGGCGGCCTCCTGCAGGATCGTCGACCGGAACGTCGCCGACACCATGTCGGCCGCACCGCCGATCGCGAGGAATCCGCACGCAATCCACAGCATCGCCCCGGCCCGACCGCCGGCGAGTGCGGCGGCCACACCGAATCCGATGATCGCCAGGCCCCAGACCACGATCGCCAGCATCACGGCGAGCCCCTGGCGGCGAATGCCCGGAAGCCATCCGGAGAACACCCCGCCCGCGACGGCCCCGACGGAGATGGCGGCGGCCAGCTCCGCCATCGTCGTCCCGCCCTGGACCGGTCCGCCGAAACTCTCGTGGGCCATCTGCGGGAACAACGCCCGCGGCATGCCGAACACCATCGCGACGATGTCGACCACGAACGACATCAACACGATCTGATTGCCGGCCAGGTAACGGAAGCCCTTCAGAACCGCCCCCAGACCCCAGCGCGGACCGCCCTGTGCGACAGCCGAATTGATCACCGGCATCGGCCGCAGCCGGACCGTCGCCCAGATCGGCGCCAGACAGGTGAGAGCGTCGATCAGGTACAGCGTGGACAAGTCGACCCAGTGCAACCCGATCCCGGCCAGCAGCGGGCCCGCGATCGCGCCGAACTGCTGGACGGTCATGTTCAGTGAATTCGCGGCGGGCAACTGCTCGATGGGCAGCAACCGCGGGATGGCCGCGCCGCGGGTGGGCCAGTTCACCGCGAAGAACGCCTGCTGAACGGCCAGCAGAACCAACACCACCCAGATGTTGTTCACTGCAAGTGCCGCCTGCAGCCACAGCAACACCGACGCCGCGGCCAATCCGCAGGAGGTGACGACCAGCAATGTGCGCCGATCCATCGCGTCGGCCCAGGCGCCGCCGAGCAGACCGAACACGATCAACGGAACCAGCGCGAAGATCCCGGCCAGCCCGACGTAGGCCGAACTGCGGGTCAGCGCATACAGCTGCACGGGCACCGCGAATACGGTCAGGTTGCCGCCGATGACGGTGACGATCCCGGCCAGCCACAGCCGCCGGAAGTCCGGCGTGCGCAGCGGCGTTAGGTCGGCGAACAGCCGACGATCAGACCCCCTCGCGAAGAGCCGACGTGCGGCCACCAGTTAGGGCTGCAGGCGTTCGATGCGGTCCGGGTTGCCGGGTGTCACCCGAATCCTGTTGTGAATACGGTTTTCTCGGCCCTGCCAGAACTCGACCACCTCGGCGGCGATGCGGTACCCGCCCCAATGCGGCGGCACCGGGACAGTCTCGGAGTCGGCGAACCGCGCCGTCACGTCGGCCAACTGGGCGAGCAGGTCGGCCCGGGTCGCGATCGGCCGGGACTGCGCCGAGGCCCAGGCGCCCAGTTGCGATCCGCGCGGCCGACGAGCCCAGTATTCGGCGGTTTCCTCGGCGCTGACCTTGCTGACCGCGCCGTGCACATGCACCTGCCGGCCCAGCCCGTACCAGGGGAAGGTCACCGAGGCATACGGTGTGGCCACCAACTGCGCCCCCTTGGCCGAGTCGTAGTTGGTGTAGAAGGTGACCCCGTCGGCGTCGACGCTCTTGCACAGCACCGTGCGGGTCGCCGGCCGCCCGTCATCGACAGTGGCCAGCACCATCGCGTTGGGTTCGGCGACCCCGTCCTGCTCGGCTTCGTGAATCCATCTGTGCAGCAACGCAAGCCAGCCTTCGGCGAGCCAGTCGACGTCGAGGTCGCTGCTGCCGTCCTTCTCGACCGAGCCGTACTCCACTCGCATCGACGCCAACCGATGGGCAGGGGTTTGTCCGTCAACCACCCGATCACCGTACGCCGCGGCGGCAGGTGGGCAGACAGGTGGCAGAATCCGGCTCATGACCGCGCTACCGGAGGGTTTCGTCCCCGGACTTGAGGGAGTGGTGGCCTTCACCACCGAGATCGCCGAACCGGACCGAGACGGCGGTGCGCTGCGATATCGCGGCGTCGACATCGAGGATCTCGTCGGTCATCGGGTGACTTTCGGCGACGTCTGGGCGCTGCTGGCCGACGGCCGCTTCGGCAACGGCCTGGAGCCCGACGAACCGTTCCCGCTTCCGATCCACACCGGCGATGTCCGGGTGGACGTGCAGGCCGGCCTGGTCATGCTCGCTCCGATCTGGGGATACGCCCCCCTGCTGGACATCGATGACGAGACGGCCCGAGAGCATGCGGCGCGCGCTTCGGCGATGGCGCTGTCCTATGTCGCGCAGTCGGCCCGCGGCATCGGCAAGCCGGCCGTGCCGCAGCGGGTGATCGACCAATGCACCACCATCACACAGAGATTCATGACGCGGTGGCACGGTGAGCCTGATCCCCGTTACGTCGAGGCGATCGACGCCTACTGGGTGTCGGCGGCCGAGCACGGCATGAACGCGTCGACGTTCACCGCCCGGGTGATCGCCTCCACTGGTGCCGACGTCGCGGCCGCCCTGTCCGGCGCCGTCGGGGCGATGAGCGGCCCACTGCACGGCGGTGCCCCCGCCCGAGTCATTCCGATGGTCGCCGAGGCCGAGCGCACCGGCGATCCGCGGGCGGTGGTGCGCGGCATCCTGGACCGCCACGAGAAGCTGATGGGCTTCGGCCACCGGGTCTACCGCGCCGAGGACCCCCGCGCGCGGGTGCTACGGGCGACCGCCAAGCGGCTCGACGCGCCGCGCTACGAGGCGGCCGCGGCCCTGGAGCAGGCGGCGCTGGCCGAACTGCGTGAGCGCCGGCCGGACCGGGCTATCGAGACCAACGTGGAGTTCTGGGCGGCGGTCATTCTGGACTTCGCCGAGGTTCCGCCGTCGATGATGCCTGCGATGTTCACCTGCGCCCGCACCGCCGGCTGGAGCGCACACATCCTGGAGCAGAAGCGATTGGGCAAGCTGGTGCGGCCGGCGGCGGTGTACGTCGGCCCGGTGCCGCGCGCGGCCGACTCGGTCCCAGGCTGGGACGAGATCGCCCACGAGTAACTGACGTCGAGGAGGACGCATGACGATAGAGCCGAGCCTGTCACCGCACCTGATCTATGCACCAAATCTATACACCAAAGCTTTCGGCGCCGAGGAGATGGGCCGGGTGCCCGGGCCGGACGGCAGGCTGATCCAACAGGTCTCGCATCGACCCACGTGGATTCCTTCTTCACAAACCTTTACGGGCATCGTTGGCGCTGGCACTCAAGTGGGCCGGGTCAGCTCATGCAGTTCTGGATTGCCATTTGCGTTGGTTGGCGTCTTTGCCTGATCCATTGGGGACGCCCCGGTGTAGTCCTGAAACAACAGCCGCTCAATATCTTCCGGTTGAAATCGGGCCCCGACGACTCTCCCGGTATCAATTTCGACCAAGCCATAGGGCCCATATTCTTGGAAGCCCAGAGCCTGGCTGTACCGGACAAGGCGAAGGCCGAGCTGCTTCGCGCGCCAGCGCCACTGACTTTCAGAGTGCATCACAACGATCTCGGACGTCCTGCGGTCAGCGGCAGAGTGACTTGGGCCTTGACAGCCAGATGGCGGACAACTGCCAGAACGGCTAGCTCCAACACGCCGACGTACATCACCGGCCACAGCAACCCAGCCACAGCGATGCAGACCAACATGACCTTTGAAGTCGGCGCTTCGGTGGAGCAGTAGCAATCCCACTTGGCGGCAACAAGAACTGCCGCAGCGACCATGAAGGCAACGAAGAGGTAGTAGGCGATGTCCCATAGAAGCACATTTCCCGCCCCATGCACCATCAGTCTTCCTCGTCGAGCACGTTGTCGAGGGACAACTCCTCCGGCTCGCGTCCGGACCGATGCAGGACGTCACGAGCCGCCGCCTCCAGGAGACCCGAACGCGATGATCGCAGAACGACATTCCGTCCGTCCGCTAACCGCAGATGTAGGGCATCTCCAACGACGCCGCCTGTTGTATGCGTAGCCGTACCCAATGCCTCAATGTCGGCCAGCGGGGTTTCGAAGAGAATCTCGTCAGGCAACGCCCGCGTCAGAATGAACCGTCGGTTTGTGATGTACAACCTGCCAGGGCGCCATTTGGTCCAGCCCAGATCGACTTTGGCAGAAGCGAATTCCTCAAGAACCACATGTTCGCCTGCTTCGAAGACCAACCCGCCGGTCCGACGGCCGACTCGTTGCTCCGAAGTCTGACGCGTACGGGTGTCGAAATCCACCAGCATGCCGTAGGCATTCATCGTCTCAATCGACGCCACGGCGAGGTGGGCTTGGAGGCCGACCAGAGGGATGTCAGCGACGCTGATGATGAGATCGAGTCGCAGCATCACACCCTTGTCGAGGATACGCTCCAGCAAATCGGCTGCGCCAGCGTTGTAGCTGCTCACCGGTTCCATCGTGGCTACTGAGCCAAGGGTGGATTCGTCAACGAAGCAGGCGGCCCCAGCAGACCACGGGCCCGTGCGCTTTGCCATCCGCACGCCGGACAACCGACATCAAGCAACTCCGTCGCCGTGACAAACCGCTCACCGCATTCCGGGCAGGAAGCCTTGTCGATTTCGGCTTCCTTCCATGCCTGCGTAGTGATGTCCGTCCCAGACGGGAACTCCAACCCGTATCTGGCCGCTGTCTCGAACGAGGCCAACGCCGCTCGTATCTTGATGCCGAGCAGTTCAACTCCCGCGAGCGAGACCATGATGTCGGCGTTGATGACCAGACCCTTGTCCAAGACTGCATCAATAACGTCGACCAAGGACTCCCGCGAATCGTTGACTGGTTCAGCCACCATCGCCGGTTACGCCCCATCCTCGGGGTAGGATCCCCCACGGGTGCGGTGGGCAACCCGGTCGAAACCCAAGACGCCTCCCTCTGAATCTAATTGGACGTCGTAGAGAGCCAGTAGATCCTGAGTATTGGGAGTCCGCGACAACTCCACGACCTCCATCTGCATCTGCCAACCATCATCGACGGGTTCGAACCCGCACACTCGCTCAACATCACTGCCTGTGATCGACTTCAACTCGATCCGGGCCTTCTTGATCAAATCCACCATCTTCGCCACTAGGACTCAGCTTCCTTTCGTTTGCGAAATCGTACTTCCACGAGACCATTTCGCGTCGAGATAGTCCAGCCGGCCATGACATCGGCAGGCAACGAAGCTCCGCCCGAGAAGTGGCGACCAGACTTGACACCGTCGATGGTCAGTTCGCGTTCATCAACCGTCACCGAGATGTCTTCCTCGGCGAACCCCGGGAGATCAACGATGGCGATTACCTCGTCGCCCTCGTCGAACACTTCGACGTTTAGTTCGCGGATCCCGTCGAACATTCCTGAGGCACCCAGCCGGTTCATGATCTCGCTACGGACCTCCGCAAATCGGTCAGTGATCGGCTGGAGGCGCTGTGCGATCTCTTGCACGCTGTCTGCCGCAGCGGAGATGTCATTAGGGCGCCGACGGGAGCTACCGGGGATGCCACGAAGACGGCGACGGATCATAACGCCCGTCCTTGAATCGCTCCGCCGGTACGCACGTCATTCACCCGCGTCCGAACCACCGTCTGCGTCCGACTCGACGCCCGACGACATGGCCGCCTTTGTCAGGCGCAGCTGGAGGTAGCCGTTATCGCACTGGCGCGAAGCCGGTTCGGCATTAACCTTCGCCGGCAGCAGAGTCTCGCAGTGGTACTTCTGGACATGCCCCTGAGCGGTCAGCTCCACCATGTCGCCCCGGATGGTCAGCTCGATGTCTGCATCCTTGACCCCGGGCAATTCGGCCACCAGAACCACCTCGTCGCCCTCGTCGAAGACGTCGACTAGCGGCTCGCGGGTCTCGCTGACCACAGCTCCCTCGCGAGTCATCTTGACGTTTCCGAACTGCTTGACCGCCGGCTTTGCGTTGGGTCCCTGTGCAGTGGTCACCGAAAAGCCATAAACCCCGCGGGCCCCACCGGGCAACTCGAATTCACGCCCACCACCACTAGATGTTTCGCCCAACTCTGCCAATTTCTTCAGCAGTTCGGCGAAGTCTCCGAATATCCCACCGGAGCGCCTTCTATTTCGATCGGATTCCGTCATGGTTCATCTCCCTCTGGGCTCTAGTACTCGAGTTCGATCTCGTTCCAGGCAGATCGGCTGGCGTCACCACTGGTTTCGGGTGTCCGCTCAGCCAATCCGGCCTGCAACTTCTGCATCTGCCCCTCGATGAGTTCCAGACGCTTTCGAAGTGTGTTCTCTTGAGACTTCAGCTCTTCGAGGCGCGAACGAATCCTCGAACACTCGGCGCTGAACAAGCTCAGGCGGAAGTACGCCTCCTGGTCGCCGTCACTTGATCGTCCCAGCGGGGTCGCCCGCCTGATCACCACGTCGCGCATCGACGGCGGCGAAGGCACCGTCCGACGTTTCGATCCCGTCATGACGGCCGGCTCTAGATTTCTGCCGGCGAGGGATTGCCGTCTTTGACGTTGTCGGGCAGCACCGCGTTGATATCCGTCACGGCTGCGGCAAACTCTGCACGATGGGCCGAGAAGCTCCGGACGATCGCCAGCAGCTCGGCGGTAACGACCTGCGTCCCACGGTCCTGCGTGTAACCACCGCGAGCGAGAGCGCTGAGTAACACATCAACACACGCCTGCTCGAAGAACGCAAGATCCTCCGCGGTCTTGCCGCGGCCGAGCATGACCTTCGCAATCATGACCGCACTGCGCAACGACGGGCTGTAGTCGCCGCCGATCATTTCGCGCACCTTGCGTACCACCGAGACGATCACTGCGGCATCGGCGACGTCGATCCCCGACTTCGCCTGGGTGATCGCGGTCTCGGTCTCGAAGTCGAAGCACGACAGATCGATCGTCACCATGCGCTCTAGCAAGGCGTCCTGGGCCTTGTGGACGCCTGCGTATTCCTCCGGGTTGCTGGTGAAGATGGCCTTGAATTCCGGATGAACCTTGAGATAGTTCGCAGTCTTGGTGCGCTCGGGCAGGACCAGGACGCCCTCTTCCAGGACCGAAAGCAAGACGTTGTTGGCCTCCGCCCGCGACCTGGTGAACTCGTCGTAAACCAGAGTCAGGCCCTCCCTGCAGGCCACCGTGAGCCGATTGTCCACCCACTGCTCGCGCATCGACTCCTCGACTTTGGTGACCGAGCGGATGAACCGGTCTACGGTGCGCTTGCGGTTGTAACCGGTGGCGCCGCCGACGAGATCGCTGGTGCCGAACTCATCGTCGCCGCTCATCAGCATTACCGGTCGGCCCAGCCCGTGCGCCATGTGCATCGCCAGGGTCGTCTTGCCCACACCTGAGGGTCCGCGCAGATGAAGCGGAAACCCGGCATGCAGATAGTCCAAGCCGCGGGCAGTCAACTCCTTGATCTGCCGGGTGGCTACGAAGTCCTTCCGCGGGACAGCTTTTACCACGGATGTCATTGAACAAACCCTCTTCCACTCAACAGTCGGTCGACTGCCTCACGCTGATGGAACGTGAGATGTGCAGTCGCGAAAGCACTTTCGCGCTCCCGCGCCCTGAGGCACGAACAACTGCCTCGCCCCTGTGACCGGACTGGGCCGGACCTGACTACCAGCCGCGGGGCGATCATGGATCGCCCCGCGTGGCAGAGCCGAACGGGGAGCCGGCAATTTCTTAATACTCTGACGAAGCCGCCCGCTTGGCAGCCTTGTCGCTCTCCGCAGCCTTCTCGGTGGCAGCCCGCTCCGTGGCAGCCTTTTCCGCTGCTGCCTTCTCGGCTGCTGCCTTCTCGGCGGCTGCCTTCTCGGTGGCAGCCCGCTCCTGGGCAGCCGCCTCGGCTGCTGCGGCCTCAGCCGCCGCCTTTTCTGCACCTGTCCCGGCCTGGACCTCGCGAACCGCTTCGATGCCCTCCTGCCAGATTGCCCGAGCCTGGGTCCGATCCTCGGCGAGGTCACCGAGCGCCTCGGCGACGTCAGCACTGCGCTGAGAGGCTACGTCGCGACGCGCCTCAGCTGCCTCCGCGCCCTCCGCCCGGCGAACCTCCTCGACGTCACGGCGAGCTTGGTCGACATCCGCGCGCTCGGTCCGATCCGCCTCAGCGTTCGTCTTGCGAGTACCGAAGAACGAGCCCAGCATGTCGGCGACGTCAAGCTTGATGCCGGCCACGTTGGCGCTGACGTTGGTCATGAATTCTGCTGTGTCGATCCGGCGCGCCGCATCCGTTTCTGCGCGCTCTGCCCCGTCCTCAGCGGCACGCTGACGCCGGCCGTCGCTCAAATCCTGAACAAACTCATCGACGCTGGATTTACTGGCCGCGTACGACACGGCGCGTTCCTGCGCGTCTTCAAGTCCCTGCGCCAGCCGGGAAGCTTCGTTCTCGATGCGCTGTTGCGCTGCATCGACGCGTTGCTGCGCGCTAGTGATCAATCCATCCACGAGGGAGCCCATGTCCTCAGCCCGTGTGCCCATAACTTTCTTCCCTTCGGGGTTCGTTGCTTGTCCAAAACTGCCGATACACGACCGAAGGCCAGGCTGCCCGGTTCACAAACGACCGGACAGCCTGCCTCCCGAAGCCACCTAAAGGGGCCAGTAACTACGCGGCGACTTCCTCAGCCTTGGTGAGGCCAACGGCCTCGGCGTACTTCAGCCACGTGTCGACAGATGCGATCACAACGCGCGCCTCGATGGCGAGCAGCTCGATACCGACCAGGGACACGCGGACCCAAGCGTCGATAACGACGCCCTTGTCGAGGATGCGGTCCACGACCTCAACGAGGCTCGACGACGAGTTAGCAGATTCGATAGCCATCCTGATAGCTCCTTTACCTTGAGATGTTTTTCCAGTGGATCAGTCGAGCCACTCTGTAGTCACCACCTGGGTGAGTGACACCTCAATCTTGTGGAACGCAAAGCTCATTGGGAATAGACCGATAGAGCGAGTGTGGATCGACTCTGGAGCGATTCCACCGACTGCGATTCACCGATCGATGCGGCCAAGTCGAAAGGCGTAGTTCCACAATCGCTCTGATGGTCTATAGACATCCCGTGCCCTTCGGGGTGACAGTGTGTTTCTCGTCTGCGGTCGGCTTAACGGATGACCGTTCCGACCCGAACGGCGAAGTGCCCCAGTGAACTACGCGGGAAGCAGGAAGATATGCATAGTGACGACCTGGCAGATCTGGTGCCGCAGCTCCTTGCCGACAAGGAAGCGCGTCGGGCCGACAACGATGCCCGGCTGGCCGACGAGGTGTTACGCCGGGCAGAGGGTCGCGATCGCGACCAGGGGCTGCGCGACGGCGCAACAGCACTGCGTGATGACATTAAGTCGACGATCGATGACCTGCGACTCAACCGCAAGCTGGACGCGGCCGAACGCGCTGAGCAGCGCCGGCTGGATGCGGCACAGCGGCGCGCGCAGGTCGCCGAGACACTCAACAGTCACGCTGAGGACCGCCGGAACGCGACCGGACTCTGGCAGGCAGCGTTCGGCCGCAAGGGCTGAAAGGCCCTGCGGCAAATGCAATTAGACAAGTTCCGCAGGCTTCGGCCTCGATCGACGGGAGATTCCCAAATGCGTCGGACCACCATGACGGCCAACGAGGTCCCCGGCCTGAGTACGATCCGGACCACGCGAGGGATTCCCACCCGCGCCCGAATGTCTCTGAGTGACCGGCCCATGCCCGTGAGCGCCGGACAACCTCAGCGGATTTCGGCGGCACGAAACATGTTGGTAGCGCGACGGAGAAACGTCGTAGTGAAGCGGAGGTCACAGCGGTGAGTGTTGATGCAGACGATTTCCTGGTGTGCGGTTTTTGCAACGGTACGGGCGTCGACCCGTTCGGGGTGATGTCGACGATGTCCACCTGCACCGCCTGTGAGGGCGCGGGTCAGGTCCGCGTTCGTGAGCCGCGCGCCGGGTGTGCGTTCTGCGGCGGACGGGGCGTGCAGCCGGGTTCCCGGCTGACCTGTGGCGCTTGTCGCGGCAAGGGTGCACAGACCATCAAGGAGCCGGTCGAGCCATGCGGGCACTGCGGCGCGACGGGTCGGGAGCCCTCGTTCGGCACTCCCCTCTACTGCACCAAGTGCAACGGCGTCGGACTGGCCACAATCCGTCCGTTCACCTACCGCAACTGACCGCCACGACGCATCAGCGCCGGCCGTGATCTAGTGGCGTGGCACGCAATACGCATTGGTCATGTCGCACAATGGCCAAGCGTGTTGGAGTGAGTCATGCAGCGGTGCAACGGATCTGGTCCGATCTAGGCATCAAGCCGCATCGGTTGTACACCTTCAAGGTGTCCGCTGATCCGATATTCGAGGACAAGCTCGTCGATGTCGTCGGTTTGTATCTGAATCCGCCGGATAAGGCGATCGTGTTGTGCATGGACGAGAAATCTCAGATCCAGGCTTTTGCACCACGACCCTGTTCGCCGCCCTGGACGTGCCGACCGGCTCGGTGATCGGCCAATGTCTGCCCCGCCACCGAGTTCATCACGTTCCTCAACACCGTCAACCGTGAAGTGCCCGCTGGACTGCAGGTCCACCTGATCCTGGACAACCACAGCACCCACAAGCACGCTGAAGTCGATCGTTGGCTCACCGCTGCCGCTGACCGAACACGACCGCGCCGCCGGGTATTGGTGGGAGTTGTCGATGCGGCAGGTGGAGACCTCGCGCACGCTGGTGTTCGATGCACCCCGGCACGCTCGCGGGTTCTTCGAGGCCCTGGTCACCGACAACCTCGACATCGGCCGCCCGGAGGTGATCGAGCTGATCTTCCGGCGGGGTCAGCGGCGGGGACGCCCGGCGGCCGGTGAGTTCAAGACGAAGGTCGTCACCTACGTGTTTAGCCGGGGTTGTTGGTAGCGGCTGTGTGAGGAAGTGGTAGCGCGGGCGCGGGGATCTGGTAGCGGTCCCCGCGCCTGCGCTGTGGTCAGGTGGTGTCCTGCTGATGGCCGTGTCGGCGCATGTTGGGGCCGTCG
>CAIRCP010000200.1 GCA_903877095.1 uncultured Actinomycetes bacterium | reverse complement strand
GGTCACCCTCGAACCACTTGCAGATACTGCCTGAGAACCCAAAAAGCAAACTGCGCAGCGTATCTCGCCTCGACCGAAGTGGCGGCGAGTCGCCTGATGCTGCACTCACCGGCGTGGGGTCACCTTCATTTTCATGTCAGGCGTCCCAGCCGTCGTCGAAGGCGCCCCGATACTTGTCGGCCCAGTCCTTGGCGACGTGGTGGGGTCCGTGCGCGGCGCCGGGTGCCCAGTACATGAAGAACGGTCGGTCACGGGCGTAGGCCCGGTGCTGGCGCAGCCAGGAGATGGCGTTGTCGGCGAGGTCCTCGGAGAGGTGATAGCCCTCGCGTTCGGGCGGCTCGATCGGATTGAGATTCTGATACAGCCGCGGTTCCCACTGCGAGGTCTCACCGGCGATGAAACCGTAGAAATAGTCGAAGCCGTGCCCGGTGGGCCAGCGGTCGAACGGCCCCATCGCGGTGGTCTGGGTGGCGGGGGAGTTGTGCCACTTGCCGAACGCCGCCGTGCAATAGCCGTAGTGGCCCAGCACCTCGGCGACGGTGGCGGTGTCCTTGCCGATCACCCCGGTGTAGCCGTCCCAGTCCACGGCGCGTTCGGCGATCGTGCCCGAATGCACCCGATGGTGGTTACGTCCGGTCAGCAGCGCCGCCCGGGTCGGCGAACAGATCGACGTCGTGTGAAAGGTGTTGTAGCAGATACCGTTTTCAGCGACTCGCCGGAACGCCGGCGTCCGCACCTCGCCGCCGACCACATCGGAAAGGCCGAACCCGACGTCGTCGAGCAGGACGATGAGAATGTTCGGCGCATCGTCAGGCAGGTGGCGGGGCTCGACGCGACGCTGGTGGGTCGACTCGGCCAGCGTGTAGCCGGCGGTGCTGGCCGATGGTGCCGTCGGGAACGGAAGTGTCGATCCGTCGGTAGCAGCCCTGTCCGGCATGGTTCCCCCAGTTTTCGTCATGGCCAACGCTACCCGTGAGCGCATAGGGTGGGACGAATTACCGATGGAAGTGGGGACGTAAATGCCTGCAGGAAAACCGAATATCCTGGTGATTTGGGGCGATGACATCGGGATCACCAATCTGAGCTGCTACAGCGACGGATTGATGGGCTACCGCACCCCCAACATCGACCGCATCGCGGCAGAAGGCATGCGCTTCACCGACTCCTACGGCGAGCAGAGTTGCACCGCAGGCCGCTCCTCGTTCATCACCGGACAGAGCGTGTACCGCACCGGCCTGAGCAAGGTCGGCATGCCCGGTTTCGACATGGGCCTGTCCGCCGACGACCCTACGATCGCCGAGCTGCTCAAACCGCTGGGGTATGCCACTGGCCAGTTCGGCAAGAACCACCTCGGTGACCTGAACAAGCACCTGCCCACGGCGCACGGCTTCGACGAGTTCTTCGGCAACCTTTACCACCTCAACGCCGAGGAAGAACCGGAGAACCCGAACTACCCGACCGCCGAGGAGGCGCCGCTTCTTCGCAAAATGATGTTGCCGCGCGGTGTCATTCGCTCGTGGGCCACCGAGGAGATCTCCGACGAAGTCGATGAGCGGTACGGCCCGGTCGGCCGGCAACGCATCGAGGACACCGGACCGCTCACCAAGAAGCGCATGGAGACGATCGACGACGAGACCACCACAGCGGCAATCGACTTCATCAAGCGCCAGCACGAGTCCGATACGCCGTTCTTCGTGTGGATGAACACCACCCACATGCATTTCCGCACCCACACCAAACCGGAGAGCCTCGGCCAGGCCGGCCGCTGGCAGTCGCCTTATCACGACACGATGATCGACCACGACAACCATGTCGGCCGATTGCTGGACCTCGTCGACGAACTCGGCATCACCGAGGACACCATCGTCATCTACTCCACCGACAACGGCCCGCACGCCAATAGCTGGCCCGACGGCGCCACCACCCCGTTCCGCAGTGAGAAGAACACCGGCTGGGAGGGTGCCTTCCGGGTGCCGGAAATGATCCGGTGGCCCGGACGCATACCGGCCGGAGTGGTGTCCAACGAGATCGTCCAGCACCACGACTGGCTGCCCACATTCCTTGCGGCAGCGGGTGAGTCGGACATCGTCACCAAGCTCAAGCAGGGCCACACGATCGGCGACAAGACCTACCACGTGCACATCGACGGCTTCAACATCCTGCCGTACCTGACCGGCGAGGAGGATCAGAGCCCGCGCCGCGGCCTGATCTACTTCTCCGACGACTGCGACGTGCTCGGCCTGCGCTACGAGAACTGGAAGATCGTTTTCCTCGAGCAGCGCTGCCAGGGCACCTTGCAGATCTGGTTCGAGCCGTTCACCGAGTTGCGGGCACCGAAGATCTTCAACCTGCGCACCGACCCGTTCGAACGCGCCGACGTTACCTCCAACACCTACTGGGACTGGGTTCTGGAGAACGTTTTCATCGCTCTCTACGGCAACGCACTGGTCCTGCGGTTTCTCGACACCTTCAAGGAGTTCCCGCCCCGCAGCGAGCCGGCGTCGTTCACCATCACCGCCGCGGTGGAAAAGCTCAAGAAGCAATTCGAATCCCGCGGCGGCTGAGCTTGGCGGCAGATCTCGTATGGATCCCCACCCAGACCGCCACGCTGGGATCCGATCGGCACTACCCGGAGGAAAGTCCGGTCCGGGACGTCGCAGTCAAGGGGTTCTGGATCCAGGCCCACCAGGTGACGAACGCCGATTTTGCCGAATTCGTCGATGCCACAGGCTATGTCACCGTGGCTGAGCGGCCGCTGAATCCCGCGGACTACCCCGGCGCGCCGGCGGCGAACCTCGTGCCGGGATCAATGGTGTTCCGTCGCACCAACGGCCCGGTCGATCTGCGGCATCTGAGCCAATGGTGGACCTGGACTCCCGGGGCTTCGTGGCGCAAGCCGGTGGGTCCGCTCTCGTCGATCGACACGCGTGCCGACCACCCCGTGGTTCACGTCGCCGCCGAGGACGCCGAGGCGTACGCCGTATGGGCAGGACTCGAATTGCCCACCGAAGCCGAATGGGAGACCGCTGCCCGCGGCGGCCTCGACCACACCACCTACACCTGGGGCGATGATCCGGAATTGCCAGGCCAACGGCTGGCCAACTACTGGCACGGCGAATTCCCGTGGCGTCCAGACTCCGGCTACGGCCGTACCAGCCCGGTCGGCAGCTTTCCGGCCAACGGGTATGGACTATTCGACATGGCCGGCAATGTCTGGGAGTGGACGAGTGATTGGTACGGCGACACCCGCGCCGGCGACCCCTGCTGCGAGGCAGGCAGTTACGACTCCGCGCAACCGCAGTTCAAGGTTCCCCGCAGGGTCATCAAGGGCGGCTCCTTCCTGTGTGCCGACAACTACTGCCTGCGCTACCGACCCGCTGCCCGCCGTCCCCAGATGATCGACACCGGCATGAGCCACATTGGGTTTCGCTGTGTTAGGCGCGCCGGTGAGGCTCCCTGAGCTGAGCCGTGGCCGGCGAAGACCACTTTGGGGACAGCCTCGCCGTGCTGGTCGTCGGCCGCACCGTCAGGACCAGTGCGACGATTGTCTGGCGACCGCAGCGAGTTATCCACTGCGACAACACCGGGGGCTCAGGTCGTCTCGGCCGCCCTATTGGCGAGTAGGGTTCGTTTGGCATCGCGGTTCCATTCACACCGGTATTTGTGCGGTGGTCAACCGACCATGATTCGGTTCGTTTTCACGGTCGCACTGCAGACGGGAGCATTCCATGACACCGTCGCTCCCGTACTCAACGGGAGACGCCTTCCCGCGCGATGCCAAAGCCCGTTTCCTGGCGGCCATCGATACGATCACCGATCTCGGCGACGGTCCACAGCGCTTGTGCGCCGCGTGCGTCATGGTCCTACCGGTCCAGCGGGCCGGGATCGTCCTCAACGTATCCGGGATCGGTCTGGAGGTCCTGGCCGCCAGCGACGCGGTCGCCGAGAAGGTTGAATGGACACAGGTCACCTTGGGTGAAGGTCCGGCGGTGGACTCGATCGCAGCCGCTGTGCCGATGTCACTGGTCGACCCGGGTCGCGGCGATCGTTGGCCGGTTTTTCTCTCCGAGATCAGGAACCTCGGCCTCGGTGGAATCTATGCCGTGCCGTTGAACGTTGGTGCCATCAAGGTCGGTGCCCTGGATCTCTACTCCGCCGCAGGTGAGACTCTGTGCGCGCAGGACATGGGCGACGCAGTCGCGATCGCCGAAATCCTGACCGCGGTTCTGCTCAGCATCGGACCGGATGGGCGGCTTCCCGACTCGCTCGGACCGTGGTGGAATCAGCCGCTGAGCACCCGGGAGGTTCATCAGGCCACCGGAATGACCATGGCGCAACTGGGGATCGACGCGCGATCGGCCTATGTCCGTCTGCAGGCTTTTGCATTTGGGAACCGGCGACTCCTCAACGACGTGGCGCGTGACGTCGTCACCCGGCGCCTGCGATTTCATCCAGAATCCGACGAGGGTCTCCCGCCCGGGCAGGAGGCGCCGAAGTGCTGAATGACGAGACAATCAACAGCGAAGGGACGGACATGGACAACTATGGGCTGCTCGCCCAGGCGTTCGTCGGACTGGCGGACACACTGGTCGAGGATTACGACGCCGTCGAACTGGCCCAGCAACTCATCGATAGTTGCATGGTGCTTCTGCCGATATCGGCTGCCGGGATCCTGATCGGAGACCTGAGAGGTCAACTCCACGTTCTCGCGTCGAGCAGCGAGGAGACCAGACTGCTGGAATTACTTCAGGTCGAGGCCGACCTGGGTCCGTGTCTGCTTGCGTATCGATCCGGTGAGCAAGTGCTCGTTGACGATCTCCGAGTCGACTCGCAGCGTTGGCCTGAATTCGCAAGCAAGGCGGGCGATTACAACTACCGATCAGTGTGCGCATTGCCTCTGCGCCTGCGGGAGGAACATGTCGGCGCGCTGAACCTGTTCCGTAACACGGTCGGAGCACTGGGGGAGTCGGACCTCGCTGTAGGGCAGGCTCTCGCTGATGTGGCGACGATCGGGATATTGCACCACCGCATCCTCAACAAAGCCGATGTGATCAATCAGCAACTCCAGACGGCATTGAACAGTCGGATCGTCGTGGAGCAAGCGAAAGGGGTTGTCGCCGAACGGGCCGATGTCGGGATGGATCAGGCATTCGCGCTATTGCGAGCGTATGCCCGCGGAACTCGTCAACGACTCGCCGACGTCGCCCAGGCCGTGGTGGAGAACGGTGACACCACTGCGATCCTTGCCGCACACCGGACGGGGGTTTATGTGCCCGAACAAGTACGCCAAGCGAGTGGCGAACCCGTTACGAGATCTTGAGGCCCCGTCGTGCTTCTTCCCGAGCCAGCAGGCGATCACGTTGTTCTTCGAACTTGACGACCTGGTTTTGGAGTTGAACCAAATATGAGGCCAGTTGCTCACGGCGTTGTTCGCCGGCCGAGGTGAAGTCGGTCCGTTCGAATATTTGCCACTTGCGCAGGACCGGCATCACCACCTCCTCAAGATGCTGGCGCAGGTCGTAAATCCCGTTCTTGGCCATCAGCATGCCGTTTCGGCGGAAGTTGGGCATCCCTTGACCGGGCATACGGAAATTCTCAACGACGTCGGCAACGGCCTCCAGAGCCTGGTCGGGCACGAGGTCGAGGGCCGCGCCGCACACGTCGCGGTAGAAGATCATGTGGAGGTTCTCGTCAGCGGCGATCCGTGCAAGCATCCGGTCAGCGACCGGGTCGTTGCAGATCTTGCCGGTGTTGCGATGGCTGACGCGGGTGGCCAGTTCCTGGAAGGACACGTAAGCGATCGACAGCAGGAAGTCCGTCTTGTGCCGTTGTTCCTCTTCCGGGGTGGCGCGGAACCCGTTCGTCATGTGGACCATGCGGGCCTCCTCCAGCTCGACCGGGTCGACACCGCGGGTGACGACGAGGTAGTCACGCATCACGATGCTGTGCCGCGCTTCCTCGGCCGTCCACCGCCCCACCCACGTCCCCCAGGCGCCATCCAGGGAGAAGAACTCCGCCGCCTGGTGGTGGTAAGAGGGCAGATTGTCCTCAGTGAGGAGATTGGTGACCATGGCCGCCTTGGCGACCTCGCTGAGCTGAGATTGCTCCGGATCCCAATCGTCGCCACCCATGGCGGCAAAATTTCGGCCCAGATCCCACGGCACATAGTCGTGGGGATGCCACTCGGTGCTCATCGCCAGATGCCGGTTGAGGTTCGCCTCGGCGGTGGGCTCAAGCTCCGTGAGTAGTACCAAATCAGACAAATGTCGCGCCATCGCACCTTGTCCCGCGTCGATCGGCAGGGGCAGGTTCGCCCATGCTGTATGTCCAGAGCCGCTCAACAGAAATCGGCTGAATCCCCAAGACTGCTTGCTGAATCTCCTAAGAAAGCTACCAGTAGTTGCGGCAGTTGTTACTGTGCCTTTGCCTGGGGCCGAACACTGAGCACTTTTCCCATCGTGAGACGGGTCGCGGTGGAAGTCGAAATATTGCTAACGAAGCACATTGGTCACCGGGTGGCATCTCAGGGAGCGGCCCGGGCGCTCGAAAACGCGTGAGGCCAGCGTCCGCGAGGAACGTCTCATCCGAGGTGCCTCACCTAAAAGTGAGCGCGAAGTAGTGGCTGGTGCCTCACGCATGGTGAGCGCGTGGGGGGCTTGCGCTACTTCGTCTTGGTCAATCGGTTGATTGACGGTTGCAATGCTTCCAGATCGATGTGGCGGG
>CAIRCP010000199.1 GCA_903877095.1 uncultured Actinomycetes bacterium | reverse complement strand
CCTGCCGTCTCGCGGCCATATCGATCTTGCCCTCCACGCTGGGCAAGCCTTCCGGGTAACGCGCTCAAAGTAGGTGAGGCACCGCTACCGGCTACGCGCTCAGAGTGGGTGAGGCACGCCGCCAATTTGTAGGCTCCGCGCCCCGTGCACTATCGTCATCCCCGCAACTGGGCGACGAGTTCGCCCGGGTTGTGCGGATGTAGCGCAGTTGGTAGCGCATCACCTTGCCAAGGTGAGGGTCGCGGGTTCGAATCCCGTCATCCGCTCGAAGGTGCAATTGGGCATCAAACCTACGGTGGAGTGGCCGAGTGGTGAGGCAACGGCCTGCAAAGCCGTGCACACGGGTTCGATTCCCGTCTCCACCTCCGATGCACGCCCCGCGCGATTAGCTCAGCGGGAGAGCGCTTCCCTGACACGGAAGAGGTCACTGGTTCAATCCCAGTATCGCGCACCAGAGTTCTTGCAGTTCAGGACAGGTTTTTTGCCACCCTGTTCGACGCCCACAGCGCCGCGCCTGCCGCGACGATCCCCCCGCCCAAGGCCATTCCCCCCAGCACGTCGGTAAACGTGTGCGAATACGAGTAGAGCGCCAGCAGGGCGACGGTCACGACGCCGGCGAGCACCAGGCCGGTCAATACCGCCCTACGCGTCCGGCTGCGTCCGGCGCCGAGGCACACCGCGGTCAGCCCGAGGAGGGTGGCGCATCCCGTGACGTGGCCGGACGGAAACGAGTGGTGGTAATTCGCGGGATACATCGGCGCGATGTCGGCGATTCGGCCGACGGTGGCCTTGAGCGCCTGTTCGGCGATGACGCCGACCCCGACGCCGCCGATGACCAGGACGGCGGGTGCCAACGATCGCGCGCGGGCTGCCAGCAGCGCGCCGCACAGCACGCCGGCTGTTGCGACGTGCAGGGGTCGGCCGAGGTAGCTGAACGCGCCGGTGGAATCGACGTGCCACGACGGACTCTGGTGAACGTCGAACCACGCCCACACGGATCGGTCGAGGGCCGTCAAAGCTGCGGAATTGATGGTGAGCGCCAGGAGCACCACGACAGCGACCAACCCGGCCGATAACAGCCCCAACCGTTTCACCCGCGTCGCGGAATCCACCAGACTTCGCCGAGCACCACCGTTGGACATGCCGACAGCTTGCCAGGCCACATCAGCGGACGCGATGACGCTGACCCACCCACCACCAGCGATCTCAGCGACTCCTTATTCATCGTCACACGCCATGAGATAAGGGGTTTGGCATAAATTGTCGATTGCCGGCAAACGCATCCGCAACAAGATGTCCAGGCGGTGTCGGGACTTGACCCCATGTGTTGGACACGCTCAATCCCAGGATGTTCTTGGGGGAAGCGAGATGATCCAACGCGATGGCAAGGAAAAACTATCCAGACGAGTTCAAGCGTGACGCGGTCGCGCTGTACCGAGATACCGAGGGTGCGACGATCACGGTGATCGCCGCCGAGCTCGGTGTCAGCGAGGCGACACTGTCAGCGTGGTGCAAGGTCGCCGGGGTGCCGATCCGACACCACAAACCCACCGCGGCGGGGCAGCTGGCCCACGGTGTCGAGACTGCGGAGCAGGAGCTGGCCCGGCTGCGGGCGGAGAACACGGCGTTACGCGCCAAGGCGGCCCGGTTGTCCACCGAGCGGGACATTCTGCGGTCGGCGGCGAAGTATTTCGCCGGGGAGACGAACTGGTGAGCCGCTTCGGAGTTCGTCGCCGACCACCTGCACGCCTTCGAGGTGAAGTGGCTGTGTGCGGTCGTGGAGGTCGCACGGTCGTCGTTCTACGCGTGGTTGGCCGGTGCTGAGGGCCGAGCGGCCCGCCAGGCCGCTGACCAGGCATTGGCCGAGCGGATCCGGGTGGTGCACGACGAGGACAACACCTACGGGGCGCCGCGGATCACCGCCGAGCTCAACGACGGTGTGCCCGACGGCGAGCGGGTCAACCACAAGCGGGTGGCCCGGGTGATGCGCACCCACGGGATCGCCGGCTACCGGCGCCGCCGGCGGGTCACGACCACGGTGGCCGATCCGGCCGACCAGAAGGTCCCCGACCTGCTCAACCGGGACTTCACCGCCACCCAGATCAACACCCGCTATGTCGGCGACATCACCTACCTGCCGTTGGCGAGCGGCGGGAACCTGTACCTGGCCACGGTGATCGACTGCTGCTCGCGGCGGGTCGCGGGGTGGGCGATCGCCGAGCATATGCGCACCGAACTCGTCACCGACGCCCTCAGCGCCGCTGCCGCGTTGCGGGGCAGCCTGGCCGGTGCTGTGTTCCATGCCGATCACGGAAGTCAAGGCGGATTCCAGCGGTCGTCGCAACACCTTGATGATGGAGGTGTGTGGTGGCGACGCGAGCGCAGAAGCAGGCGGCCCGTGCGGCCGAGGAATTGGCCGGCCGGCGGCGGCAGTGGGCGGCGGATCGGGCAT
>CAIRCP010000198.1 GCA_903877095.1 uncultured Actinomycetes bacterium | reverse complement strand
CGGGCCGGGGGCCGGGATCGGGGCGGGGTTCCAGCGTGATCGCGGTGCGCAGCTGGCGGACGGTGGCGACCTCGGCCAATTGTGCGTAGTGCGCGTCGGATCCGTCACCGGCGCGTGCGGCGATCACCCCGACCTGGTCCAGTGACAGCCGGCCCTCCCGCATGCCCTGGGCGCAGCGGGGAAACGATTCCAGCCGGTGGGCCACCGTGGCGATCGCGGCGGCAGTGCTGTGCGAGGTGCCGGTCTTCCAGGCCACCAGGGCGGTGACTGATCGCGCCCCGGTGGCACCCCACAGTCCGTCGCGGTCGATTTCGGCCACGATCTCGACGATGCGCCCGTCGATGGCGTTGCGTTGACCGGTCAACTCCGCGAGTTCCTCGAACAACACCGCCAAACGCCCACCCGGATTCACTCCGGCGTCGGTGCCGGTGGCGGTCGCGGTCGCGGTCATGACGTCAGCATCGCACCGCGGTACGACAAATTTGCATCGGCGGCGATCCGGTCAGCCAGACCCGACCGGCGTCGTCGCGTTCAGACCCGAACTGTCGACATACCGCCGTCGAGGCCGAGCACCTGGCCGGTGATCCACCCACTCTCCGGTGAGAGCAGGAACCTCGCCAGTGCGGCGGCGTCCGATGTGGTGCCGACCCGCTTGAGCGGATACCGCGCGGCCATGGCCTCACGCTTTTCCGGCGTGGACAGCATCCGTTCGACCAGTGGAGTGTCCACCAGCGCCGGGGCGATGGCGTTGATCCGCACCTTCGGGGCCCATTCGGCGGCCAGCGACCGCATCAGCCCCTCCACGGCACCTTTGGCCGCGGCCACCGACGAGTGCATCGGCATCCCCTGGGCCACCGCGACGGTGCTGAACAACACCACACTGGCGGGCTCGCCGTCGACTCCCTTGAGCCGGGGCTGGCAGGCCTTCAGAAACCGCACGGCGCCAAGCAGATTCACTTCCCAGTCGCGACGGAAGTCATCTTCGGACAGCGCCCGGAAGCTCTTGAGGTTCACCGTCCCCGGGCAGTACACCGCACCCTGGATGGACTCCGGCGGATCCGGCAGCGGATCGGGCCCGGTCACGTCACAGGGAACGTGCCGGACCGGCCCCTCAATCGGCAGCGCGTCGGCCGAACGCGACCACACGTCGATCCGCGCGGCCGAACCAGCGAGCATCCGAACCAGTTCAAGCCCGATGCCGCGGCTGCCGCCGGCGACGAGGTATGTGGTCACCGGCCCGATCATAGGGCGGCGGACGCCGACCGAACAGCAGACGCAGACCGAACCGCTACTTCGTCATCTTGCTGGGGGCCTTCTCCTGGGGCTTGGCTTCATCGGAGTTGACGAGGTCGAAGGCGTCCTCGTCGCCGTCGCTGTCGACAGTGCCCTGCACCGCGTTGGTGAAGTCACCCTGGGTGCCGTCGGTGTCGACGGCGGAGTTGTCGCCACCGGTCGCGTTGACGTGCGACGACGGCGTCGCCGCGGCGATGGGGCTCGCCGCGAGGGCAAGCCCGCCACCCATGAAGGTCAGGGCGATGGCGGTGGACGCTATGGAGATTCGGTTGACTTTCCGCATAACGGCCACGGTAGTGACACGAACGCGTTTTTTCGCTAATGCGTCTGCCCGACAACGACATTCACAGCACACCAGCGACCGGGCTACAGGATCTTGACAGCGTGGAGCCGGTTTTCACAGAAGCTTGTGACCGTGCTTGCAGGAAAATGCCATACAGAGCTTCCACAGCGCTTGGAGGTGATTCCCCCGGAGTGTCTGCAGGGGCTCGAGACAGCAGATCGCACGGTCCAACTGAGGAGGGCGAACTCTGATGGAATCAGGAAAAGGGCCAGTCGTGTGCGGCCAACAATGGACGACGGGCTATGGGCCTGACGATCCGGACGACACCGGCGTCCACATGTGCGCCCAGCCCCCGAACCACGACCGGGAGGAACACTTGCGCCAGTGCGGGTCCGCGGAGGGGTGACACCGCCATGGGGGTTGGCGACATCGCACGAGGGGATGACTGACCTGTTCCCGGTTCCCCGGTAACGAGAATCGCCTAAACCCCGACTGTCCGGGAATTGGTCAGTGGTTTGGAGCCCGGTTACCCCGTGCCGGTGAACAGTTCCAGCTGACGACGTTGAAGATCGCTCAGCGTCAAGAGTGGGTTGTTGGAGTGGGGGTAGATCTCAGCCGCGTCCCACTGCCCTGCGCGGACGCTGGTGGCCACGCCGATCTTGACACCGCGTGCATCGAGTTCACCCCGCAGTCGCACGGCGTCGAAAAGGAAGCCGAGCGATGCGCGCCTCAATCGCGTTGCGCTCAAGCAACATGCTGGAAAGCACAGTGAGCTCGGCCGTCCCGGAATCCGACATGCGAGCGATCGTGACAGAACGAAGGGTCACTGGGTTGGACAATGCGTCCCAAGAGTTTCCGCTACCGACTTCCATTTGGCCATGAGAAAGAAGCGAGGAAGGCCCGCCCTTCTCGGCGCAATGTCTACGCAGGTCAAACGTGGTGGTCCCGGCTGGGATCGAACCAGCGACCTTCCGCACGTGAAGCGGCCTGATTAGCCACTGAACTGCGGTTTATCTGCGTCTATGCGTCCTATGCGCCGCATTGAGCAGGGCTGACGTACTCACGCCTTCCCGGCGAACGGACATAAACCGGACACGGTGCTTGCACTCCCTACCAGGACTTCTCGGGCTGCCGCCTACCCGGTGGCCGGCTCCGGGGATTCCGGGGAGCAGGCACCCCGATGCTTCGCATCGCATCGTCGGTCACCGGACCTCACGGTGCTCCGAACGGCCTACGACACCAATGACGTCGCCGTCGAAGTGTGCGACAAGGTCGAGGTCGCATCTGCGTACCTTCTCGAATACGACTTCTCGGCGCGATGAGCGGCCTCGACGGTCATTCGGGTTCGATTGGCCTCGATGCGTTCGGTCGACATATCATTAGCTGGTGTGGGGGGTTCAGGTTGATCCGGCAGGCTTGAATGCATGGTCGGACGAATGCGCAACGGCAGCCGGGGAATTAGCTGGTCGTGCGCCGATCACTGCCGATCTGCCCAGTGGACAGGCGACTGCCGCCGCTGTCACCGCAAATCAGACGATCGCCGCGGCTGCCGCTGAACTCCTGGCTCTCCGTGTCCAGGCCACCGGAGCTAAGGCCAGTGATGCGGCCAGCAGCTACCTGGAGTCCGATGAGCAATCGGCCCAGCGACTCGCTGCGCTGGCACCGGCCTCTGCGGTGGTGTAGGTGCCTGCCGTCGCCATGGGGGTGCCAAGCCTCTCGCAGATCGAAGGCTGGGACACCGAGCATCTAAAGTCGGCTGCCCGGACCTGGGACGCGACCGCTGAGCATTGGGAGGACACGTTTACGGCTGTCCATCGTGGGTCGCTTAACCCGGGCGGAACGGTGTGGGAGGGCCAAGGCGCCGAGGCTGCCCAACAGCGCACTTTTGCCGATCTGATCAAGGTTCGTGGCATGTCCGATCACCTGTACGAGGCGGCCAAGATCGCACGCCGCGGCGCCGATCAACTGGACTATCACCAGCGCGCTGCACTCGACGCCATCGAGGAGGCCCGCGCAGCTGGGTTCAACGTGGGCGAGGACCTGTCGGTGTCCGACCGATCATTGGTCCCCATCGGGCCGGCGTTGGCCGCCCGCCAAGCGCAAGCCCAGACCTTGGCCGCCGAAATCCTTTTGCGCGCAGCCGCTTTGAGCGCTACCGACCACGAGATCGCTGCAAACATCACTGCTGCCACCTCGCCGATGTCTGGCGTTGCTTTCGACGAGGAAGCAGCTACGGGGTTCGGGCCGGCCGCCCAAGAGGAGAAGAAAAGCGTCCAAGCCGCGAGCAATCACGGGCTGAAGTTGTTCGGCAACGGCCGCCATCCTCTCTCGCCGTCACCATCGCCATCGCCGTCACCATCACCATCGCCGTCGCCGTCGCCTTCGCCCTCCCCCGGTTCGGGTATCGCACCGATTTCTCCCGATGACATCAAGCCAGCCGGCCCCCAAGGTGATGTGCTCGAAAAGTCAGGTGAACAGGCTGCGAAACGTGCCACTGGGCGCGTTGCCGATGCTGCGAAAGACATCTCAAAGTTTGGAAAATTCATGGGCCGCCTGGGAGTCGTCGGCGAACTCGGAATTGGCATTAAGGAGTTCGGGGATGAGTTGAAGGCGGGCAAGTCGATCAAGGATGCAGCAGTCGACGTGGCCCCAAAAACGATGCTCGGCATTGGAGGGAGCTGGGCGGGCACAACAGTGGGGGCGGCGGGCGGCGCTGTGGCTGGAGCTGCGGGTGGCGCAAGGATCGGCAGAGCGGTGTCCGTCATCCCGGGCGCGGAAGCCGCGGGAAAGGCAATCGGAGCGGTCGTCGGCGCCGGGGCTGGCGCATTCGGCTTTGGAAAGGCAGGCGGTGACGTGGGTGAAACGTTGGGCGAGAGCCTTTCTGGCGTAATCCGACGAGCGCTCGGTTGATCATGGACCGTAGAGGGGGTTTACCTGTCGGATTGCAAACCAACCCGGTGGCAACCCAGGAGAGCGAGGATGGCGTCCGGCTGCGTGACCGCTCTCACGATTCAGGTGACGCTGCTCATGCTTCTGTATCCAT
This sequence comes from uncultured Actinomycetes bacterium, assembly GCA_903877095.1. Lineage (GTDB taxonomy): Bacteria > Actinomycetota > Actinomycetes > Mycobacteriales > Mycobacteriaceae > Mycobacterium. Next base: position 3,926 of record CAIRCP010000198.1, on the reverse strand, counting down.
GACGCCACTTCCACCAAGAGCGCCGGGGGAACCGTTCTTATCGGTTCCGATTCCGCCGGGGTGGACACTGATTTACGAGGATGATTCAACCTTGGTGCGTGGAGCGTTGGTCAACGTAGGCCTACGCGGTCTCGATTTCACCCCCACGGTAGTGATTACCCTCGCGGACGTATCAGAGGACTCACGGACCGCGGAACGGGCGATAGCTACTGAGCAGGCGGCTGTCGAGGCGCAGCCTGAAGTGAGCGACTTCGCTTTCTATGACGGCACGCTGTGCGGATACGTAAGTCGTGCTTTGACGTATCGCTACGAGGGCCGGGATGCGATGACGTTGATCGTTGCCGGCACAGACTGGTTTGAAAGAACTTGGGTATGCACGGTTGGCATTCAGACCGCCGTTCCTGACGATGCGAGATTCGTCCACGACCGGGCGGCGATCTTTGAGAATTTCCAGTTTCTGGTATTGCGGGGTGGGGGGATGATTGCATGACGCGACAAGCCTGGCTGGTGCGGATCAGCGTAGTTGTCGTTGGCCTGATAACGGTCTTCTGGATTGTGCATGCCTGGCGGGAAAGGTCATACCCCACCCTGATCGCCGAGATCATGATCCTGGCTGGCGGGATGTACGTGGCTCTTGCCGAGCGGTTCGCGAGTCTGATTCCGGCTGCCCAACGGTGGCGGGTCGATGTTGAGGCTCGCGGACTTGTGGTGCGGCCCAATCGGTTGCGGGTGGCGGCGTTCATGACGGCCGTGATGAGCCTGCTTCTGGGTTTCTTCGGACTGGGACTGCTGCAGATGCTTGGGAAGCTGGCCGCGCCGGGTCGCACCACTCCCACTCAACGCGACCATGCCCTCGACACTCTGATTCCGATCGTCGGGGTGGTTTGCGGTGTCGTGGCCCTGATGATTGCGGTGTTCCTCCTGCTGGCGCGCGGCAATACGGGATCCTTGGTGGTCGCTCCGAATGGCGTGGCTTTGTGGTCGCGCCGCTCCCTGAATATGCCCTGGGATGCCGTTCGCGCGGTCTCTCTAGGGGGCGGATCGACCGCACCCAACGCCGGTGACCTTGTTATCGACGGGGAACCTCAACCGCTGAAGCTGTCGATGATTTTGTTCCCGAAAGACACGACGGCACTGGCCGAACTGGTGCGCTTTTATTGGCTCAGCCCTCGCAATCGCGTCGAGTTGAGCAACGGGCAGGCGCTGGCTCGTTGGCAGGAGCGAGACTTCCCGGCGGCACCCGAGATCGCAACGCGATGACGCGTAGGCAAGCGCAGCGACGGCCCCCAGAGCTAACGGGGCGATCAACACGCCGATAAGGCAACTCGAAGCGCTCGACGGTGATCCCGCCGCACCGAAGCGCAACCGTACGGTGACGGTCAAGTTCGCCGCGACGACGCAACCGACTTCACCAACGAACACCAGCGGAACACCCTTCACGCCAGTGGTTTTCGAAGGTCTCACGGCACTGCCCTACTTCGAGCGGTCCGGCGACTTCTCCCGCATCGCCTGGTCCGCAGAGTAATACGGGCGCACAGAAAACCTGGAGCGGGTACAGCCAGCACTGGGAACTACGCATCGCGCCTCACTTCGGCCACGCGCCCGTCGATGCGATCACCCGTAATGCTGTCCAGGACTTCGTTGACGGCCTTACGGTCGGCCCGTGGGCCCAAGGTGTCCACTCTGCGGCTGCTGCGCTCCATTCTCGACGTCGCGCACCAGGACGGCCGGATTCACCGCAACCCGGCAGTTGGGTCTCAGCGGGACGAATCCCCGAGCGGGAACGTCATCGCTATCTGACCGCGCCGGAAGTTCAGGCCCTCGCTGCCGCCTGCGGCGACCAGGGCGACGTCGTGACCATCCTGGCCTACACCGGCCTGCGCTGGTCCGAACTCGTCGGCCTTCGGGTCAAGGACATCGGCCTTGCCGCCCGCCGCCTGTATGTCCGCCGGGCCGCGCCCGAAGTTGAGGGCAGCACATCATCGACCACCCAAGACCCGCGCGGGCAGCCGACCCATCCCGCTCCCCCTGGTCGTCGTCGACACCTTCACGCGGCGCATCACCCGCCGCAAGCCCGACGAACCGGCCGTTACGTCTCCGAACGGGCGCCACGCGACTGTGATTCAGGCAGTCACGACCGGACACGAACCGGACAAATCCCATTGACAACCGAGTGCAAGAACCGTGTCGATGCAGGTCAAACGTGGTGGTCCCGGCTGGGATCGAACCAGCGACCTTCCGCGTGTGAAGCTGAGCGGAATCCTAAATCAAGGTGTTTGCGCTGTTCAAGCTGGGCTAACTGGACTCATCTCGGGGGTTCAGAGCACTCGATTCAAATGGCATGGCGGATCCGGGGCGGATGCGGCCCGGCGCCTACTTACTTTCGTAACTTTCGTAATCCTGCTACCGTAGGTCGGGTTCCGAGAGTGGAATAAGAGGAAGTGAGACTCATGAGCACCGCCTCCGCGGAGATCGTTAGCCCGGTTCCGGCCGATGCCGATGGGCTTGCCAATGTCCTCAGCTTCATCGAGGCGCACGAGGTCCGCCACGGGACCTCTCCTGAGCCTGCCTTCTTCCTGTCCGGTGCTGGCGAACATGATCGTGTCGAACTGACCGAGCAGCTTTACGAGGTCCTCAAGCGGGTCGCCCACGCACTCAGCCACGGCCAATCGATCAGCATCCTGACCCGCGACCAGGAAATTTCCACCCAGCAGGCCGCCGAGATCCTCGGCCTGAGTCGCCCCACGGTAGTTCGCCTAATCCAGGACGGCGAGCTGCACGCGCACGTACCTGGCGCGGTCCGACGCAAGCTGCGGCTTGCCGATGTTCTCGCCTACCGCGAAGAGCTTCACACCCGGCGCAACCGTTTCATCACCGAGAGCTCGGCGGAGTTCGCGGATACCGACGCCGACGAGGTCGCCGAGCTGCTCGCCGAGGCGAAACGCAAGCCCTGACCGTCCGCGCCGCCTGAAAGACTCGCCCACGTGTATCGCGCCATCCTCGACACCTGTGCCCTTGTGCCGAGCCTTCAGCGCGACTTCCTGCTGCAACTGGCCACCGAGGGGGCTAACGCGCCTCTGTGGGGATCTGGAGTCCTCTTCGAGCTGGACTACGTACTCGCCGGCCTGCACGCCAAGCGTGGAATCAGCGATAGCGCCAGTCGCCGACAGCACCTCTTCGACCAGCTGAGGCGCGCGTTTCCGGGCTCAGAAGTTCACGCACCCAAGGACCGCGAGTACAGCTACGGACTCAACGATCCTGACGACGGACATGTCGCCCACGCGGCGATCATCGGAAAAGCCGACGCCATCGTCACCGACGATGGCAGGGCCGGGTTCAGCACGGCACACGCACTCTTGGAGGCCGATATCGAGACCGTTCACCCGTATCAGTTCGCCGCCAACACGGTCTCAGCCCACCCACATGCGGGAGTGCGCGCGTTGCGGGAGATGTCGAATCGGCGAACCAACCCGCCACAAACCCTGGAGCAGATCCTTGAACTACTCGTGACACGGCACGAAATGACCGAGGTCGCCGAGATCCTGCTGCCGTTGCTGACGGAAAATGACCGGCGCCTAGGCGGAAGATGACCGGCGCCCAGGCTGACCAAGCGCAGCGTAGGCGCTCAGCAATCAAGTTCTGCTCGGTGACCGACCCGCCTCACTTTCGGTCGTTGAGGTGAACCCGGCTTTATCACGCTGCAACCAAAATTGCAGCGCCTCTTCGATCACCTGATCAGGTTTTACTCCGTCGGCGACGGCAGCACGTTGAACCGTGTCAATGAGTGGAGGATGTCCCGAGTTCCGTGGTGCCTCTCTATTTGTCAAGAGGCATTTGCCGCTACTTTCGAAGATGCTCGGGAGGCGCGCGTTTCGTCGGCGAGCATGAGGCGCCAGAGGTGTCCGGCGAGGTGTCGTTTGAGCGCT
>CAIRCP010000197.1 GCA_903877095.1 uncultured Actinomycetes bacterium | reverse complement strand
AGAAAGCGGGCCCTCCTCGAAAATTTGCTGGATGGTTATAAGGGACCACCAGCATCGAGGAAGGCCCGCCCTCAATGGCGGAGCCACACAGTGAGCACTTTCGATGAGCAGAACTGAGCAGTTTCAATGAGCGCCGTCAACGGCTGGCCCGGATAGCCCGGCTCGACGGCTAGCCCAGAGCGGGCGTGCCACACCTCGCCGATCAGATCATTTCGATCCGCGAGAAGCAGGCCCGGCATCCGCTGACCGTTCAGGTCGCAGCCAACCGGATCAAACGGCAGCTTAACTGCACCCCCTCGTGACCGCGTTCGGCACGGACGCCAACAACCTCGAAGTCGCCTCGCGCGCCGCGAGCCACGCTGTGGGAAAAGCGGCCGACAGGCACCCCGCAAAGTGGGTCAGCGGCGCTGTGCCCAGTGAGATCTGGCTAGACATCACCAAATAGTAATGGCGAGGAATCCGACACGTTATCGGGATCGATTGGTCGACACGATAGCGCGAGTGCCCAGTTCGCACGTCGACAAATCCGCCAGATTCAGCGAGTTCCTACATCCACCAGCAGCTGTGAACTATCTGCCCGGCATATCGCGCCAGGCGTCCACGCCGACGAAGGCACCCGCGCCCAGCAGCAACAATGCGCCGATCCAGCGTCCGTGCACCTTCATGATGCGTTCGTAGGACTCTTTGATGCCGACGGTCGCGCCGGGCTTAACCACGTCGATCACGGCCGGCAGCAGCGCGGGGATCACCGAGATCACCGCGAAGAGCACGATTCCCCGTAGCTTTTCCCCCGGCCGCTCGATCTGGACGATCTGGTGGCCGGCCGCGATGGCGATCGGGAAAACCTTGGGGTGCAGTCCGCACATCGCGAAGCCGGCAAGTCCGGCACGGCTGATGCGCCTCTGAACCGGCAGATCGGCATTGAGATCCAGCGACGGGAATCGGCGGGTCAACTCCGTCCGGATTCTGCTGGGCTTGTGTTCGGGTTCGGCGATATCCGGGATCGGCTTGCGCCGGATGGCACTTACCGCACGGCGCATGCCGATGGACAGCAGTGCCAACGAGATCGCCACCCGCAACAGGAAACTCGGCCACCCGTGGTGAGGGGTGTGCGGACCGGTACCCGTCGCGTGGGCAATCCACAGGCCGATCCCGGTGGCGAAGGCGATTCCGAGGATGCCGCCCGCGGCGTAGGCGAACGCCGCCGCGCGCGGAACTTTCCGGTCGCCGGCGATGATGAGGCCCAGGACGAGCGTCTCCGGAGTGAAGAAGATCGCCAACGCCAAAGAGGCGAGGACGGCGAAGTGTGAACTCACCGGCCCCGCCTCCTGGCGATGTCAGAAAACCGCGTCAGCGGCGGCCGCCCATACCCAGGAACGGCATGTGCGGGATGTTGGCCGGGGGCGCCACGGTTCCCGGCCGAGCCTTGATCGACACACTGCCCCTGGTCTGGCAGATGCTCTTGAAGTCGGTCGCCTGGCAGGACGGCCGAGCAATGGCGACGGGGGCCGAAACCCCAGCCGCCACGGTCAGACCAGCCAGCAACAATGCTGCCTTATGTCGAAGTGCCATATCTTCTCTCACCTTTCCGGTGGAACGACGGATGTACTGTGCGGGCTTGCCGGTTAGGGGCAGGCCGAGATGATGACGACGGCGTCCGGGCCGAACGGCACGTCGGTAGTCGCGGCACGGGCAGCCGCGTCGGCAAAAGCTGCCTCGACCGTCGGGCCGGCGCCGCCGGACACCTCACCGGTATACGGGTCCCCGGCCGACACGATGCACAGGTTGTCGTTGGTCACCTCTTCGACCGAGCAGTCGACGCCACCGGCGGCGTTGCACTGCGCCAGTACAGCCGCGGAGGCTTCTTCATTGGTCCGACCGAGGGCGGTGAAGCCGTCGATCTCACCAATGAATGTGCCGGTTCCGACAGCCTGGGAGATGTAGTCGTCCTCGACGGTGCCGCTGGGACCACCGGCCCAGGCGATGCCGGCCGGGACGCCCATGGCGATCGCCCCTGCCGCCACGATTGCCGATACCAAACGGGTCTTGGCCATGCCATTCCCTCTCGTCTTCAAAGTTTGCCTACGTTAACACTGACTCGGTGAGCGGAAAGTAGTGAAACAGCCCAGACAATCCGCCGCAACAGGAACAGACTGTTGCGCTCAGTCGTGCATGACACTACTGGACGGCAACCGATTTGGTGGGCTTGCCAACGATAGAGTCGCTGGACAATTAGGCCGCCGATGAAACGGGGTTCTCGATGGGGCGTCACCAGCGCCGCAGCATTCCTGCCGCTTCGGCATTTGGCGGCGTTGCCGCTGTGGCGTTTCTCGGCATTGCATTGGCGGGCTGTCAACGCCCCGCCACACCAGCAGCAGCCCCCGCGCCCGCCCCGGCTTCCGCGGCCGCTGTTTCCCCCAGTGCCGCCGCGGCGCCGGTCACCAAGATGGACGAAACCGCTGGGGCGCAACCGAAATTGGCGTCGAATCCCGCGCAGATCGGTGCCGATCTGATCGCCGACGAACAGGCGATCCGCGACCCGGCGACCCCCGGCCCGGCACTGGTGGCCGCCGCCCGCCGCCAACAGGCTGCCTACCGTGCGATCGGGCGAAACCCGGCCTGGGATGAGGTGATTCGCCCGCTTGTGCCGCCGAACCTCGTCACGACCTACGACCGCAATATCGACGCCCGCCGACAGCTGACCGCCATGTCGCCGGTGCGCGACACCCTGCCGGCCTGGCGGATCATCCCCACCGCACCGGCCGGCGAACTGATGCGCCTCTACCGCGAGGCCGAAGCAGCCACCGGCGTCGGCTGGAACTACCTCGCCGCGATCAACCTCGTCGAGACCCGCTTCGGGAGCATCGCCGGACTCAGCACTGCCGGCGCGCAGGGCCCGATGCAATTCATGCCCGAGACCTGGGCGCTGTACGGCAAAGGCGGGGATGTGAATTCACCGCGCGACGCGATCATGGGCGCGGGCCGGTTCCTGGCCGACAGCGGCTTCGCCAACAGTCCCGACCGCGCCATTTACGCCTACAACCATGCCAACGAATATGTCCGGGCGGTGAAGGATTACGCGGCGGTCCTGGCCGACGACCCCGGATCCTTCACCGGCTACTTCAACTGGGACGTGTACTACCTAACCACCGCCGGCGACGTGCTACTCCCGGTGGGATACAACCAGCAGCAACGCATTCCGGTCGGCGAGTACCTGGCCACCCACCCGCAGTGAAGTCGGACAATTTCGGTTGGTCCGACTTCTCCTCGTCGCTGCGCTCCGCATCGGCGTCGGACTAGCCGACACCGCCGCCGACGAGCAGACCGAGCACATAGGTGATCGCCGCCGCACCATAACCGATCAGCAACTGCCGCATCGCCCGTTGCAGCGGCGGAGCCCCCGACAGCAGTCCGACGATCACGCCGGTGGCCAACAGCGCGATGCCCACCAGCACCGCCGCCACCACGATGGCCGTCATACCGCTCAATCCGAACAGGAACGGCAGCACCGGGATGATCGCGCCGGTGGCGAAGAACAGGAAGCTCGACACCGCGGCGCCCATCCCGGTGCCGATCGCCTCGTTCTGACGGCCGTCGGCCGAGGTGTGAGCGCCCGGGTCGCGCAGCACCCGGACTGCGTGGGCGTTCGCTTCCTCCACACTCATCCCCCGGGCCCGGTACACCAGTTCCAATTCGTTCTCGTTCACGTCCAGTTGCGTGAGCGCGGAGCCGACGTTCGGGCTGGGCGCCGACGCCTCCAGCAGTTCGCGCTGGGAGCTGACCGAGACGTACTCACCCGCGCCCATCGACAGCGCACCGGCCAGCAAGCCGGCCAGCCCGGTCACCATCACGGTGTGGTTGTCCACCCCGCTGGCGGCCACGCCCATGATGAGCGCCAGATTGCTCACCAGGCCGTCATTGGCGCCGAACACCGCGGCACGGAAGCTGCCGGAGAGGCGGTCGCGACCACGGGCGGCCAGCGCCCGGATCACCTCCTCATGGATCTGCTCGTCGGCGGCCATGGTCGGGGTGGCATCGGCGTCGTCGTCGTAACTCGCGCGGGCCTCGAAGCGCTGCACCAGCGCCAGGACGAACACCGACCCGAAGTGGCGGGCCATGAAGGCCAGCGATCGGGTGCCGAGGTCGGCGCGGCCGGGCGGGCCGACCTGGTCGCCGAGCAGGTTCAGCCAGTGCTGCTCGTGGCGTTCCTCGGCGGCGGCGATAGCGGCGAGAATTTCGCGTTCCTCGCCGTCGTGTTTCTGCGCCAGATCCCGGTACACCGACGCCTCGGCGCGCTCGTTGGCCAAATGCTTTCGCCACCGCCGCAAATCAGCTGCGGTGGGCTGCGTGTCAGTCATCCGACTCCTCACTGAAGACGCTGTCGACGAAGGCTTCGCTGCCCTCTTTCCACGCGACCACGAAGGCTCCCGCCTCGTCGCGGCTGATCGCCAGTCCGGGGCAGAACCAGTTTCCGCCGTCCGGGGTGAAAAAGTGCGGCGACCCGACGACGCCGCGCCGCCTACCTTCGTCCCAGTCGGCCCGCACCGCCGCTTCGGTGGCGTCGGCGTCCAGCGGCGTCAGCCCGAATCGCTGCGCCACCGTCGCCACCACACCGGGATCCCCGATGTTCAGGCCCTGCTCAAAGCAGGCGTCGCGCAACGCCATTCCAACGTTCTCGATCAGCACCGGATCACCGGTCCGGTCTGCGGCGGCGGCGGTCAATGCGAATGCCGTCATCGACGTCGACGGAAAGGCCTCCGCACGGAAGCCGGAGAAGAGGTCCGGACGCACCGACCCCCGCAGGGCAACGATCTCCGCAGCGATGTGATCGGGATCCAGCGGCTTGCCGTTGACCAGTTCCAGCGGCCAGGCCCTGATCCTCAGTCGCGGTTCGTCCAAGCCCCGTTCGGTGCGCCGGTCGATCAGGGTGTGCAGCCCGACGTGGGTGAACGGGCACAGGATGTCGGCGAAGACCTCGACTGTGCTCATGCCGGGCAGGTTACCCGGCTGCGGGCCCCGATCTAGCGGGTCGCATCCCTTCGCCCCAGCGCCGCGGTCCTCGACGCGGTCGCGAACTCACTCGAGCGGCTCTGACGCCTCTTACCCTTTGCCCATGGCGGGACGCGGGCGGCGGGTGACATTGGGGGCGTCCCTGCTGACGCTGGCCCTGTTGGGTTGGATCGGAACGCTTTTCATCACGCCTTTGCTCCAGCATCCCGATTCGATCGAAGACCTCACCGCCGCCTGGAAGCAGGCCCGAGCGACACCGTTGGGGCAGTCGACGATCGCGACGGTGCCACCGGGTCAGACACTGGTCGTATTCCTGGTGGGAACCGACCTGTACGGCATCGCCGGCACTACCGGTGGTTCATGTTCGTCCGCCGCGGGCGACGGCGCGCCAATCGACCTCGGCTGGCCGGTGCTGATCGATCGATCACTGACCGGCGTGCTCGCAGACGGACAGGAGACCGTTGCCATCGCCGGCTGGGCCAACCCAACCGACCACGATGTCCGGGTTGGGATCCGTTGCAGTTCGGAGGACTCCACCGTTGACCATTACGTGGCGGTACCGACCCGCACGGCCGTGGTTACTCAGACCCCGTGGTTTCAGCCGTGGCTGTGGGGCGCGCTGGCCGTCCTCGGCGTCGCCCTCATCGCCACTGGAGCGCAGTGGATCACCCGGCCCAGCCGGTGACCCGACTGGCCGACAGATTGTTCAGGCACACGTCCAGGTCGGTGTGGCCGGCCGAGGACAGGGTTGGGCACTGGTGTTGGCGAACGCTGCGCAAAGAGTGCCGAGCCGGCCCGGATTCGTCGGAATTCCCTTGATTCCTCAGCATGTCCACTGGTTGAAACGCCGCTCGCGTCAATTGATGTGGACCACCCGAAAGCCCCGGCCACCCACGGCGAGCAATAGTCGCTGACCAATGGCCCTTTACAGGTGGGGCTTTCGCCGCGCCGGATCTTGCGAAAACCCTGAGCTTTCCCTGAACGGCTACTAGCGTTCGGACCCTAACCAACCGTCCGTCGTCCAACACCCGGGGGAGACACCGCCGATGACCACTTTCAAGCAGGTACTCCTGGGGGCCGCAGTCGCCGGCGTCGTCGCCGGGACCGGTTCGGCGGTTGCGACAGCGGTGGCGTACGCCGAGCCGTCGGCCCCCGACACCAGCACATCGGCAGGTCCCTCCGCAGGCGATTCACCGAGCCAGAACGACTCCCCGGCGGGGCGTCGGCCGTCGCGGGGGCACGCCGCGGCGCCCGCACCGGCGGCGGCAACCCGCGGCAGCGGGGCAGTCGAAGCCGACGACGCCGTCAGCCCGCCGCAGAGCAGCGTCCGGGCGCAAACCACCGTGCGTGGCCAGAACAACGACGAGCCGACGACGCCGGTCGCACCGGTTGCCCAGCCTCCGGCCGCGGCACCGACCGCCGACGTCCAGCCGGTTCGGGCGCCCGAACCCGCCTCTGCGCCGGAGGTAGCACCGGCGAATATCGCTGTGCCGCAGGCAGTTTCAACTCCGGCACCCGCGCCCACCCCAGCACGGGCCGCAGCCGTCGTGCCAGCCCCCATCGTTCCCGCCGTCGTAGCGGTCGAGGCACCCCGCGCGGCGGCGACCGTTCTGACACCCGCCCCGGCCGCCCCCGAGCCGACTCCGGTCCGGGTACCGCTGCTGCCGTTGCTGCCGCCCGTTCCCGTGGTTCCGGTCGCACCGGCCAGCGCCGCATCCGTCAGCGTGGGCTCCGGCGCCAATACCCGTATTCGGGCCGCCAGTGCGGTCGCGCAGGCCGCCGTGCTGGCCGACCCGCCGACCCACGTCCTGCTGATCGGCACCGACGGGACCAACCTCGACAAGATCCTCCAGTACACCTGGGACAACCCGAACTCCACCGGTTTCCAACAGCTCATGGAGGACGGCACGACCGCCGCCACGAGCATCGTCGGGCACACCACCATCTCCGGTCCGTCGTGGTCGACGATCATGACGGGGGTCTGGGACAGCAAGAGCGGTGTCATCAACAATCTCTTCAGCCCGGCGCCCTACACGAAGTGGCCGACGGTGATCAACATGCTGGAGGCCTACAACCCCGGTATCGCCACCCAGGTCGTCGCGGACTGGAAGTACATCAACGACATGTCCGGCGCGGGCGGCTTCCCGGCGGACACGAACATCTATTTCAACAACTCGGATTTCGGCGGCGTGTGGGCCGACACCGACCAGGCCGTCACCGACAAGACCGTCGCGCTGATCAACGGGGCACAGTCCAACACCCCGACCTTCCTGTTCTCCTACCAGGTTCAGGTCGACGAGGCCGGCCACTCCTACGGCGGCGGCTCGGCGGAGTACAAGCAGGCCGTCATCAACGTCGGTGGCAACATCGCCGAGATCCTGGACGCGATTGCGGCCTCGGAACAAGCCGGCGTCGACTGGACGGTGATCGCCACCACCGACCATGGCCACCAGCAGTCGAAGGGGTTCGGCCACGGGTTCCAATCCCCCAATGAGACATCGTCGTTCATCGTTTTCGACAAGGCGGGCGAACACACCGGCGGCTTGCAGAACCAGTCCTACTCGAACGTCGACATCACCCCGACGATCGTCAGCCTGTTCGGCGCACCGTTGCGCTCGGACTTCGACGGCGTGCCGATGACCACCAAGACGAGCGGGATCGTCGACCCGGTGAACCTGAAGACGAGCCTGAACAACGCGGTGTCGATGTACGGCAACCCGAACATCGGCATCGACATCGCACTGGGCACCCGGACCGTGTTCGCGACCGTCCCGTATCTGATCGACGGCCTCGTCACCAGTATCAACAGCTTCCTGCAGGGCATCGTCGACAAAGACATCTTCCTGATCAGCGGTTTGGCCGACTTCACGAAGTGGATCGTCACGTTCAACGGCAACCTGGCGGTGGGGGTGACCCAAGCTGTGGCGGTGGCGATCGCCCGGCTCACCGGTTCGGGGGTCATCGCGCCGACGGATCCGCCGCTGGCCCCGCCGCCGGCGAACTCGGAACTGGCCTGGCTGCTCGACGGCGCCGCGGCGCTCACCTAACGACATCAACACAGGCTTGTCTGCCTCAAACCGAAAGGAACCACAATGGGTTACGCAAGGAACATCGGCAGGTTGGGGGCACTTGCCGTAGCCCTCGGTGTCGGCTACGGCGTCGCGGACATGCCCGCGGCGTTCGCCGATGACACCGCCGCGCCGGACAGCGGTTCGTCGGCCCCGGCACGCGCCGGCCGCGGCCACGCCGCGTCCTCGGCACCGTCCACTGATTCTTCCAGCGGCCAGGGACATCGTGGATCGGCGTCGGCGCCGGTCGAAGTTAGCGCGCCGGAACCGGATTCGGCACTCGCCGACCTTCCGGTGGTGCCCCGTCCCGCCGCCAGCGTCTCGTCCCGGGTGGCCAACAACGACGCACCGCCGGTCAGTGCGGCTGCCGTCGCGGCGCCTGCGGCCGTGGCGGATCCGGCACCGGCACCGGCACCGGCAGCCCCGGTGTATTCAGCACCGGCGGTCAGCGTCGCGCCGGCTGCAGCACAGGCCGCACCGGCCCCGGCCGCCACCGCCGCGCAGGTGGTGGCACCGGCTGCCGCGGCTGTCGCGACAACCCATGTTGCACCGGCAGCGGCGACACCCAAGCCGCTCGCCCAATTCGCGTCCCTGGTTTCCGCCGCTCTGTCGCCGCTGCTCAACAGCGGCACCGGCGGCGCACCCGGCCAGGCGCCCCTGCTCTTCGGCGTATTGGCTTGGGCCCGTAAGGAACTGGAGCGCATCACCGGCGTGACGTTGCCGGCCGCGGTCACCACCACCAGCCAGCCGCAGAGCCCCAACCTGTTGGTGAACCCGGGCGCGGAGTCGTCCAACCCGTCACTGTCCGGCTTCAGCGCCGTCAGCATGCCCGGTTGGAAGGTGACCGGCACCCCGACCGTGATCAAGTACGGGACGCCCAGGGTCATCATGCCGCTGGGCATCGCCCAGGCCCTGCCGACCCTGCCGGGATTCCTCGGCTTCCCCAGCGCCAAGAACGGCGCGACCGACGGCGGCAACCAGTTCTTCGGCGGCGGCAACGTCGCGACGTCGAGCATCTCGCAGACCGTCGACCTGTCCGGTGCCGGCGCGGCGATCGACGGCGGCGGGGTGTCCTACAACCTGGGCGCCTGGCTGGGCGGCTATAGCTTCGATCCATCCGCCGCCTCGGTGAAGGTGACCTTCCTCGACGCGAACAAGAAGGCTGTGGGGACCGGAAAGGTCGGTCCCGTCACCATGTTGGACCGGCTCTTCGCGATCAACCTGCTGCAGCGCTCCACCACCGGTGCGCTGCCGACGGGAACCCGCTTCGCACAGGTGGAGGTGAACTTCGAGGACGAGAACCCGGTCAAGATCGGCTTCGCCGGCGGCTACAACGACGCGTTCGCCGACAACATCTCCTTCACCATCGGCGCACCGCTGCCGGCCCCGCCGGCGGCCACGCCCGTGGCGTCGAAGGTCGGCGAGCTCAAGCACGTCTACATGGTCTACATGGAGAACAAGGGCTACACGAACATCGTCGGCAGCAAGAACGCACCGTTCTTGAACGGCCTGATCAACGCCTACGGATTTGCCGAGAACTACTACGCATTGACCCACGGCAGCCTGCCGAACTACTACCCGATCATCGGCGGCGACAACTTCGGGGTCACCTGGAACTGCAAGACGGCGTGCATCGACGTCGGCGCGCAGAACACCCTGACCGGCCGGCTGGATGCGGCCGGGAAGACCTGGAAGGCCTACTCCCAGGGCCTGGCGGCTGGGGCCAATCCGCTGGAGAGCTCCGGCGAGTACGCCTTCGACGAGACCGCGTTCCCGGCGTTCAGCTATATCTTCAACAATCCCGCTTACGCCAAGCAGCACATCGTCCCGCTGGAGCAGATGGCCGAGGATCTCAAGTCGACGGCCACTGCGCCGAGCTACGCGTGGTTCTCCGCCGACGAGGCCTTCAACGGCGAGGGCCCGGTGTCCGGCGTCACCGGCGCCTTGAGGTTCGCCTTGAACCAGTTGGATCCCAAGCACCAGTACAACGTGCCGGCCCTGGATCAGTACCTGTCCGAGACGGTACCGACGATCATGAACTCGGCGGCGTGGATGTCCAACGAGGCGTCGGTGATCGTGGTGACCTTCGATGAGGACAACAACAACACCTCGCTGGGCTTCGGCAACGAGGGCAACCACATCGTCACCGTGGTGATCCCGAACGCTGCAGCCGTCGCCGCCGGGATGCGCCCCGGCCACTTCCTGGCCACCGATCAGTACGACCACTACAGCCTGTTGCGCATGATCGACGACTCGCTGGGCGTGGCGCCGCTGACCCAGAACGACAAGTTCGCCAACCCGATGAACGAGTTCTGGGTGTAACTCATCCGGCCCCCAAAGCACCGCGCGCCGTCGGCATCAGCCGGCGGCGCGCGGCGTTTCAGGACTCCGCATACTGGTCCAATGGCTACCTACGCGGTCACCGGCGCGGCCTCGGGCATGGGGCAGGCGGTCGTCGAGAGGCTCTACGCGCTCGGGCATCGGGTAGTCACCGTCGACATCAAGAACGCCGACGTGGTCGCCGACCTGTCCACCCCGGCTGGCCGGCGGGCTGCTGCCGACGCGGTGCTCGCCGCCTGTGACGGGACGCTGGACGGCGCGGTGCTGGCAGCCGGGCTGGGGCCAACGCCGGGGGCCGAACGGTTGATCACCGAGGTCAATTATTTCGGGGTGGTCGACCTGCTGGAAGCCTGGCGACCCGCGCTGGCCGCTGCCGATCGCGCGAAAGTTGTTGTATTTTCCAGTAACTCGACAACGACCGTGCCGGTGGTTCCCGGCCGCGCGGTGCGCGCACTGCTGGCCGGCGATACCGACAAGGCACTGAAGGCTTACCGGGTGTTCGGCCGCCTGTCCCCGCCGATGGCCTACGCGGCGTCCAAGATCGCGTTGAGCCGGTGGGTCCGCCGCCACGCCGTCACACTCGAGTGGGCCGGCGCCGGTATCCGGCTCAACGCGCTGGCGCCGGGCGCCATCCTCACTCCCCTGCTGGAGCGTCAACTCGCGACACCGGCCGAGGCCAAGAACATCCGCCGGTTCCCGGTGCCGATAGGCGGCTTCGGCGACGCCGGGCAACTCGCCGACTGGGTGGTGTTCATGCTCTCGGATTCGGCGGACTTCCTTTGCGGCAGCGTTGTTTTCGTCGACGGCGGATCCGATGCGTATTTCCGCTCCGACGATTGGCCCCGGCCGGTGCCCGCCCGGGGGCTACCGTTCTACCTGTGGCGGACCCGCCAGTTCTTCGAAAGGAGCCGACCATGAGAACCCAGAGCGCCGTGCTGGCATTGCTCGTCGCGACGTCGCTGGTGGGGTGCGCCGGCAAGGAAGACACCGCCAAGGCGCCGCAGACTCAGACCATCGAGATCTCCTACGACGAGTTCCAGGCCCAGAAGCAACTCAGCCGAAGCGTCACCATGAACGTCGGCGACACCCTGAAGATCAGCCTCGCCTCGAATCCGTCCACGGGCTTCCAGTGGGCCGAGAAGCTGCTGATCTCCGAGCCCAAGGTCCTCACCCAGACAAGCCATGAGACCGCGCCCTCGAAGACCAACATGCCCGGTGCGGCCGGCACCGAGGTATGGACACTGCAGGCCAAGGCACCCGGCAACACGACGGTGTCGAGCACCTACGGCAGGCCGTGGCCCGGCGGCGAGAAGGACGCATGGGTGTTTTCGGCCAATGTGGCCGTGGACTGAACCCATCGAAACCCCGCGAGTCACTCCCGTCACTCCAGTCACGCGATGCGTACGCTGACCGGGTGCGCATCTCACCAAAGGCCGGGATCGCCGCTGTCCTGCTAGCGACGGCGGCGGTGCTCTCGGGGTGCGGCAGCACCGTCGACGGGGTGGCCACCTGTCAAGGGTGCGGCGGCGGCACCGAACCGGATTTCCCCACCTCCAGGCCCATCCCCACGCCCCCGACGACGACGGCGCCGTCCACCACCGCGTCCACCCAGCCCAATCCGACGACCACCAAAGCGCCGGCCGGCGGCGAGGTCCTGCCGGCCAACGAAGCGGGCTACGTCTACATCGAGACGAAAACCGGCAAGACCCGCTGCCAGATCTCGGCCGACAACGTCGGCTGCGAGTCGGAGTTCGCCGACGCCCCAACCCTCGACGGCGAGAAGGCGACCGGTGTCGAGGTGTCGGCCGGCGGCAGCAACCGTTGGGTGGTCGGCAACCTCGGCGCGATGCCCACGACGACCATCGACTACGCCACCTACAGCGCGGTCGGATGGAGCATCGTGGCGGACAGCACCGGTACCACCTTCACCAACGACAGCACCGGCCACGGCATGTTCGTCAGCACAGACCGCGTCGATTTCTTCTAAGCCTGTTTACCCTGATCGGGTGGACTTCCGCGTTTTCGTCGAACCCCAGCAGGGCGCGACATACTCCCAGCAACTCGCGGTGGCCCAACGCGCCGAATCCCTCGGATTCTCGGCGTTCTTCCGCTCCGACCACTACCTGGCGATGAAGGTCGAGGGCCTGCCCGGCCCGACCGACTCCTGGGTAACGCTGGCCGGCATCGCCCGGGAGACCTCGACGATCCGGTTGGGCACCCTGGTCACCTCGGCGACGTTCCGCTATCCCGGCCCACTGGCCATCTCGGTGGCCGAGGTGGACGAAATGAGCGGCGGCCGAGTCGATTTCGGCATCGGCGCGGGCTGGTACGAAGCCGAGCACCAGGCTTACGCGATTCCGTTCCCCAGCCTCGGCGAACGCTTCGAGCGCCTCGAAGAGCAGCTCGAGATCATCACCGGGATGTGGGCAACCCCGGTCGGTGACACCTACGACTACACCGGCAGGCACTACACCGTCGTCGACTCACCGGCTCTGCCCAAGCCCGTACAGCGCCCGCACCCGCCGATCGTCATCGGCGGCGGCGGACCCAGACGCACACCGGCCTTAGCGGCGCGATTCGCCAGCGAGTTCAATCTGGCGTTCCCCGCCCTGGATTTCGTTCCGGTGCAGTTCGGCCGGGTCCGCGCAGCGCTGGAGGCGACCGGCCGGCCGGGAGACGACATCGTCTACTCCGCGGCGTTCGTGGTGTGCGCGGGTGAAAACGAGGCCCAGCTGGCCCGGCGGGCGGCTGCGATCGGCCGAGAACTCGAGGAGTTGCGGGTCAACTCACCCTTGGCCGGCACCCCGGAAGAGATCGCCGGCCGGTTGCAGACGTTCGCCGACGCCGGCGTACAGCGGGTGTACCTGCAGCTTCTGGACCTCTCCGACCTCGAACATCTCGACTTGTTCGCCGCAGAAGTGATGCCTCGCTTCCAGCCCTGACCGCTAGGATCGGAACGCGTGGCGCGCAACGGTTTCCCCGACGACTCGGATAACTACCCCGAAAGCGACCCGACCCAATACGCCAACTACGGCGGCACCGGGGGTCAGGCATACAGCGAGTACGACAGTGCCGGTCACGACGAGCCCTTGGTGTACGGCCAGCCGACCGGCTACGACCGGCCGCCGACGGGAGGTTACGCGCCGCAGACCGGGTACGGGCAGTACCCCGTCGCCGAAGCGGCACCCGCCTGGCATCACCGGCCCACGGTGTTGATCGGCCTCGGCGCGCTGACCGCCGCCTTGCTGGCGCTGCTGATCTACGCCATCGTGAGCTTCACCAACGCCGGCTCGTCCACCACCAGTCCCGCGGTGACCTCCACCAGCGGCGCCGCCACCACCGCGGCACCCTCTTCTGCGCCGTCGAACAATGAGGCCCCGCCGACGCAGGCAACCGTCACCCGCACGGAGTCACCCGCGCCGACCAACAGTTCGGCGGCGCCGCCGCCACCGGAACCGACCACTGTGACCAGCACCGTCACTCCGACGACGACGGCAGCGCCCACCACGACCGAGGCGCCGTCGCCGACCACCGTCACGTCGGTCACCACGTCGGTCACCACGGTCACCCAGACGACCACCAAGCCGCCGTGGCCGACGATCTTCCCGCGGCCGACCCCGAAGGGCCCGACCCCGCAGGAAGCTCCTCCCGCCGGTTAGCGCCGCCCGGCGTACCAGGCCACCAGCGCCTCGGCGCTGCGGGCCGCGGCCAGGCAGGCCCGGGCGGTGAACGGATCGTTGAGCGGATGGTCGGCCCGTCGTCGCCAGCGCTGCGCAGCGGCGAACGCCGCCCGTGGTCCGTCGTGTGCGCTCTGTTCGGTGAGGCCGAGGCGGCTGGCCGCGTCGGTGCCCGAACCGCCGAGGATCCGGCGCAGCGACGCCATCTCATCGGCATTGAATGTTGTTGACCGCGAGCGCAATTGGCTGAGCAGGCGCAGTTCCTCGAAGGCGTGGGTATCGGCCAGCAGCAGTTCGATGTCGGCGAGAATGCGCGGCGTCGCGGCGGTGGGGTGCCGTTGGACGAAGAAGCGCAGAGCCACCAGTGCGGTGTGCGATTTGAGCAGGTCGGAACGCTGCGCGAAGTGCTGGTCGATCTCGTCGCGCAGCGCCGGCAGCCCGCTGCGGTCCAACAGGTCATCGGCGAGGGTGGCCGCGTCGGCGACGCCGGAACGCAACAGCGCCAGTGAGATTCGCAGACCGAACATGCCGAATCGCTCCAGCAGCGCCGCCCGGGCGGCGCCGTCCACCGGCAACCCGGGATCGTCGCGGACGAACCGGTCGGCGCTGAGCATGGCTTTGTTCAGTTCGGTGGCGTCGACCGCGGCGAGTGTGTTCAGCGCGTCGAACTCACTCTGCCGCAACGTCTGTGCCGTCAGCGCCAGCAGCCCGGACACCGGCACCACCGCCAGACAGATCCCAGTGCGGTCCAGTTCCCCGGTGAAGCGCTGGGCGACGTCCCTCGCCGAGAGCATCGCGTCGATCCGCCCGGCGCCGATCTCGTCGGCCCGGGATGCCACACCGATCACCCCGAGCGCGCCGGCGGAGCCGCCGACGAGTTCACCGATCTGCTTGAGCAGAGGGATGTCCGCGGCATTGAGGGTGCGCAGCAGGAACACCACCGCATCCACCCGGGGGACGCGATCGGGTGGAACCAGTAGCCGCAACGTCCGTTCGGAGACCCCCTGGGTCAGTGACGACGTACCCGGGGTGTCGACGATGGTGGCGCCGGCCAGCTGCGGCGACGGCCACTCGACGTCGATATCGACGACGTCGCCCGGGCTCAGCGCGCCGAATTCGAAAGTGAGGGAGCCTCCCCCGGCGGCGGAGCGGATGATCGGCACGTTGGTCCGCCGGCCGCCGACGAGGTTGGCAGTGGCTTTCGGCACGGCACCGTGGCGGAACCAGGTGACCAGACGGGTGGCCTCGGTGGCATCGGTCGGCGCGATGCAGTCCCCCACCAGGGCATTGACCAGCGTCGACTTGCCGGATTTGAGGGTGCCGGCCAGCGCGATACGCAGCGGGGCGTCGAGCCGAATCCCGATGTGCTGCAACTGATACCCCACATCGGGGCGCTGCTGGTACACCGGATCGGACCGATAGACGCGAACGGTGGCGTCCAGGATCGATCGCACCCGGTCGCTGAGCCTCATCACCGCTCCCGTGCCGCACCCGGAGCGGCGAGTTTGTCGGCGTTGTCGATCACCTGACGCAGGATATTGGCCTGTCGCTCAAGTTCGCGGGTTCGATTGGCGCGCTCGGTTTCTTCCAGACGGGCCGCCGCCAGGGTGGCCTGCAGCGACTCGTTGAGCGATCGCGTGGTCTGGTTGGCGATGTTCCGGTAGTGGTCGCGTAACTGGCGTTGAATCGCCTTGAGCCGGTCGCGGGACTCCTTGCTCACCACGAACAGCACGTCGTCGATGAATCTGCGCAGGTTGGTCTTGGCCTCGTTGCGCACGCGCAGCATCCGGTTGTCCAGGTCTTCGTGGTACGCCTTGCGACCGAGGAGCAGACCGGCGCCCAGTGAGATGGGATTGAACATCCCCAGCCCGGCGACCGAGGTCAGCATCCCGAACATCAACACCCCGCCGTAGGACCCGCGCATGCTGGTGATCACCTTGTGGCCCTTGCCGATCGGCTTGGATTCCAGATCGGCCAGCGACGTGAGCCTGCC
The DNA here is from genome assembly GCA_903877095.1 of uncultured Actinomycetes bacterium. Taxonomy (GTDB): domain Bacteria; phylum Actinomycetota; class Actinomycetes; order Mycobacteriales; family Mycobacteriaceae; genus Mycobacterium. Next base: position 13,739 of record CAIRCP010000197.1, on the reverse strand, counting down.
CATGGAACCGGCCGCGTCGCGGGGACCGAGTTCGGGAATCCGCACCGAATCGAGGCCCGCCTCGACGAACGTGCGGGCCACCTCGGCGGCCAGCACTTCGGCGCGCTGGTAGGCCCAGACGAAGTTGCCCGGAAGCGGGCCCGCAGGTCGTGGTCGACGTCGGCGGTGAGATCGGCGAATCCGTCGCCCAGGACCTGCTGCCACAGCGCGGTCTGGGCGAGGGCGTCCTGCGCCTCTTCCTTACGCCGTTCCAGGTCCGCGGCCAGCCTGCGGGCCTGCAGCGGATCGTTCAGCGCGGACAGCTCCGAACCGACGGCGAGGTTGAGATGTTCTGCCGCCGAGCGGATTTCGGAGAGGGCCAGGTCACGCACCCGGTCGTTCTCGCGGGCGAGCACCTTCTCGGACAGGAATGTCACGATGGCCGGGAAGTTGGATTCCTCGTTGAGCTCCTTGTCGGACGTCGCGATGGCATGGCTGCGCAGCAGAGACGAGACCGGGAGCACAGGCAGGTCCAGACCCGCCCGGCGCAGGTGTGCGATGTCGGCGTCGACGACCTGGCGCCAGTGCGGATACAGGTCGGTCTTGGTGACCACCGTCGCCGCGATCGGGCAGATCTCTACAGCCTGCCGGAGGAACCGCATCTCCGGTGCGGTGAACTCCTGGCTGGCGTCGCTGACGAACAGCACCGCGTCCGCCTCGGGCAGCAGGCCCAGTGTGGCCGACAGGTGCGGCTGGCCCTGCCCGCCGACGCCCGGGGTGTCGATGAACGTCAGGCCGCCGGTGAGCAAGGGGCTGGGTGCGTCCACCTCGACGCGCAGCACTGGCCGCCCGGCCGCGCGAGGATCTCGGCGCAGATCATGGTGCAGATCGGCGACGGGGATGTCGTGGGACTGCACGCCGCCGCGGCCGTCGGCGACCACGAGTCGCGCCGCCGGCTCGGCGCCGTGGGCCACCACCGTCACCAGGACCGTGCTCTCGTCGTCCCCGACCCGGGCGACCGGGATGTTCAACAGCGAATTGAGCAGTTGACTCTTGCCCTGCTTGAGCTGACCGGCGACCACCACCCGGATGGCCGGGTCGGTGATCCGGTCCCGGGCGGCAGTCAACCGGGCCGCGATGTCGGCCCGGTCGTTGAGTTCGGCGATAGCGCGGGTGTGGTCGATGAGTTCGACGATCACCGGAACCTGGCGCCGGTCCTGCGGCTGGCTCACCTGTCCTGTTGCCCTTTCTCCGACGTTGCTTCCCACGGTATGCGCTGACACCGAACGCGGCGGGGACCCGGGGGACGGTTTCCGGGTGCCCCGCCGCGCCGCCTGCCGGCCGGGCTAGAAGCCGAGGCCGAGCAGATGGTTACCCGACGCGAACGACGGGTCGCTGTGCAACGCGGTGTCGTTGTTGCTCAGCAGGCTGGTGTCGAACAACGCGTGGTGCGACGAGTCGTACGTCGACGCGTCGGTGACGGTGGTCTCGTGCACCGAATTGTCGGCGTTGTCGGTTGTCGTGGTGGTGGTCGTCGTCGTTGACGTGAGGGTCGCCTCGTGCCCGTCGGCCGTGGTGGTGTTGCCCGTTCCGCCCACCGTCGTGGTGGTCTGGCCGCCACCGATGGACGCTCCGTTGTGCATGGTGCTGTCCGAGCCCTTGATCACCGATCCGGAGTCGGCGGTGGTGATGGCGTCGGCGCCGGCCGTAGTGGTCGTGCCGCTGTCGCGGATCACCGCGGCCTGGCCCGTGGAGATGTTGGCGCCGTGGTCGGCCCGGATGTCGCCGTTGGTGAGGGCGTTGTCGTTGCCCAGGACCGCCCCGTCGCCGCTGACGATGTCGCCGTTGCTGTCGCCGCCGGTGACCACACCGTGGCCGGTCGCGCTCTGAGTGGTCTTGCTGCCCAGGGTGATGTCACCGAAGCCGAGGTTGAAGGCGCCGTTCTGCGCATTGGCGCCGGCATCCTGCGGCGGGCTGAACATCGGCGTGCTGTTGTGGCTCGCCAGGTCGGTGGTGTTGCGGCTGGCCAGCTCCGGGCTGTTGTGGCTGGCAAGCTCGGTGTTGTTACGGCTGGCCAGATCGGTGTTGGTCTCGGGCGCGAACGTCGGAGACGGCGCGAAGGTCGGGGCCGGCGCATAGGCCGGGGACGGCGCGTAAACCGGGGACGGCGCCCAGATCGGATCGGCCGACGGCGCGTACGCGGGAGCGAAACCGTACTGGTTGGAGACCGCGCGCTGCAGTCCGGCGATCGGGTCACCGCCGCCGAGCAGTAGGCCGGGCACGGCGGTGGCGGCGACCGAGGATAACTGCGCGGGCGTGACACCGGTGATGCCGGCGTCGCGCATGGCCTGCTCGGGTGCGGCGACGAATGCCCGGGCGGTGTCCTCGCTGCGGAACAGGCTGAGGATGAAGTCGATGAGAGCGATCATGGCGGGCCCCTTTCATGGCTTTGCTTGCCGGTCCGTCCGGCAACCTGCAACTGACGGTAAGGCCGGGAAGATCAGCCGGAAACGGGGTTCTGACCCATCATTTGAGATGCCCCACTAGGGATTGCAACCATCCCCTATTAGGGGATACGGGGGTAGCGTGGGGCAACGAAGAACCCCACGTCACGGTGGACGTGGGGCGCTACGGGGGGTCGCTTAGAGCAGGTCGAAACCCGGGTGATCCGTCGGCCAATGATCCGGCGGGAGGTCGTGCGCCGGATGCCACCCCTCGTCGCCCGCCCAGTCCCCGCCGACCGGATCCACAGTCGGGTGTTCGAGCGGGCCGGCGGCGGCCGGGCCAGAGGCCGGCAACACGTCCACGAACGGTTCGCCGACGGGTGGGTACGGCGCCGCGTCAGCCGCCGGTGCGCCTATCGACCCCACACTGACATGCGGCAATGGCATGTGGACTACCGGCCCCGGATGCGGGAGGTGGAACGCGTCGAACGCTGCGGCCGCTGCACTGCCGGTCCAGACGTTAGCGGCTTCGAAGGCGTCGCCGAACGACGGCGTCGTCGCCGCCAGGGAGTCGGTCACCACCGGAATCAAGTTCTGGACATCGGTGACGGTGACCCCGGGCAGTCCGGCGGTTGACAGGGTGCCGGCCGGGTCGGCGGCATACCGGGCTGCCGCCTGCGGGTCACGGACCAGTGCCATAACGAAATCCAGCAGCGAGTTCCCCATGGCTGTCAGGTTAGTCACCGACAGCGTCGCCGGAATCGGTGCAGTCCCCGGGTCGGATACCCCGCCTTATAGGGGTTGTGCCCATAGGGGAAAGTGACTCACTAGGGGATTGCTGGGCGTCCGTCGGGGCCAGGGCGTTATGGTGGTTCAGACCGGCAGTGGGACGCCGGGGACAGCGAGGAGCAACGGCCGTGAGCGACGCACTGGGCCTGTCGATCGGGACCATGAATCTGGTGGCTGCCCGTCCGGGCCGGCCGCCGGTCAGCCGCCGGTCGGTCCTGACCCTCTGGGACGGCAACCGCCCTCCGGAGATCGGGGTGCCATCCCAGAATCCTGAACTCACCAGCCCGAACCTGTCGGCGATGGCCGTAGTGCTGCGTGGCTTCGTCGAACGCGTCGGCGACCCGGTCCCGATCGTGGCGTCCGACGGGTCGGCATATCGCGGAGAAACACTGCTGACGCTCGGTCTCGACGCGATGGCACGCAGCGTCGGTGCCGAGCCGCCGCCGGCGGTGGTGGTCGCGGCACCCGCCTATTGGGGTCCGGCGGCGATCGGCGCACTGCGCGGTGCGCTGCGCACCAACCCGACGCTGTCACCGGGCGGTGCGCCGCCCCTGATCATCTCCGACGCCACGGCCGCGCTGGCCGCACTCCAGGCCGACCCCGGATTGCCGGCCCGCGGCGTGGTGGCGCTGTGCGACTTCGGCGCCGGCGGCACGTCGATCACCCTTGCCGACGCCGGCGCGAACCTCGCGCCCATCGGCGAGACACTGCGCGTCGCCGAGTTCTCCGGCGACCAGATCGATCAGGCTCTGCTCAACCATGTGCTGGCCGGCTTCGACTCGGCCAGCCGGGGCGACACCACCGGAACTGCTGCGGTGGGGCCCCTGACCCGCCTGCGCGAGGAATGCCGGCTGGCCAAGGAACGGCTGTCCACTGATGTCGCCACCACCGTCCCGACCGAGCTTCCCGGTTACCGTTCCGATGTCCGGCTGACCCGCGCCGAGTTGGAGGACGTGACCTCCGAACCGCTCGAGGTGTTCCTCGATGCACTCGGAGATGCTTTGGAGCGCAACGGAATTCCTGGGACGAGCCTGGCCGCCGTCGCCACCGTCGGCGGCGGGGCGGCGATGCCGCTGGTCAGCCAACGGCTCTCCGGGGCGCTGCGGGTTCCCGTGATCACCAGCCCTGGACCGGGACTCCTCGCCGCGACGGGGGCTGCGCTGCTGGCCGCCCGGGGGACCGCCCCGGACTCACCCACCAGCATCGCCGTGGCAGCCGCCGATGCGCCCACCGGATTGGCGCCGGCCGCATGGGCCGCCAGCACCGCCGGTCGCGCAGCCTCCGAATCGGCCTCCGACGGCGCTCCGTCGGCCACCTACCGGGCACTGGCCTGGTCCCAGGACGACGATGCCACCAAGGAGCCCATCCCCTACGCGGGCGAGGACTACCAGCCGGCGCCCCCCCACCCGGAACCCGCCCCCTACACCGACCACGGCGTCCGCCCGGCGGTCGAGGTCGACACCGACGTGCATGGCTACGCCGTCGAGCCGCCGCTGCTGCGCTGGTACCGACGGCCGGCGCTGATCTTCGGGATAGCGGCCGCACTGGCGGCCGTCGCCGTGGGCGGTCTGGCCATCAAGCTCACCGATGGCGACAGCACACCGACCACGACAACCACCCGGGTGACCAAGCCCGGCGAGGAACCCGGCACCGGATCTCCGGCACCGCCGCCCCCGCCGACCACGATCACCGTGACGGGCAGCAACGGACAGACGACGGTCACCACCGTCACTCCCCCGCCGACGACGACGGACGCCCCGCCGCCGACGTCGGAAACGACCAGCACCACAACGCCTCCCACCACCACGACGACGAACCCGACGACCACCACCCCGACCACGACGAAGACCACCCCGACGACCACGACCACCACGCCGACCACCACCCGCACCACAACGACCACCACCCAGCCGCCGACGACCACCGTCGCCCCACCCACCACCACGACGACGGCCGCACCGCCGACCACGACCTTCCAGCCGCCCACCACGACGGACGCCCCGGTGGTCACGACGACCGTCGCGCCGGCGGTGACCACCACCCAGGCCGTCGTACCGGAGCCGGCGCCGACCACCCGGCCCGCGCCGGAGGGGTAGCCGGCGTGTCGGCGTCGGAGGTCGGGGCCCTGGGGCAGTCCACCCGCACGGTGCTGGCCGCGCTGGGCCCGGGGGTCAGACTTCTGGTCGTCGGCGGTGTCGGTTCAGGGAAAAGCACTGCGCTGCAAGCAGTTCGGCGATCACTGCGGGAGTCCGGCCACGCCGTCACGACCCGGCTTTCCGGTGGGAGTGACGCCGGCGCCGCCGTGGTGATCGACGACGCCCACCTGCTGGGCCACGACGAACTGCGCCGCCTGGCGGAGATCGCCGACGAGTCCGACCGCACGATCGTGGTGGCCACCCAGCCCCGCGATCGCCAGCCCGGCCTGGCCGGGCTGGCCGCGATACTGGAGCGCGATCATCCCCGAATCCGGCTGGGCCCGTTGACCGCTGGCGAATTGCTCCGGGTGCTGGCCGACCCCTCGGGTCATCCGCCGCCGGGCGACGTGCTCGACGCCGCGATGACGGCCACAGCCGGTATCCCGTTTCTGGCGTCCGCGGCCGCATCGCATCCGCGCTCGGAGAGCGGGATCACCCTGGCCGCCGATCGCGCGCTCAACGAGCGGTTGCGCCGCCTCGACACACCGGATCTCGAAGCGCTGTTGATCACTTCGCTCAGCACCGACCTCGGCGTGTCGGACCTGGCTGCCGGGCTGGACGTCACGGCCGGCCGCGCCGCCGAACTGGTCGACAACGCCCGCGGCACCGGACTGGTGGAGCCGTCACACCCGTCCGGGTTCCTGCGCGCGGTTCACCGGTCGGCGGCGTCGATCCTCGGCGCAGCCCGCCACCACGATGTCGAAAAGGCACTGCTGGGAACACAACTCGCCTCATCGACACTGTCCGAACATCTCGCGCTCGAACTGGCCGAGCACGGGGTGCGCGACGACCGGCTGGCCGGCTGGCTGCGCGACCACGGCGGCCATGACCATGAACCCGCCGCCCGGGTGCGCCGGCTTCGGGCCGCGGTCGACGCCGGCGCCACCGACCTGCGTTCGGCATTGGCCGACGCGCTGGCACTATGCGGAGACTGCACTGCCGCGGCGGCGCTGGCCGACGACTTGCTGGCCTCACTGGACCCGGCCGAACGGGTGGCCGGCGCGCGGGTGGCCGGCGCGGTCGCCGCCCACGACGGCAACATCGCCTACGCCTCGGAATTGTTCCGTTGGCTGGGACCGGTCCCCGAGGCCGCTGTCGGATCGGCTGCGGCGATCGCGCAACTGGCGTCCGGAGATCTGGCCGCCGCACGTCAGGCCGTGGAGACGGGGCACTTCGGGCCGCCGACCGCCGCCGCGCACGCCGCCCGCAACCTCGCCGAGGGCATCGTGCTCACCGTCGACGGGCCCTACCCCGGCGCGGCGGCCAGACTCGGGCAGGCTGTCGCCGGGGAGTACCTGCGAGCCCCCGTAGCGATGCCGGACAGCGCACCGGCCCTGGTGACCCTGGCCACCCTGAACAGCGGTGACGCGGTCCGCGCTCGCAGCGTGATCGGCCGTGCGGTGCGGGCCGGTTCCGAGCCGGCCTATTCCGCCCGCCATCGCCTGTTGCAGGGCTGGGTCCGCATGCACGACGGTCGGTTGACGGCTGCGGCGGCCGACGCCGACGCCGCTGGAGACGGGTTGCACGGCCGGGATGCGCTGTGGGCGTCGGCGTTGCGCACGGCGATCGCCCGCCGCGGCGGCGACTCGGGTGCTGTGCAGCGTCATCTGGCCGCCGGGCTCGATGTGCTGGCCGAGTATTCGGTCGACCTGTTCTCGCTGCTGCCGCTGGGCGAGCTGTGGATGGCCGCGGCGCGGATGCGTCAGCAGGATCGCCTGGCCGCGGCGCTGGACCAGGCATTCGGCGTGCTCGATGCGCTGGGCCGGCCCGCGGCGTGGTCGCCGCTGCTGCACTGGGCCGGGGTGCACGCCGGCATCCTGGCCGGCGACCCCGCGGCGGTGGCACCGCACGGGCAGGCGTTGACCGCGCTGGCCGACGTGAGCCCCTTCGCCGCGTCGCTCGCCGCCGCCGGGCGGACGTGGCTGCAGGTTCTGGCCAATCAGGTCGACGCCGACGCGGTGGTCGCGGCAGCGCGCAGCCTGGCCGGGCACGGCCTGACATCCGATGCCACCCGATTGGCCGGGCAGGCTGCGCTGCAGGCACCGGACCCGAGAGTGTCGGCGGTGATGCTGCAGGTTGCGCGGGATCTGAAGCTCACCGCCGTCGACACCGTCGACACCGTCGACACATCCCCCACCGTCGAGGCGGAGCCGGCCGCGCGTCCCGGTCCGACCGCCACGGCATTATCCGGGCGGGAACGCGAGGTCGCCGAACTGGTTTTACGAGGGATGCCGTATCGCGACATCGGCGCCCAGTTGTTCATCTCGGCCAAAACCGTCGAACACCACGTCGCACGCATCCGGCGCCGGCTGGGCGCGCAGTCCCGCTCGGAAATGCTGTCGATGCTCAGAGCGATCCTGGACTGAGGAACCCGTCACGTCAGCGGCTGTTAATGCGACCTCAGTCGCGCGACGGTCGCCCCAAATGCGACGATGAACCACCGAAACCGGGTCATCCGTGTGCGCAGTGAGCACCCGGGGGTGACCCTCACACTCAAAAAGAGGGAACGTCGTGGAAACGCAGACTCTCATCCGGTTGATCGTCGGTCTGACGATGACCGCCATCGTTGGAGTGCTCGCCGTCAAGCGCGTGCTGTGGCTGAACAAACTGATCAGCTCCGGACAGCCCACCGCCGACGAGCGCGGCCGCAAGAACCACCTCGGTGAGCGGCTCGCCAATCAGACCAAAGAGGTGTTCGGCCAGACCAGGCTGCTGAAGTGGTCCATCCCCGGGATCGCGCACTTCTTCACGATGTGGGGCTTCTTCGTCCTGGGCACCGTGTACCTCGAGGCCTACGGCGTGCTGTTCAACCCCAAGTTCCACATTCCCGTCATCGGCAAGTGGGGCATCCTCGGCTTCCTGCAGGACTTCTTCGCCGTCGCGGTGCTGCTGGGCATCATCGTCTTCGCGATCATCCGGCTTCGCTCGGAGCCCAAGGACTACGGCCGGGCCTCCCGGTTCTACGGTTCACACACCGGCGGCGCCTGGCTGATTCTGTTCATGATCTTCAACGTCATCTGGACCTACGCCCTGTTCCGCGGTGCGGCCGTGGCCAACGGGAACCTGCCCTACGGCAAGTCGGCGTTCTTCTCCCATCCGATGGGGGCCCTGCTGCGTCCGCTGGGCCTGCACACCACCGAGATCATCGAGACCGTCGCGCTGCTGCTGCACATCGGCGTGATGCTGGTGTTCCTGCTGATCGTGCTGCACTCCAAGCACCTGCACATCGGCCTGGCTCCGCTCAACGTCACCTTCAAGCGTCTGCCCAATGCGCTCGGCCCGCTGCTGCCGGTGGAGTACGAGGGCAAGTACATCGACTTCGAGGATCCCGCCGAGGACGCAGTACTGGGGCGAGGAAAGATCGAGGACTTCACCTGGAAGGGCAGGCTGGACTTCACCACCTGTACCGAGTGCGGCCGCTGCCAGTCGCAGTGCCCAGCGTGGAACACCGGAAAGCCGTTGTCTCCCAAGCTCGTCATCATGAACCTGCGCGACCACATGTTCGCCAAGGCGCCCTACATCTTCGGCGACAAAGACATCGCCAAAGACAACCTCGCCGACAAAGAGGGCGGCCTGGAACTCGGCCACGAGGACCCGCATCACGTCCCGGAGTCCGGCTTCGAGCGCGTTCCCGCCGACTCCCCGCTGCAGGCCACCCGCCCCCTGGTGGGTGACGCCGCATCCCTCGGTGTGATCGACCCCGACGTGCTGTGGTCGTGCACCACCTGCGGGGCGTGCGTCGAGCAGTGCCCGGTGGACATCGAGCACATCGACCACATCGTCGATATGCGCCGCTACCAAGTGATGATGGAGTCGGAGTTCCCCAGTGAGCTGAGCGGCCTTTTCAAGAACCTGGAAAGCAAGGGCAACCCCTGGGGCCAGAACTCCAAGGAGCGGCTCACCTGGATCGACGAGGTCCCGTTCGACGTTCCGGTCTACGGCAAGGACGTCGAGTCGTTCGCCGGCTTCGAGTACCTGTTCTGGGTCGGCTGCGCCGGCGCCCTGGACGACCGAGCCAAGAAGACCACCAAGGCGGTCGCCCAACAGCTGTCCGCGGCCGGGGTGAAGTTCCTGGTCCTGGGCGACGGCGAGACCTGCACCGGTGACTCGGCGCGGCGCTCCGGCAACGAGTTCCTGTTCCAGCAGTTGGCGTCGCAGAACGTCGAGACCATCAACGAGCTGTTCGAAGGCGTCGAGCGGGTCGACCGCAAGGTCGTCGTCACCTGCCCGCACTGCTTCAACACTCTGGGCCGGGAGTACCCGCAGGTGGGCGGCACCTACACCGTGCTGCACCACACCCAGTTGCTCAACCGGCTGGTCCGGGACAAGAAGCTAATCCCGGTGACCGGGTCGAACGGCGCCGGCGGCACTTCCGCCAACGGTGCCGGCGGCGGCACCATCACCTACCACGACCCGTGCTACCTGGGCCGGCACAACAAGGTCTACGACGCGCCTCGCGAGCTCATCGGCGCGTCCGGCGCGACGCTGACCGAGATGCCCCGGCACGCCGACCGCGGTTTCTGCTGCGGCGCCGGCGGCGCCCGGATGTGGATGGAAGAGCACATCGGCAAACGGGTCAATCACGAGCGGGTCGACGAGGCCCTGACCCTCGACGCCACGACCATCGCCACCGGCTGCCCGTTCTGCCGGGTGATGCTGTCCGACGGTGTCGGCGACCGCGGCAAGGCCGAAGAGGTCGAGGTCGTCGACGTGGCCCAGCTGCTGCTGGGCTCGCTGGACCGCAGCGCCGTGGCCCTGCCGGAGAAGGGCACCGCAGCCAAGCTCGCCGCACCGGCCATCAAGCCGAAGCCTGCGGCACCCACGCCGGTCCCCGAACCGGTGGCCGCCGCGCCGGCCGCTGCTCCCGCAGCCCCGGCCGCACCCGCCGCGCCCGCAAAGGGTCTGGGTATGGCAGCCGGCGCCAAGCGTCCCGGCGTCAAGGCAGCGGCACCGGCCGAACCCGCCGCATCGGCGGCTCCGGCGGCAACCCAGGCTCCGGCCAAGGGCCTGGGCATGGCGGCGGGGGCCAAGCGGCCCGGCGCCAAGGCGGCCGCACCGACTGCCGCAGCTGCACCGGCTGCAGCACCTGCCGCGGAGGCCGCACCCGCCGCTCCCGCAGCGCCGGCCGTGCCCGTGAAGGGTCTCGGGATGGCGGCCGGGGCCAAGCGCCCGGGCGCCAAGGCCGCTGCGCCCGCCGCTGCCGCTCCGACGCCCGAGCCGGCTCAGCCCGCCGCCGAATCGGCCCCGGCCGAGACCGTGCAGGCGGCGCCGGCCGCGGACGCTCCACCGGTCAAGGGTCTGGGTATGGCGAAGGGAGCCCGTCCGCCGGGCAAACGCATCTAGTTCCGGCGCGAAGGCCGGCGCAGGGCTCTGTAGGGGCTCCGCGCCGGCCTTTTTCGTCCTACTTGACGCACTCGATGAAAGCGAACGGCGACTGATCGGTCAACGTCGACCAGTAGGACCGGTCATGGTCCACCAGAGCGTCGGAAGAGAGTCTCGTTGGGTGCCATCGGACTTCGCGAAAACCGGCCTCCCGCAACGCCTTTTCGTGGGCGGCCACACTCAGGTGGTAATTCTCGATCGAGAACGACCCATCCTCGAGGTAGAACGTCCACTGGATCGGGGCGCCCTCCTGCCAGGGCCCGGGCGTACTGATCTCGAATCCGTATTCGCGGTACGACGGGGCGGCGGTGACGTCCAGAGCCGGATTGGTGTTGACGGTGACGAACCGGCCCCCCGGTTTCAGCGAGCGGGCGATTCCGTCGCACATCGTCTGGAGTTCTTCCGGGGTCCGGGCGTAGTTGAGCAGATAGGCGGCAACAACCAGGTCGACGGGGTCGTCGCCGGACAACTCCCGGGCGTCGCCGACCGCGTAGCTGACCCCCATGGGCTGCGCCGCCTCCTGCGCTTGGGCAAGGGCGATCATGCCGTCCGACAGGTCGAGTCCCCGTACCCGCGCCGCGCCGCGGTGCCGGATCAACCGGGTGTAGAACCCCTCCCCGCAGGCCAGATCCAGGACGCTCAGGCCGGCGGGGTCGCCGATCAGATCCATCAGAGTGAAGCACTCGACGAAGGTCCGCCACGGCTGCTGCTTGGACCGCTGATACTGCTCGGCGATCGGGTTGTAATCGGTTGTCACGACGCCCTCCGTCCGAATCGGCTGCGGCCCATACCAATTCGGTACAGCACTGCCGCCACGATGAAACCGGTGAACCAGGCGTAGGGATAGATCGCATCCCACCCGTCGGGGCCGCCGTCCAACACCTGCACACTGCGCAGGAAGCCGGGGACATTGGGCGCGACGCCGATCAATAAGGCCCCCATCGCAATCCAGTTCACCCCGGCGTAGCGGCCGTTCACGCGGTAGAGGTCCGGTACGTCGAGTTCTCTGCGCCGGATCAGCCAGTAGTCGACCACCATGATGCCGGCGATGGGGCCCAGCAGTGCGCTGTAGCCAACCAGCCAGTTGAAAATATAGGTGTCGGCGCTGGCGAGCAGTTTCCAGGGCATGATGAGAATGCCGATCACGCCGGTGATCACCCCGCCGGTCCGAAAGCTGATCAGTCGCGGGGCACAGTTGGCGAAGTCGTTCGCAGGGCTGATGACGTTAGCCGCGATGTTGGTGCTGATCGTTGCCACCGCGACGCCGAACAGACTGAGTAGGGCGACCAGCAGGCGGGTGCCGTCACCGGAGAGCAATGGCGCGTCGAGACCGGGTGGCGCTGTGCTGCTGGTGATCTGGCTGAGCAGCACCACCGGGTCCCACAGTGTCTTGGGGTCGCTGCCGGTGAGGATGGTCTGCGACGCACTGGTGATGACCACCGCCATCGCGCTGAACGCGATCATGGTGGTGGGCAGACCCAGCGTCTGGCCCAGTAGCTGTTCGCGCTGGCTGCGCCCGAATCGGGTGAAGTCCGGAATGTTCAGGCTCAGCGTGGCCCAGAAGCCGACCATACCGGTGAGGCTGGGCACGAACACCTTCCAGAAATCGGCCGAGGTGGCGAAACCGCTGGGCCGGTCGAACATCGGCCCGAGGCCGCCGGCGCGCATGACCACCCACACCAGCAGCCACACACCCATGAGCAGGATGAGCGGGGCGCTCCAACCCTCGAACACCCGCACCGCGTTCATGCCGAACAGAATGATGCCGATGTTGATCAGCCAGAAAATCCCGAAGGTGATGGCGCTGGGCACGCTGAGACCCAGAATGCTTGCGCCGCTGCCGATCTGGCCGAATCCAGGCCACACCGCCGTCAGGAAGGTCCGCACCGCCTCCCCGCCGATAAAGGTCTGGATGCCGAACCACCCGCAGGCCACGATCGCGCGCAGCAGGGCCGGAACATTCGCACCGACGGTCCCGAAACTGCTGCGCGCCAGCACCGGGAAGGGAATGCCGTACTTGGTGCCCGGGTGCGCGTTGAGCAGGATCGGTATCAGCACGATCAGGTTGCCCAGAGCGATGGTGAGCAGCGCCTGCCACCAGTTCATGCCCAGCGCGATCAGGCCCCCGGCCAGCATGTAGGTCGGAAGGCAGTGCGCCATCGCGATCCACAGGGCGGCGAAGTTGTAGGTGGTCCAGGTGCGCCGACTCGCCGGCGTCGGCGCCAGGTCGCCGTTGAACAACGGGCTGGTGGCGATGTCGGGTGGCAGTTCTGCCAGAGCTTCCCGGGTCAGGGTGGGTTCGGTGCCGAGGATCGGATCACCTCCTTATCAGTGCGTGCCTAACAAGTCTGGATCACCCATCACCCTTGAACACTTAAGTTCCCGATGACGGCGGCGTCGACGCGGGCAGAACTGGTGGACTCTACCCGGCCAAGCCCCGCCCCGGGATGGGTGAAATTGATCCAGTCCGGGTTGGACGAGCAGGACCGCGCCGCGCTCGCACCGGTCTTCCGAAGTCGCGGATTTGACGCTCAAACAGGTCACAGCTAGCGTCCTTCCGTCGCTGAGCAAATGAATCGGCGCCGTTAAAAAGGTCGCTGAATTGGTAAAGTCTCTGCGCGCATTGGGAATTGGCATCACAGCTGCAGGTGTGGCGCTGTCCACCGCAACAGGAGCCGGCGCCGCCAACGTGGCCTTGATGGTCAACGGAATGGGCGCCGGCGACCTGTCCGACCTCGCGATGGCGAACATCCTCGGCGGAATGTTCGGCAGCTATCAGCGTCAGAACGTCTCCTGGCCGCAGCAAGCCCGGCTAGGGCGTGTCTCCCGAATTGAAAGGTGTTGAACAGCGACGATTTCGCGGTGACACGTATGGGTGTGATTTCTGATGAGTTCTGGGCGGCTGTCGAATCGGTAATGCCCTCCGATGCGGGTAAGCGTGGTGGCAGGT
>CAIRCP010000196.1 GCA_903877095.1 uncultured Actinomycetes bacterium | reverse complement strand
GCCCTGAGCGGAGCGAACCTGAGCAGCACCCCAACCCCGCCGGACACGCCCCCAACAGGTAGGGAATTACGTGACGGCAGGTCGGGAATTACGTGACGGACAACCCCTCAAACCTCGGGAATAACGTGACTGCTGACATCTCCGACCATCCGTCTCACCGCGCCCTAGACGCCTGTTTTTCGCACGTCCTCATTATGCCCATGAAACGTCGGGGTCGGGTTCCTGGCCGGGCACCTAGGGCCGTTTGGCCCGTCGGGGCGATCGGGGCTGGGAATCCACGTCGCCCATAGGCCTTTCGAATAAGTCGCGTTCTAGTACCCAATCGGTTGGGTGATTCACGACCGAAGGACCGAGGACTAGTACCCGGTTTGCCCAAACGGGCTATGGATGAGCCCCACAACACAGCGCACGCTCATCTCGGCGGGGAACAGGGGACACGGTGACCACGGCACACGGACCACTATCGAGAATGCCGGCCCGCTCGATCCCCGTCGTCGTGCTCTCGTTGACGCCGGCCGTACTGTGCCTCGGCGGTTGCGATCCGATTGACGCCGCGTCATCACCTCTGATGGTCACCATAACCGCGACAGCGACCGTCACCGCGGTTCCCGGCGCCGCCCAGCCGAGAGCGACGGACGTCGCCAGTTCGCTGTACGAATGGGGCGGCGGATCCGACGGCACCGGCGTCTTCTCGGTCGGTATACATCCGAGGGACGGCATGGCGGCGGCGATCCCGCCGGGCAGCTACATTGTGAAACTCGCGCCCGGCGCGCAGTCCGGGAGCTGGATGCTGTGCGACACCGCGCTGTGCGGTCCGGCGTTCCAAGAGAATGCGACCGTCGTCGGTAACCCGCTCGGCGAATGGTCATCCGCGATGTACATCGGGCCGAAGTCGCGAACCTTGTGGGTGGACAACGTGATCCTGAGCAGGGACGACAGAGCGGGCTGACAGCCTGACCGCAACCGCAGGGCCAGCAGAAAACCCCACATTGACTGCTGGAACAGGCCGGGTACTTATGGCGGTGGCGGAGGGATTTGAACCCTCGGAGGGGGGTTACCCCTCACACGCTTTCGAGGCGTGCTCCTTAGGCCGCTCGGACACGCCACCGCGGGAAAGCTTACGTTCCGGCCTCGGCTAGCCCAAATCGTCAGCCCAAATCACGGTGACGGGCGAAAAACGTGTCGAGCAGCGTCGCGCAGTCCTCGGCCAGCACGCCGCCGCGGACCTCGGGCCGGTGCGTCAGCCTGCGGTCGCGCACCACGTCCCACAGTGAGCCCACCGCGCCGGTCTTGGGCGCCCACGCCCCGAACACCACCCTCGCCACCCGAGCCATCACCAGCGCGCCGGCGCACATGGTGCAGGGCTCCACCGTGACCGCCAGCGTGGCGCCTTCCAGCCGCCAGCCGTCCCCGTGCACCACGGCGGCGGCGCGCAGAGCCAGGATCTCGGCGTGGGCGGTGGGATCGCCGAGCGCTTCGCGGGCGTTGGCCGCGCGGGCCAGTTCGCGCCCGCCGGCGTCGAACACCACCGCACCGATCGGAACGTCGTCGGCACCGGCCATCCCGGCTGCGTCAATGGCCGCCCGGATCAGGTCGTCGTCGGAAAGCGAAAACCTCACCGTTCCAGGCGGTCGAGAACCCCCGACAGTTCCTCGGCGAAACCCATCTCCCGCGCGATCCGGCCGATCTGCTCGTCGGCGTACAGGTCGGTCTCCGACAGGATCACGCTGAGCACGGCATCGGGCAGGCCGAGATCGGCCAGCACGCCCAGATCGCCCTCCTCGAACGGGTCGCTGTCCTCCAGATCCTCCGGGGCGATATCGGCGTCCAGTTTCTCCAGCGCCTCTGCGGCGATGTCGTAATCCAGCGCGGCGGTGGCATCGGAGAGCAGCAGCATGGCGCCCGACGGTGCAGGCCGCACGATCACGAAGAACTCGTCGTCGATGTCCAGCAGACCGAACACCGCGCCGGCACTACGCAACTCCCGCAGTTCGGTCTCCGCGGCGGACAAGCTGACCAGCGCGTTCGCACTCAATGGGGTGCAACGCCAGGCGGCGTTCTCGCGCACCACCGCCACTGCGAAGCCGTCCGGGGTGTCCGCAGCATCGGAACGAGCCGGAACCGGTCCGCGTTCTGCTCGCTGTCCTGCCATGGCCGCATACGCTAGTCGTTGGACAGGCCGGTTGACCAGCGCCCGCACGACCGGTGGCTGGTCGTGTGCCAACCTGGAAAAGTGACGAAAACACCGGTGTGCGTGCTCGGGTTGGGTCTGATCGGAGGGTCGGTGCTCCGCGCGGCGGTCGCCGCCGGCCGCGAGGCCGTCGGCTACAACCGGTCCCACGTGAACGCCGACGCAGCGCGCGCCGCCGGATTCGACGCCACCACCGATCTGACCGGGGCACTCACCTGGGCGGCCGAACGTCAGGCGCTCATCGTGCTGGCCGTGCCCATGCCAGCCGTCGGACAGTTGCTGGGCCACGTCGCCGACGTGACCGCGGAATGTCCGCTGACTGATGTCATCAGCGTCAAGCGTGCCGTTCTGGACGAGGTGCGCTGCGCCGGGTTGCTGGATCGCTACGTCGGCGGGCATCCGATGGCCGGTACGGCGCACTCAGGGTGGAGGGCGGGTGCGGCCGGACTGTTCGCCGGGGCGCCCTGGGTCCTGAGCGTCGATGAGCACGTCGACGCCGCGGTCTGGGCCCAGGCGATGCGCCTGGCTCTGGATTGCGGTGCTGTGGTGGTTCCGGCCAAGTCCGACGAGCACGACGCCGCCGCGGCCGCGATCTCCCACCTGCCGCATCTACTGGCCGAGGCGCTCGCAGCCAACGCGGGCGAGGTTCCGCTGGCCTTCGCGCTGGCGGCCGGATCCTTCCGGGACGGCACCCGGGTGGCCGGCACCAGCCCGGATCTGGTCCGGGCGATGTGCGAGGCGAACGCCGAACAACTCGTCCCCAGCCTGGACCATGCTCTCGACCTGCTGCATCGGGCCCGGGCAGCGCTGGTCGAAAAGGGCTCGGTGGCAGAACTGGTCGACGCCGGACACGCCGCGCGGGTCCGGTTCGAAAGCTTCTCCCGACCGGACATCGTCACGATCGTTCTGGGCGAGGAGAACTGGCGCGAGGAACTCGCCGCGGCCGGGCGCGCCGGCTCGGTGATCAGATCCGCTCTGCCAGGCCCGGGTAGTCGATGATGAAGCCCTCGTCGTCGACGACGACGGTGGTCTCGGCGACCGGCGATTTCAGCTTGATGCCCGCGCCGCCGACCGACCCGGTGTAGGTGATCTCGGCGGCCGTCACCGTCAGCGACGGCAGGTAGACGTAGACCACCGGCAGTGTCACCGTCTCGGAGGTGCGCTGCAGGCCGGTCCGGCGGATCGGCAGCGCGTTGAAGAACGGACTGAGCACCATGTCGACGTCGAGGGCGCCGTCATAGGCCGCCCGGGACTCGCCCTCATGTCCGGTGACGAGCCACATGTTCTCCTCGTCCCGGGCGATCGACAGTTGCCGTTCCCGCTCGGCCGTCGTCAGGTCGAGCGACAGCCGTTTGGTGGCGCCACTGTCGTCGGTCACCAGGTTGTAGGAGGCGCTGAACGCCGGATGGGCGTCCGTCGCCGCAGCGACGATCCGGCCGTGCGCACGGATGCGGTTGCCGGTGATCGCGACCCTGGTCGATTCGAAACGGGCCGCGTTATGAGAGCGCCAGGTCAGGACGGCGGGCCAGGCGTTCTCGCCGGCACCTTGGGCTGCAGTTACCACCCTTCTACCGTAAGGGACGCCTTGCCGCCGCTGTAGTCCGGAGTCCTGCGAGGGGCCCCGGACTCCAATCGGACCTCGTCGTCGATGAGCGGTTGGGGCATCCGGCGGCGCAGCCGGCCGGTGCCGGGCACCGAGGCCCACACCGCCAGCGCCAGCACACTGTCGAGCAGCAGGGCCAGGACCGTCACCATCAGCGCCCCGACCAGGGCCAGGTAAAACTGCCGCACCTTGATGCCGTCGATCAGGTAGCGGCCCAGGCCGCCCAGGCTGGCGTAGGCCGCCACGGTCGCGGTGGCGACGATCTGCAGGGTGGCGGTCCGCAGGCCGCCGACGATCAGCGGCAGCGCATTGGGGATCTCGACGCGGGTCAGGACCTGACGTTCGGTCATTCCCATGGCGCGGGCGGCGTCGACGACCTTGGGGTCCACGTTGGCGATGCCGGCGTAGGTTCCCGCCAGCAGGGGCGGAATGCCCAGCAGACTCAGTGCGACGGTCGGGGGCAGCAGGCCCAGTCCCCACAGCAGCACCGCCAGCAGCAGCACCCCCAGCGTGGGCAGCGCCCGCAACGCATTGACACCGGTGACGACCAGGAAGGAGCCGCGGCCGGTGTGGCCGATGGCCAGGCCGATGGGGATGGCGATCAGCGCAGACACCGCGACCGCCACCCCGGTGTACTGGAGGTGCTCCACAATCCGGGCGCTCAGGCCGGTTTTCCCGGCCCAGTTCTCGGCGGTGAAGATGTAGGCCCAGGCCTGCTGGAGGAAGTTCACGCCGCGACCTCGGCGGTGGTGCGGCTTGTTCCGGCGGTGATGCGCCGTTCACCGGTCTGCGCACGCGCCCAGGGCGCCAGCCGCCGGCCGGCCAACAGGATGAGGACGTCGACGACGATCGCCAGGACGAAGACGGCGATGATCCCGGCGATGATCTGGTCACTCTTGTCGGCCTGGTAGCCCTCGGTGAACCAGACGCCGAGTCCGCCGATGCCGATCACCGAGCCGACGGCGACCATCGAGATGTTGGTGACGGCCACCACCCGAAGCCCGGCGGTCAGCACCGGAATCGACAGTGGCAGTTCGACTTTCAACAGCTGACCGACTCGGCTGTAACCCACCGCGGTGGCGGCGTCACGCACCGGCGCGGGCACTGCGTCCAGCGCCTCGGGCACCGTCCGCACCAGCAGTGCCGTGGTGTACAGCGTCAACGCGACGATGACATTGGTCTCGTCGAGGATGCGGGTGGGGATCAGCAACGGGAGCACCACGAACAGCGCCAGTGACGGGATGGTGAAGATGATGCTGGCGATCACCGTGGTGATCCGCCGCAGGGTCGGGTGCCGCCACACCAGGGAACCGAGGGGCACCGCGATCAGCAAGCCCAGCAGCAGCGGAATCAACGCCAGGCGAAGGTGGATGAGCGTCAGCGCCCAGGCGGTGTCGAGGTGGGTCAGTAAGTAGCGCACGGGCGCGTCAGTCCGGGTCAGGCAACCCAGCGGCGGGCCGCTGAATGTCGACAGCGGCGTGCCGCTGAGTGTCCAGAGCGTGGATGACATCGTCGGCATCGACGCCGCCCGCCACCGCGCCGTCGTCGTCGACCGCGACGCCGATCCCCGACGGGGACGACAACGCCGCGTCGAGCGCCGAGCGCAGGGTCCCGGCCGGCCGGAACAGCGAACCGCCGGCCGTCACACTGTCGTAGAGCGAACTGTCCTGGCCGTAGCGTTCGACCCCGTCGGCGTCGATCCAGCCGAACGGGGACCCGTCGGATCGCACCACCAACCGCCATTCGTCGTCGCCGAGCACCACGCCGTCGATCTCGTCCTCGGTCACCGTGGCCACCGGACGCAGATCAAGGCTGGACGCGGAGTAGAACTGCAGCAGCCGATACCCCCGATCCGTGCCGATGAAGTCGGCGACGAAGTCGCTGGCCGGGTTCGACAGCAATCGGGCCGGCTTGTCGAACTGCTGCAGCGTGCCACCGACGCCGAACACCGCCACGGCATCACCCAGTTTGACGGCCTCGTCGATATCGTGCGTGACGAAGACGATGGTCTTCCGCAATTCGCTTTGCAGGCGCAGGATTTCGGCCTGCAACTCTTCGCGCACCACCGGATCGACAGCCGAGAACGGTTCGTCCATCAGCAGGATCGGCGGGTCAGCGGCCAGCGCACGGGCCACCCCGACACGCTGCTGCTGGCCACCGGAAAGCTGCGCGGGATAACGCTCGCCCAATTTGGGGTCCAGGCCCACCCGTTCCATCAGCTCATAAGCCGCCTGGCGGGCGGCGCGGCGCGGCTTTCCGGTCAGCACCGGCACTGTGGCGACGTTGTCAATCACCCGCTGATGGGGCATCAGTCCGCCGCTTTGGATCACGTAACCGATCCCGAGCCGCAGAGTGACGGGGTCCACGGAGCGCACGTCGCGACCGTCGACCAACACCGCGCCGGAGGTCGGATCGACCATTCGGTTGATCATCCGCATCGAGGTGGTCTTCCCGCAGCCCGATGGGCCGACGAAGACGGTCAGGCTGCCCTCGGGGATCTCGAGGTTCAGGTCGTCCACCGCGACGGTGCCGTCCGGGTAGCGCTTGGTGACGCCTTGGAAGACGATCATCATTTCCCGATCGGAGTGTCGAAGCCGTTGTCCTGCACCCATTTCCGGGCCGCCGCGTCGGGGTCGACGCCCGAGTTCCCCGACACCGAGGCGTTGAGATCGGTCAGGTCCTCGGTGGTGAGCTTGGCAGAGACCTTGTCCAGAACTCTCTTCAGGTCATCGGACATCTTCTGTGAACTCACCAGTGGCACAACGTTTCCCGGCAGGAAGTTGTGCTTGGGATCCTGGAGCACCACCAGGCCGTTCTGTGGAATCGCCGGCGAGGTGCTGAAGATGTTCGCCGCGGTCACCGTTCCGCCGGTCAGCGCCCGCACCGTCGCGGGACCGCCGCCGTCGCTGATGGCGACGAAGTTGTCCGGGCTGATGTACAGGTCGTAGCGGGCCCGCAGGCCGGGTAGCCCCTGGGCACGGTTGAGAAACTCCGAGGGCGCCCCGAACTTGACTCCTGCCGAGAAGGGCGCCAGGTCCGCGATGCTCTTCAGACCCCACATGGCGGCGGTGTCCTTGGTGACGGTCACGGTGTCGGAGTCGTTGGCCGACGACGGGGCAAGGATCGCCAGGTCACCGGGAAGCGCTCGGTACAAGGCCAATTCGACCTCGTCCGGCTTGGTGACGGTGCTCTTGGGGTCGAAGTACTGCAGCAGGTTGCCGGTGTATTCCGGGATGAGATCGATGGAGTGGTCGCGGACGGCAGGGATGTACGTCTCCCGGCTGCCGATGCCGAACTGGCGGGCGACGGTGAACCCGTTTGCCTGCAGGGCTTGTACGTAGATCTCGGCGATGATTTTGGACTCGGGGAAATCCGCGGATCCGACCACGAGCGATTTCAGGTCGCCCGACAGCGTGCCGCCGCCCAGCGGATTGGAACTACCGCAGCCCGAAGCCAGGGGCACCACGGCAGCCACCACGACGACGGCGGCCAGACAGCGGAGGGGCTTCCCCATCGGCGTCCTTTCACCTCCAGTTACGACGACCCTAACGGCTGTCGACGTTCCGTTACCGTCCTGTGGCCCGTTTGATGGTTCCCTTCCGGGCTCAGAGAGGCCAAGATGATCCGATGAGCAGGGAACCGCATGTTTCGCAGGGTGAGCCGGTGCCGGCCGAGTCGCAGGGCGACCCCCTTCCCGTTCAGCATCTCGAAGAGGTCGGGTTCACCCGGGCCGCGGCGCTCTGGACGTCGCTGATCCTCGGCTTCCTCATCCTCATCGTGCTGCTGATCTTCATCACGCAGAACACCGCCTCCACCCCGTTCACCTTCCTGAGCTGGCACTGGAATCTGCCGCTGGGGGTGGCCATTCTGCTGGCGGCCGTGTGTGGCGGTCTGATCACCGCCTTGGTGAGCGCCGCCCGAATGTTCCAGCTGCGGCGGGCGGCGAAGAAGAACCTGCAGTTCGCGCTGAACCGGTAACCGGCCGGGTTCTTCCGCTCGGCGAGTCGCGCAGGACGGTGGCCGGCACAGCTCGTCGCCCCGGCACCAAGCGGCTGGGGCAGTCCGCACCCAGCGTCGGCAACACCTGATAACCCATGTCGATGATCGGGCGCAATGCCGAGTCGATGCCGTCGACGACGCCGCCCGGGACACCGAGGTCGCGCAGGGGCTTGGTGAGCGGAAGTTGTTGGGTGGGAATCCGATAGCTGACGGTGGTGCCGCCCTGACTGTTGACGGTTCTGGTGATGTCGGGGGGCGGCACGCCTGCCAGGTCGCTGTTGTGGGCGAACGGGTGGACTACCGCCATCCCCATGATGGCGTTGGCGACCGTCAGAAGGTTCCCGGGACGACGGATCGGATCGCCGAAACCGTCGTATTGGTTGCTGACGACGATCGTGGTGAATCGGTTGTCCAGCGCCGGCCGCGGGGTGTAATCGACGATCGGAATGTACCGGCCGTAGGCGCCGGCGAAGGCGCCCAGGTTCGGGTCGGCGATCAGGATGAAGGTGGTGTCCGACGGAATCGTGGGGTCGTTGTTGAGAACCGCCTGGGCCTGCTGAACCGCCATCGCACCCTGCGACACCCCGGCCAGCACCAGCCGCCCGGGCGTCGTCCGCGCGGCGGCGACCAGGTTTGCTGCCCCGATATCCACCGAGGCGCCCAAGGTCGGGTCCTTCAGGCCGGTGATCGGCCACAGCGCCGACGGGTAGTCCACCACCCTGAACTGGTGGTCCCGGAAGGCGCCGCCGAGGAAAGTGTCGGGCGTGCCGAACCGGTCGGGGGGCAGCAACTGGGCGAGAGTTCCCCCGGTGCCGCCCATCCACAGCACGGACTCCTCAGCGCAGGCCACGGATGCGGTTGCAAGAGCAGCGGCGGCCACCAGCGCTGTAGCGCTGAGCACCCGCCTGCCGCGTAGCCCCATCTCGATCCCCTTCACCCGCCTGCACAACGACGGGTACTCCTCCAGGGAACTCCCCCAGTCGCCTGACGGTAAGGGTCTTTTGTCCTAGACCGACGGCTAGGGCGTGTCTCCCGAATTGAAAGGTGTTGAACAGCGACGATTTCGCGGTGACACGTATGGGTGTGATTTCTGATGAGTTCTGGGCGGCTGTCGAATCGGTAATGCCCTCCGATGCGGGTAAGCGTGGTGGCAGGT
>CAIRCP010000195.1 GCA_903877095.1 uncultured Actinomycetes bacterium | reverse complement strand
GCTTTGAGCAACCCGTCAGGGCCGGTCAACGCGACCCCCTCAGCGCGGGCCTGGCGAACCAGATCGCCCACCAGGGCCCGCTCGGCCCCCGTCAGCTCCCGGGTCTGGGCGAGGCCCTCATCCACGTTCCCGCCGGTCGCAGCCGGCTCTTGCACCTGAGCATCCACGCCCTTGAGTGTCTTGGTCATTGCAGTGATTCCTTCTGCCCCACGCCGGAGGCGGTTGAAACCACTTACACCAAATCAGCGATAGACCCCAGCACGTCGTCGTAGGTGGCGAAAATGCCCATCACGACCGACACCGACGCGAACGCGACGGCGAAAATCTGGAAGCCGTTCAGTGAACGTTTCAGCTCTGGTTCGTACCCACAGTCACGACAGATGTCGTCAGCGGTTTCGTCACGTGCCGTCATTGTTGTGGCGTTCATGGCGACGACGTTATGGCCCTGACCAGGCGGGCGGCATCGGTCAAAAGATGCGTTTGTCGAATCTGCCTATGGTGCAAAGGATGTAGGCGCAAGGCTGCCTGGCAGTACCCCGTTGTCATGGGCCCAGGCCGCGGCGGCCGTGCGTGATGAAACCCCGAGCTTGACGAAGATGTTCGCCAGGTGCCTACCGACGGTCTTGTCGCTGATGAACAACAGTTTGGCGACGTCGCGGTTGGATGCGCCGACCGCGATGCGGGCGAGAACCTCGACCTCGCGATTGGTCAGCCCGCCGGGCGCAGCGCGGTTGCCCGCCCGAATCGGCTTAGCGCCGAGTTGTTGGTAGATCGACTCGGCGTTGGCCGCATCGGATGCAGCGCTGTCGGTGTCGCCGACCTCGCGGTGGGCCTGCGACATCCACTCATAGACCTGTGCCATCTCGTAGCGGCGCTGGGTATTTCGATACCGTCGCATCGCGTCGTGCAGGATGGGCAACGCTTCGGCTGGTCTGCCCTGTCTTATCAGCACCGCCCCGCGGGCATGCAAAGCCCAGGCCCGAAAGCCTGGCGAGTCATACTTCTCGGCGCCTGCCTCGAGCTCGCTGCAGTAGTGGTTCGCCTCGTCGAGGCTGTCGCGGGCCAGCGCGATCTCGACGGACGCGGGCAATAGCCGGATGCGACCGACCTCGTCTTCGGCGTCCATTCGCATCCGCACGTCGTTCCCGGCGGCGGCGGCCTCGCCGAGTTGACAACGCAGCAGCGCCTCTCCGGGCTGGGGATCGAAGCCGATCTCCCGGGCCCGTGCGAAAGCCGTACGGGCGCCATCGATATCGCCCCGCCGGCGGCGCAGCTCGCCGAGTTCGTAGTAGCCGTGTCCCGTTGTCGGTGCGTGGAAGTCTTCGATGCCGGCCAAAGCGTTGGTCAGCCGCTCATCCAGCGCACGGTAATCGTCTGTGGCACTGAGCAATTGCCACTTGTAGATCTCGCATGTGGTGCCGTACCACGATGCTGCCACCTCCGGGCCCTCGCGCCATTTGTCCATCGCGGTGGTCCACGTCTTCATGCGGCTCAGATCCCCGAGCCGATGGCATTCGTGAATCACGCCGCAATAGATGTCACTCGCCCAATCCACCGGTACCTGGCCGGCCAGGACCGGCATCATCGCCTCGTCCAGTTCCGCGAAGCCTTCGTTCGTGCGGGCAAAAGGAAGCTTGGCCAGCCCATTGGCGGCCCAAGAGAGCGCGTTCAACCCGGGCGATCCGATCCGACTGACGAACTCCTGCAACTCCGCCGCGCGCCGCGAACCGTCATCGAACCGGCCCTCACAGATCGACACTTGCGAATCCACGTACAGCAGGTACGCCAGCGCCTGACCATCAGGTGACTGTTCGACCAACCGGCGCGCACGATTCAGCCAGACCCGGGTGATCGTCCAGTCTCCGCCGTTGAACCACTGCAGAGCGACCTCCGCAGCCTTCATCGCCGCCTTCTGCGGTTGGTTCTCGGTGATCAACCGGTTGAAAGCATCCTCCGACAACCGGATCGACTCCCTGCCGTACCCCAACCGCCACGCGACCATGCCGAAAGTGGACAGGTCATCGGTGTCCAACTCCGCTGCTTGGCTCGCTCGGCCGAAGCACTCGTAAGCAGCGCGCCAATCACCGCGCGAGCACGCGACCCGCGCGGCCAGGATGTCCTCGTTGTCAGGCATGCGTTCACCTATCCGTAGGCATTGACCCAGTGTGCGCCATGGAAGGGCAGACGCAGCCGATCCGGTGATAGCGCTTTAGGTCTGCATCATTTGCGCCATAGGGCCATCTGCGAAACGCATCTTTCGCCCGATGCCGCCTCCCTGGTCAGGGCCATAACTTCATAAACATGAACACGACCACCGCCACCGCCACCAAGAAGTTCGCCCTCGCCACCCTGGCCGCCCCCGTGCTCGCAGCCCTGGCGATCGTTATGGCCAGTGCCGCCCACGGCGACTCGGCGACCTCGGCCGGCGACCAGATCAGCTCACTGCAGGACGAGGGCACCCGCGTCGTCGTGACCAAGGACGCCAACACCCCACTGGATCAGTGCTCGGTGGTCTCGGTCCGCCAGGACCACCCCCACGAGCATCACGGCGGCCCGCAGCACGACGAGTTCCACACCGCCTATGTCGACCTGTCCTGCCACTAGAAGGCCGAGTAATCAGGGTGACAACGGCGCCCTTGTAGGGTCGACCTCAATGCACGGCCGGGGACCCGATCGACGGTGCTGGGAGGCAGTGTGAAGCACAAGCCGAGGACGATCCGCGATCGAGGAGGCGCCCTGTGGGGGGGTCAGAAGCCCACCGCCGCAACGCGATTACCGTGACCACGCCCCCGCTGGTCTTCGTCCACGGGTTCGCCTGTGATCGGACGGACTGGCGCGCTCAGGTCGACTCGCTGCGATCCAGCACAACCGTCGTCGAATATGAATTACCCGGGCATGGATCGAGCCCGGGCCCGCCGGCCGAATGCACTATCAACGCTTACGGCGCCGGCCTGGCGCGAACCCTGAGGAACCTTGAGTTGCCGCCGGCGATCCTGGTGGGCCACAGCATGGGGTGCCGAGTGGTGTTGGAAGCGAACCGGTTTCGACCCGAGTCCGTGGCCGGGATGGTGCTCGTGGACGGAAGCCGGATCGCTGCGGGCGATCCGGTAGCTGCCCGGCGGGCGATGGCCGATGAACTGGATGGGGATGGCTACCGGCGGTTCGTGCGCGAGTTCTTCGAATCGATGTTCTTCCCGTCGAGCGATCCCGCTGTCGCGAGGGCGATCTGCGATCGGGCGATGCGCCTTCCCGGTCCGCGGCAATAGCGGTACGTCGAAGTATACGGACGGATAATCGCACGTCATCGGTGATGGAATTCACGCTGCCGTGGATCGGGCTACCGTTCGGCGCGCTGATACGCGGTGACCACCGCGGCCCCACCGAGGCCGATGTTGTGCTGCAGCGCAGCGGTGACGTGATCGACCTGACGCTTGTCGGCGGTGCCTCGCAACTGCCAGGTGAGTTCGCTGCACTGCGCCAGTCCGGTGGCGCCCAGCGGGTGGCCCTTGGAGATCAGCCCGCCGGACGGGTTGACCACCCAGCGCCCCCCGTAGGTGGTGTCGCCGGCGTCGATCAGCTTTGGCGCCTCACCCTCGCCGCACAGACCCAGGGCCTCATAGAGCAGCAGTTCGTTGGCCGAGAAGCAGTCGTGCAGTTCGATCACCTGAAAGTCCTGCGGACCCAGGCCGCACTGGTCGTAAACCTGCTGTGCGGCTTTCACATTCATGTCGTAGCCGATGATGTTGCGCGCCGACCCGTCGAAGGTCGAAGCGAAGTCGGTGGTCATCGCCTGCCCGACGATCTCCACGGCCTGCCCGGCCAGACCGTGCTTGTCGACGAACGCCTCGGAGGCCAGTACCGCCGCGGCCGAGCCGTCGGAGGTCGGCGAGCACTGCAGCTTGGTCACCGGATCGGAGATCATCGGTGCGTTCATGATGTCGTCGAGTGAGTACTCGGTCTGGAACTGCGCGTGAGGATTGTTGACCGAGTGCTTGTGGTTCTTCCAGCCGATCTTGGCGAAATGCTCGGCGGTGGCGCCGTAGGTGCGCATGTACTCCCGGCCGGCAGCGGCGAACATCCACGGTGCCACCGGGAACGCCAGGGTGTTGAGCGTCGCTGTGGATGCGGTTGATGTCGTCATCATGGATGCCGATGGTGTTGATGTAGCGAAGGCCCCGTCCGCGTAGCGGGCGAGGCCTTCGTCTGCATGGTGGTGGCGTCGTCGGTGTGGTGACGTCGCACGCT
>CAIRCP010000194.1 GCA_903877095.1 uncultured Actinomycetes bacterium | reverse complement strand
ACCTGCCACCACGCTTACCCGCATCGGAGGGCATTACCGATTCGACAGCCGCCCAGAACTCATCAGAAATCACACCCATACGTGTCACCGCGAAATCGTCGCTGTTCAACACCTTTCAATTCGGGAGACACGCCCTAGTCGAACAGTTCGTTCAGGCTGAAGGCCTGGGGACGGTCGGCGAGCTTGGACACAACCCATTGGTTGAGCGAGACACCCTGTTCGCCGGCCTCGACGACGAGCCGCGCGTGCAGGCTGGGCGACGTACGGATCAGGAACTTTCCACTCAGGTGGCGATCGGTGAGCGGCTCCGGGGGCGACTCGCCGGCCTGCGCCATCAACGGGAGTTCTTCTTCGACGATCCGCTCCATGGCCTCGATGGCGTCATGGGCGGTGAACGCCGTGGCGTATCGGCCTCGGAATTCCAGGCAGCGCGCCTGGTACTCACGGCGTTCGGCGTCCCACTCGGCACGGTAGGTGTACTTGGGCATCTGGTTGGACATGGCGCAGATCATCGCGCGGTTGCCGGGCGTGTCGTGTTCCGGAGGGACATACGTTGTGCAGAAACCGATACCACCGGTGATATCAGCTCATCGGGCAGAGTCGGAGTGCTATCGCGGGCAGTATCACTTTCCGGAGGGCCTTATCTGTGGCTCCAGTCCGAAACCGGGCGATGGTCTCTAGAGTTTGCGGCTATGCCGCAGATGGACCGCCGGACCGCGCTGCTGACCGCGGCGGGACTGGCGCTGGCCGGGGTAGCGCCGCCGGTCGCCGGGGCTGACATCTCGGGGCCTCGTGGTCACCAGCCCGGCTCCGGCGAAGAGGATTCCGCCATGTCCGAGACCATCGTATTTACCGCGCGTCGGGTCGTCACGATGGACGCCGACGTTCCCGACGCGACCGCGGTGGCGGTGCGGGACGGGCGGATCGTCGCCGTCGGGCCGCTGGACGACCTGCGATCGTTGGGCGCCGTCGACGAGACGTTCGCCTCCGCGGTGGTGGTGCCGGGACTGATCGACCAGCACCTGCACCCGATCCTCGGGGCGACCACGCTGACCACCGACGTGATCGCGATCGAGGACTGGGTGCTGCCGGGGCGGACGTATCCGGCGGCGGGTTCGCCGGAGGAGTACCGGCAGCGGCTGGTCGAGGCGGAGCATGCGCTGCCCGCCGGTGAGTGGCTGTTCTCGTGGGGGTATCACGCGCTGTGGCACGGCCCGCTGGACCGCGCGGCGTTGGACGCGGTGAGTGCGACGCGGCCAATCATGGTGTGGCAGCGGTCCTGTCACGAGTTCTATCTGAACTCCGCGGCGATTGCGGCGCTGGGGTTGACGGCCGAGCAGATGGCCGGCCATGGCGTGGCGTCGGACATGGTGGACTTCGCGGCCGGGCACTGGTGGGAGTCCGGGACCAACCTGCTGCTGCCGTCGTTGGCGCCGGTGTTCATGACACCGTCGCGGCTGGCGAACGGATTGCGACTGCTGGCCGGGTATCTGCACGCCAACGGCGTCACCGCGATCAACGAGCCGGGCATCATGTGGGCGGTCGAACCGTGGGCGCTGTACGAGCAGATCCTCGGAGCGCCCGAAACTCCCTTCGAGTCAACCTTTTTGGTGGATGCACGCAGTCAGGCCGACGCGGGGATGGACCCGGCCGACGCGGTGGCCGACGCGCAGGCGCAGGTGGCGCGGGCGTCATCGGGAAAGGTGCGGCTACTCCCCCGGGCGGTGAAGCTGTTCGCCGACGGGGCGATCATCAGCCAGTTGATGCAGATGCGTTCGCCCTACCTCGACGACGCCGGCAACCCGGACCTGTGCCACCACGGCGAGTGGATGATGCAGCCGGACGTCTTCCGCGCCTTCGCCCGGGTGTACTGGAATGCAGACTGGCAGTTGCACATTCACGTCAACGGGGATGCCGGTCTGGATCTGGTGCTCGACACCGTCGAGGCGCTGATGGCCGAGCATCCGCGCACCGACCATCGCACGGTGATCGTGCACTTCGCCAACTCCACCGAAGAGCAGATCGACCGGATCGCCGCGCTGGGCTGCATCGTGTCGGCGAATTCGTACTACCCGGTGGGGTTCGCCGATCAGTACGCGGCGCACGGGCTGGGGGCTGACCGCGCCGACGTGATGGTGCGGGCGGCGTCGGTGCTGGCCCGGGGCATCCCGCTGTCGCTGCATTCGGACCTGCCGATGGGACCGTCGTCGCCCCTGGCGCTGGCGTCGTTCGCGGTGAACCGGGTGACTCCGAGTGGGCGGGTGGCCGGGCCGTCGGAGCGGATCTCGGTGTACGACGCGCTGCGGGCGGTGACCATCGAGGCGGCGTATTCGTGGCGTATGGAGGATTCGCTGGGCAGCATCACGCCGGGGAAGGTGGCCAACTTCACGGTGCTGGGGGCGGACCCGTTGGCGGTGGATCCTGTTGGGCTGGGTCACATTCCGGTGCTGGGGACGGTGTTCGAGGGGCGGTGGTTCCCGGTCTAAGGGTGCGTCGAGCCTGCGCATAGCGCGAATTCAGGGCGGAAGTGGCACTCTGGGGGCAGAGTGGATGGGGGTTCCATGAGGGCCAGGGTCGGGGCGGTGGTGTTCGCGCTGGGGTTGTCGCTGGCGGGCACGCAGGCGGCGGGGGTTGCCTTCGCCGATACGGACAGCGCGGACACCGGAAGCCGGGGGGCCGCCACCTCCGACGAGCCGCCGCGGCAGGTCGGCGTGCGCGGCGGGGCCGTGCGGCCGCCCACGGCGGTGGGTTCGACCCGGCCGGGCCGGGGGGCGTCGCACTCCCAGGCTGCGGCACCGGTTACCGAGCCGCGCACGGCCGACGAGCCCACCGAGCCCGCCCCGCCCCCGGCGCAGGCCGCTGTCGCGCTAAACCCACCGCCGCCGGACACCGCTGCGGCGGCGTCACTCGTGGTGGCCGACGTCGCACCGATCGCCGCACCGGTCGACACTGCCCCGCCGGTCGTTCCGGTGCCGGCGCCGGGCACGGCGGTGCGTGCGGCCCCGGCGCTGCCGGGCGGGTGGTCCGGGGCGCCGAGCGGGCAGGATCCGAGCGCACCGGTGGACGCGCCGCTGGCCTGGGCGATGCTGGCCGCCGCGCGCCGCGAGACCTTCGCGTCGACCCCGACCGTCGTCATCCCGCAGACGCCGCGGCAGTGTCAAGCGGTGGAAGCAACGGAGTCGGTGAGGAGTTTGGTGAAGACTTCTCGGGGGGTGCGGAATCCGAGGATCGCTCGGGGTCGGTCGTTGAGTTCGTCGGCGATGGCGTCGAGGTAGGGCTGGTGGTCGGT
>CAIRCP010000193.1 GCA_903877095.1 uncultured Actinomycetes bacterium | reverse complement strand
GACGCGTAGACGGGGAGCTCGACGGCGGAGCCGTCGGCGACGGTGTGCGAGACGGTGGTCCCGGCCTTGCGGGCGTTGACACCGCCCACGACCTGGGTGCCGGCCTTGAGCATCAGCGCGGTGTGCTTGGTGGCCTCACCGCCGGTGATGCCCTGGACGATGACCTTGGAGTCCTTGTTCAAGAAGATCGACACGGGTCAGGCTTCCTTTCCGGCAGCGGCGAAAGCGAGTTCAGCAGCCTTGTCGGCGCCGGCGTCCATGGTGTCGGCGACCACCACCAACGGATGGTTGGCTTCGGCCAGGATGCGCCGGCCCTCCTCGACGTTGTTTCCGTCCAGACGCACCACCAACGGCTTGTTGGCATCGGAGCCGAGCATCTGCAGCGCCTTGACGATGCCCGAGGCGACCGCGTCGCACGAGGTGATCCCGCCGAAGACGTTGACGAACACGCTCTTGACCTGGCTGTCGCCCAGGATCACGTCCAGGCCCGCGGCCATCACCTCGGCCGAGGCGCCGCCGCCGATGTCGAGGAAGTTCGCCGGTTTGACCCCGCCGTGACGCTCCCCGGCGTAGGCCACCACGTCGAGGGTGGACATCACCAGACCGGCGCCGTTGCCGATCACCCCGACCGAGCCGTCGAGCTTCACGTAGTTCAGGTCGTGCTGCTTGGCCTTGAGCTCCAGCGGGTCGGTGGCCTCGGCGTCCTCGAACTGGGCGTGGTCGGGATGGCGGAAGTCGGCGTTGCCGTCCAGGGTGACCTTGCCGTCGAGCGCGAGGATCTGGTCGTCGGGGGTGCGCACCAGCGGGTTCACCTCGACCAGGGTGGCGTCCTCGCCGACGAACACCTCCCAGAGCTTCGCGATGGTAACGGCCGCAGCGTCGAGCACCTCGGCGGGCAGATGGCCCTTCTCGGCGATCTCCCGGGCGAAAGCGATGTCGACACCCTTGACGGCGTCCACAGGCACCTTGGCCAACCGGTCCGGCTTGGTCGCGGCGACCTCTTCAATGTCCATCCCGCCCTCGACCGAGCACATCGCCAGGTAGGTGCGGTTCGCCCGGTCCAGCAGGAAGGAGAGGTAGTACTCCTCGGCGATGTCGCTGGCCTCGGCGACCAGCAACTTCTTCACGATGTGGCCCTTGATGTCCAGACCGAGGATGTTCTGCGCGGAGGTGTAGGCGTCGTCCGGGGTGGCGGCGTATTTCACGCCGCCGGCCTTACCACGTCCGCCGGTCTTGACCTGGGCTTTCACCATGACCGGACGGCCGATCTCCTCGGCGATGGCCTTGGCGTCGTCCGCCGAGGTGGTGACCCGGCCGGGGGTGCTGGGGACGTGGTGTTTGGCGAACAGTTCCTTCGCCTGATACTCGAAAAGGTCCATCGGGCTCTCTTACGTTGTCTGAAGTTTGACGAAGACGCTCCGCAGGGAACTGTAACCACAGGCGGCAGGCCCGATTGACCGGGTTGTCCATGAAATACCGCACACCCGGTGAATTCCCGAGTCGTCCGCTCCTGCCCGCCGGGGCGGCACGTGATTCAAATCACAATCCCTGACCGGATTTTCGCTCGGGTTGCCACCCGGGGGTCGAATTGGTTACCGTTCTCCAGACTTTGTAACGCTTTGATCACGGACCCTTGAGGACTTGGTTTTGACGCAGCTTCGGTCGGCCCCATCCAACCCGCGCGTGCGGTCTTCCAGGACCCTGTCCCCGGAGGAAATCGAAAGCCTGCGCGACGTCGAGGATCTGACTCCCCTGCTTGAGGTACCGGACCGCTACTCCGGCAAGCCCACTGTTCGCGTCGAGCGCCCAGTATTCAGCAGCACCGAAGTCACCGACATCCTGCCGCGCACTCCGCAGCACCGCCGCCAGCCGACCAGCGCCGCCAAGAGCCGGGTGCTGATCGCCGCCGTGGCCGCCGGCGCGGCCGCAGCAGCCGCTTACACGATGATCAAGCCGGAGCAGCTGCCGGAGAGCCGTACCGTCCTGGCGTCGGAGAAGACCCCCCTGGCCGGAGGCCCGATGAACCGGGGCCCGCAGGTGGTGGCGGTCACGCAGGCCGCGAACGCCGCCGTCCACGCCGAAGAGCAGGCCCGAGGCCTCGCTTTCGCCGCCGAGCGCGCCGTGCGTGAGGCCCGCCTGCAGCAGCCTCTGTTCGTCCTGCCGACGCACGGTATCTTCACCTCCGGATTCGGCTACCGCTGGGGCGCGCTGCACGCCGGGATCGATCTGGCCGGCCCGATCGGCACCCCGATCTATGCCGCCTCCGACGGCGTCGTCGTCGACGCGGGTCCGACTGCCGGCTACGGCGCCTGGGTCAAGATCCGGCACGCCGACGGGACGGTGACCCTCTACGGTCATGTCAACACCTGGGATGTGCAGATCGGCCAGCGAGTGATGGCTGGCGACCAGATCGCCACCATCGGCAACCGCGGCAACTCCACCGGCCCGCACTGCCACTTCGAGGTCCTGCTCGGCGGGAACAACCGGATCGACCCGGTGCCGTGGCTGGCCGCCCGTGGTGTGTCCGTCGGCGGCTACGCGGGCTGAGTCCTTCCCCGCTCGGCGAGGCGGACGTGTCCGGCTCGCTCCCCCGGATCCGGCGACGACCGGGTGCGACGGGTCACATCACCGCAGCGGCTCAGACCGTCGCGGCCGGTGACGACAGGACCCACATCATCCGCCGCGCCCCCCTTGAGGCGACCAATCCCTTTGTAGCGCCGACCAATCCCGTTGTAGCGCATCCGATCCCGGCTGAGCCGCCGGCGGAGGAGGCTGCGACACCGGTTCCTTCTCCCGCACCGGCTCCATCACCCGGCGCGCCTATCGCCGCGAGCGCCGCGGCAATCGTCGGCGGCTGGGCCACCGCGGTGCTGGCCACCGAACTCATCACCGGATGGTGGAACTCCGACCGGCTGTTCTGCGTGGCAGTGGGGTTCCTGGCGGTCCTGTTCGCCGGGTCTACGGTGGCAGGCGTGATCCTGTTGCTGCTGCGCCGCGGCGTGGGCCGGTGGATGGTGGTATTCGGCGCCGCGGTCGCGCTACTGACCTTCGGCAGTGTGTTCGTCGCCGGCGCCCGCCTGGCCTGGCCGGTGTACTTCATGCCGTTGCTGCCGTTGGCGAGTCTGGCGCTCGCCCTGCATCCGGCGACCCGACGCTGGAGTGCCGGGTGATGGACGACGAACTGCCGACCCGCGAACCCTTCGCCGTCCATGCCCGCAATTTGCGGGTCGTCCGGGGAAAGACGGTGGTGCTGCCCGACTTCTCGGTACAGATTCCGCGGGGGGCCATCACCGGACTGCTGGGGCCGTCGGGCTGCGGCAAGACGACGCTGATGCGCAGCATCGTGGGGACTCAGGTGGTGACGTCGGGAACCGTCACGGTGCTGGGCCACCCCGCCGGATCGCCGCTGCTGCGCCGCCGCGTCGGCTACGTCACCCAGGATCCGACCATCTACAACGACCTGCGGGTGATCGACAACGTCCGCTACTTCGCCGCGCTGTACGGCGTGCCCGCCGACGCCGCCGACGCCGCGATCGACGGCGTTGGATTGACCGACCACGCGACGGCCGTCTGCGCCAACCTCTCCGGCGGCCAGCGCACCCGGGTATCCCTGGCGTGCGCACTGGTGTGCCAACCCGACCTGCTGATCCTCGACGAGCCCACCGTCGGCCTGGACCCGGTGCTGCGGGTCGACTTGTGGAATCAGTTCCACGCCCTCGCCCGTCGCGGCACCACGCTGCTGGTCTCAAGCCACGTCATGGACGAGGCCGACCAGTGCGGCGAACTGATCCTGATGCGGGAGGGCCTGTTACTGGCCCACACCACCCCGGACCGACTGCGAAGGGAGACCCGGTGCACGTCTCTGGAGGACGCGTTCCTGTCCATCATCCGGCACACCGCCGCCGCCCGACGCGACTGAACCCGCGGGCCTACCTGGCCACGACGGCGCGCATCCTGCAGCAGCTCAAGGCCGACCACCGCAGTCTGGCCATGATTCTCGTTGTCCCCAGTGCGGTGATCACGCTGATGTACTTCATGTTCTCCGACGTTCCGGTACGGCCCGGTACGCCGGCGCCGTTCAACACCACGTGCCTGATCCTGCTGGGGCTCTTCCCGTTGTTCATCATGTTCCTGATCACCTCTATCACCATGCAACGCGAACGGGGTTCGGGCACCCTCGAACGGATTCTCACCACGCCGCTGCGCCGGTTCGATCTGCTGGCCGCCTACGGCACCGCGTTCTCCATCGCAGCGGCAGCCCAGGCCGCACTGGCCTGCGCGGTGGCCTTCCTGCTGCTCGGGTTCAGCACCCAGGGCAGCCCGGCGTGGGTGATCCTGATCGCGGTCATCAACGCGGTGCTGGGTGTCGGATTGGGCTTGCTGGCAAGCGCTTTCGCGCGAACCGAGTTCCAGGCGGTGCAGTTCATGCCGGTGGTGATCGTCCCCCAGTTACTGCTCGCGGGGATCATCGTCCCGCGCTCGGCGATGCCGACCTGGATGGAGTGGCTCAGCAACGCGATGCCGGCCAGCTATGCGCTGGAGGCGCTGCAGGAAGTCAACACGCACGTTCATCTGACCCACATCGCCGTCCGCGACATGGCCGTGGTGATCGTGTTCGCGCTGGCCGCGCTGGCCCTTGCCGCCGTGACGCTGCGGCGGCGCACCCCCTGAAGTGCTATCGCGCCGGCTCGCGGGGGCGGTCGAGGACGTCCAGGGACCGACGAGCGGGGCCGAGGTAGTAGCTGACGACGATCGCGTACAGCGCCAGCATGAGGTGCGGACGAAACCACCCGATCAGGGTGATCAGCGGAATGACGAGATGGCCGATGCCGTATTGCAACGACAGCTTCCGGTCGCGGGAAACCGACCCGTTGCCCGTCAGTCCCGCTTTCTGCAGCCGGCCCAGGATGAGTGAGAAACTGATCGCCATTCCCTCCATGGCGATCCCGTAGGCGAGCACGGCCACCTTCGCGTTCATGCCGCCCGCACGAACGAATTCGGCATAGGTGGCCGTACTGAACGGGATGGCGGCAACGAACATCAGCAGCATGAGGTTGTAGACCAGAACCCGGTGATCCACCGCGGTCGCGACCCGGAAGATCGCATGATGGTTGAGCCAGACCACCCCGATGACGAAGAAACTCACCACGTACGCGGCGAACGTCGGCCACTCCTGGCGTAGTTGGTCGAGCAGCGACAGCGGCGAATAGCGGGTCGCGTGGAGGTCTAGGACGAGCAGCGTGATGGCGACCGCCAGCACCCCGTCGCTGAACGCCTCCAACCGGCCTTTGTTCATCGCTTACAGCTTCTGCACCGGGGCGTGGTTGTGCATCAGTTTGACCCGGCCAGCACTGCCGAAGTCGATCAGCGACATGGCCGACTCCCCCATTCCGGAGACCTCCTCGACCCGGCCCAGGCCGTACTTGTCGTGGCTGACCCGGTCGCCGGGTGCCAGCACGATCAGCGGCCGCTTTCCAGCGCTCGAACGCGCCGGCGCCTGACGCGGTGGTCCGAACCGTCCGGCGACGGGCGCGCTCAGCCCCGGGGCCACCGCGGTGTCGGTGCGGCGCCAGTCGATCAGTTCTTCGGGGATCTCCCGCAGGAAGCGCGATTCCGGGTTGAGCATCGGCTGGCCCCACGACGAGCGCACCTTGGCCCGGCTGACGTAGAGCCGCTGCCGGGCCCGGGTGATGCCGACGTAGGCCAGCCGGCGTTCCTCGCTCAATTCAGTCGGATCGCCCAGCGCCCGCATGTGCGGGAACATGCCGTCCTCCCAGCCGGTGACGAAGACCACCGGAAACTCCAGACCCTTGGCGGTGTGCAGGGTCATCAGGGTGACCACGCCCGCGTCGTTCTGGGGGATGTCGTCGGAGTCGGCGACCAGCGAGACACGTTCGAGAAACTCTGCCAGCACGCCGGTGGGCGGGACATCCTCGTCGCCGGCCGCAGGGTCTTCGTCAGCGCCGTCATCCTCGTCGGCGAGGGCGGCGGCGTTGGCCCGGTCGATGCTGAATTCGTGTGCGACGCTGACCAATTCGTTGAGGTTGTCCAGCCGGGCCAGATCCTGCGGATCGTTGGACGACTCCAGTTCACGGCGGTAGCCGGTGCGGTCGAGCACAGCTTCGACGAGGTCGCCGAGTTCGTCTGCCAGATGCGCACGCAACTCGTCGAGCATCTCGACGAACGCCGCAATCGCCTTCTCCGACCGGGTGTTGAGCATCGGCACCCGGCCTTCGGCGGCGGCGGCCAGTGCGTCGGCGAAAGTGGATCCGGTGTTCTCGGCGTGGATCGCGACGCAGGCCTCGGCGCGGTCGCCGATGCCGCGGCGCGGCGTGTTGAGGATGCGCCGCAGACTGACCGCGTCGCCGGGGTTGTCCAGCACCCGCAGATAGGCGACGATGTCGCGGATCTCCTTGCGCTCGTAGAACCGAACGCCGCCGACCACCTTGTAGGGAATGCCGGCCCGGATGAACACCTCTTCGACTGCGCGGGACGAGTTGTTGGTGCGGTAGAAAACCGCCACGTCGCCAAAATTGACGTCGGAGGTGATTCCGCTTCTGCCTTCGACAAGACCGTCGATCTCGGCGGCGACGAACCGGGCTTCGTCGTGCTCGTTGTCGGCGACGTAGCCGACGATCAGTTCACCCTCGCCGGCGTCGGTCCACAGCCGCTTCTCCCGGCGGCCTGCGTTGCGGGCGATCACCGAATTGGCCGCCGACAGAATGGTCTGGGTGGAGCGGTAGTTCTGTTCGAGCAGAATCGTTGTGGCACTGGGGAAGTCGCGCTCGAAGTCCTCGATGTTACGGATCGTCGCGCCGCGGAAGGCGTAGATCGACTGATCGGCGTCACCGACCACGCACAGTTCCGACGGCGGCACCGTGTCGGTGTCCGGCGCAGAGACGCCGACGAGTTCGCGGACCAGCACGTACTGCGCGTGATTGGTGTCCTGGTACTCGTCGACCAGGATGTGGCGGAACCTACGCCGGTAGTACTGGGCGATCTGGGGATGACGTTGCAGCACCCCGACGGTCTCGCCGATCAGGTCGTCGAAGTCCAGGGCGTTGGCCCCGCGCAGACGGCGCCGGTATTCGGCGTAGACCTCGGCCACCACCTTGGCGAGGTCGTCCCCGCCGGGCTCCAGCGCGGCGACGGCCTGCTCGGGGGTGATCAGTTCGTTCTTGAGGTTGGAGATCGAGGTGGCCAGCAGCCGCGGGGTGTACCGCTTGACGTCGATACCCATATCGCGGCCGATCATCAGCAGCAGCCGGCGCGAGTCGTCGGCGTCATAGATGGAGAAGTTGGAGTTCAGCCCCGGCAACAGCGAGGCCTGATTGCGCAGAATCCGCACGCACGTGGAG
Organism: uncultured Actinomycetes bacterium; assembly: GCA_903877095.1. GTDB lineage: Bacteria > Actinomycetota > Actinomycetes > Mycobacteriales > Mycobacteriaceae > Mycobacterium. The sequence continues at coordinate 30,703 of CAIRCP010000193.1, read as the reverse complement.
TGAAACGTCGACACCCACATGTTGCGGGCCCGCGGGCCGACCAGATGGGCCACCCGATCGCGCATCTCGGCGGCGGCCTTGTTGGTGAAGGTGATGGCCAGTACCTGGCCCGGTCCGACGTCGCGGGCGGCCAGCAGGTAGGCGATCCGCCGGGTGAGCACGGCCGTCTTCCCCGAACCCGCGCCGGCAACGATCAGCAGCGGGGCGCCTTCGTGCAGTACCGCCTGGCGCTGCTGCGGGTTGAGTCCGTCGAGCAGTTCGGCGGCCCCTGGGGGGTGGATCTCGAGAACAGTCATTTCGGGTCTCAACTTACCGCCGGTGGGCGACGGATTTTTTGCACACGCGGGCCGCCAGGTGGCAGACTCCGATGCGTGCATAGGCGATTTTTCTACGGGTACCGGTTTGCGGTACCCGCGGAGATTTAGCTGCCCGACTCGACAGCCCCGCGGTCCGCATCTGCGATCCGGGGCTCGTTCTTTGTGTGAGGCCCGGATCGGATGACATCAACACCCCCACACCAGGAGAACGACGATATGACGACCGACGAACTCACCGACATCGATGCACTGCGCACCGAGATCGACCGGCTCGACGCCGAGATCCTGGCGGCGGTCAAGCGCCGCACCGAGGTCTCTCAGGCGATCGGCAAGGTGCGGATGGCATCCGGCGGCACCCGGCTGGTGCACAGCCGCGAGATGCAGGTGATCGAGCGCTACGGCGTGCTCGGCCAAGACGGCAAGGACCTGGCGATGCTGCTGCTGCGCATGGGCCGCGGCCGGCTCGGGCACTGACGCCGGCCATCAGGCAGGGCCGGCTCGGGCACTGACGCCGGCTATCAGGCTGCGCGCGCCCGGCTTCTTCCGCCCGGCACCGCCGGCGCGCTTTCCCCGGGCAAGACGCTGTTGCCCGCCCCTGAGCGACAACCGCTGTCACTCGGGAGCGGCCACGGCACATGTCGCTCGAAGGCGGGCACAAGCACTGTCACCTCCGCGCGGTGACGGGTGGGGCTGACGGTACTGCGGTGACCCTTGCGCGACGGCGCGGTGCGGGAGCCGACCGCTACTTCGTCAGCGCGATGTACTTGATGTCGAGGTATTCCTCGATGCCCTCGAAGCCGCCCTCGCGGCCGAAGCCCGATTCCTTGACGCCGCCGAACGGCGCCGCGGGGTCGGAGATCACCCCGCGGTTCACGCCGACCATCCCGGCGTTGACCCCCTCGGCGACGCGCAACGCACGGTCCAGCGACTTGGTGAAGATGTACGCCGCCAGACCGTATTCGGTGTCGTTGGCCGCGGCGACGCCCTGCTCCTCGGTGTCGAAGCCGACGATCGGGGCCACCGGACCGAACACCTCCTCCTTGAGGATGCGGGCGTCCGCCGGCACGTCGGTCAGCACGGTGGCCGGGAAGAAATTACCCGGACCGCCCGGCGCCTGTCCGCCGACGGCCACCTTGGCCCCCTTCTCGACGGCGTCGTCGACCAGTTCCTGTACGGACTGCACCTGCTTGGGGTTGACCAGCGGACCCAGCTTGGTCGACGGGTCCAGGCCGTTACCGATGGTCATCTCGCCCATTCGCTTGACGAACTTGTCGGTGAAGTCGTCCAGCAGCGCGTTGGCGACGTAGAGGCGGTTGGCCGCCGTGCAGGCCTCACCGCCGTTGCGCATCTTGGCCAGCATGGCGCCCTCGACCGCGGCGTCGACGTCGGCGTCGTCGAACACCACCAGCGGCGCGTTGCCGCCGAGTTCCATCGAGGTGCGCAGCAGTGCGTCGGCGGACTGCTTGATCAGCGCCTTGCCCACCCCGGTCGAGCCGGTGAAGCTCATCTTGCGCAGTCGGCCGTCGTCGATGAGCGCGGTGGTGACCTCGCGAGGCTGGTTGCTCGGCAGCACCGACAGCACACCCTTGGGCAGACCGGCGTCGTCGATCAGCTTGGCCAGCAGCATCATCGTCAACGGCGTCTCCTGCGCGGGCTTGACGATCATGGTGCACCCGGCAGCCAGGGCCGGCCCGATCTTGCGGGTGCCCATGGCCAGTGGGAAGTTCCACGGGGTGATCGCGTAGCAGGGACCAACGGGCTGCTTGGTCACCACGATGCGGCCCGTCCCGGCGGGGCTGGGGGTGTACCGGCCGTGGATGCGGACCGCCTCTTCGGCGAACCAACGGAAGAATTCGGCTCCGTACTTCACCTCACCCATGCTCTCGGGCAGCACCTTGCCCATCTCCAGGGTCATCAGGGTGGCGAAATCGTCGGCCCGTTCGATGATCATCTCGAACACCGAGCGCAGAATCTCCCCGCGTTCGCGGGCCGGCGTCGCCGCCCAGTCGGCCTGCACCGCGCACGCCGCGTCGAGCGCGGCGATCGCGTCCGCGGCGGACGCGTTGGCGATCGTGATCAGCACTTCGTCGGTCGCGGGATTGACCACATCGAACGTCGAGGCCGCCGCGCGCTCCTCACCGCCGATCCATAGCCCGGTCGGTACCGACGCCAACAAACGCGACACATCTGGGTTAGCCATAGCTCAATGATCTACCCCATTGATGGGCACCGCCGCATAAGGTCTGGGGAATGAGTGCCGACATCACCGACATCACGGCCACCGCCGCCTGGAAAGCACTGACGCAGCACCACAGTGAAATCGCCGACAAGCATCTTCGGCAGTTCTTCGCCGAGGATCCCGACCGCGGACAAGAGCTGACCCTGACCGTCGGCGACCTCTACATCGACTACAGCAAGCACCGGGTGACCCGCGAAACCCTGGGCCTGCTGACCGATCTGGCCCGCGCGGCCAAGCTGGAAGAGCGGCGCGACGCGATGTTCGCCGGTGTGCACATCAACACCTCCGAAGACCGGGCCGTGCTGCACACCGCGCTGCGCCTGCCGCGGGATGCCGCGCTGGAGGTCGACGGCCAGGACGTGGTCGCCGACGTCCACGCCGTCCTCGACGCGATGGGCGACTTCACCGACCGGTTGCGGTCAGGTGCGTGGACCGGCGCGACCGGTAAGCGGATCGAGACGGTGGTCAACATCGGCATCGGCGGCTCGGATCTCGGCCCGGCGATGGCCTATCAGGCGCTGCGCCACTACGCCGACGGCGGGATCGCCGCCCGCTTCGTCTCCAACGTCGACCCCGCGGATCTGGTGGCCAAGCTTGACGGACTCGATCCTGCGACAACACTTTTCGTCGTCGCTTCCAAGACGTTCACCACCCTGGAGACGTTGACGAACGCCACCGCCGCGCGCCGCTGGCTCACCGACGCACTCGGCGCCGATGCGGTGGGCAAGCATTTCGTGGCGGTCTCGACCAACAAGAAACTGGTCGAGGGATTCGGCATCGACACCGCCAACATGTTCGGCTTCTGGGACTGGGTCGGCGGCCGCTACTCGGTGAACTCGGCGATCGGTCTGGCTCTGATGGCCGTCATCGGCAGGGAGGGATTCGCCGACTTCCTGTCCGGCGCGCACCTGGTGGACCGGCACTTCGCCACGGCGCCCCTGGCGGAGAACGCGCCGGTGCTACTGGGCCTGATCGGGCTGTGGTACTCCGACTTCTTCGGCGCGGAAACCCGCGCGGTGCTTCCGTATTCGAACGACCTGGCCCGGTTCGCCGCCTACCTGCAGCAGCTGACGATGGAGTCCAACGGCAAGTCGGTGCGCGCCGACGGCACACCGGTGAGCGTGGCGACCGGCGAGATCTTCTGGGGAGAGCCGGGCACGAACGGTCAACACGCCTTCTACCAACTGCTGCACCAGGGCACCCGGTTGGTGCCGGCCGACTTCATCGGCTTCTCCCAGCCCACCGACGACCTGCCCACCGCCGACGGTTCGGGCAGCATGCACGATCTGTTGATGAGCAACTTCTTTGCCCAGACGCAGGTGCTGGCGTTCGGAAGAGATGCAGCGGAGATCGCCCGGGATCTTCCAGCAGGAACGCCCACATCGGTGGTGCCGCACAAGGTCATGCCCGGCAACAAGCCGACGACGTCGATCCTGGCGACCCGGCTGACGCCGTCGGTTCTGGGCCAGTTGATTGCTCTTTACGAGCACCAGGTGTTCACCGAAGGTGTGATCTGGGGGATCGACTCGTTCGACCAGTGGGGCGTGGAGTTGGGCAAGACCCAGGCCAAGGCGTTGCTGCCGGTGATCACCGAGGACGCGTCGCCTGACGCGCAGTCGGATAGTTCGACGGATGCGCTGGTGCGCCGCTACCGCGAGGAGCGCGGCCGGGTTCGGTGAGCCGCAGGCGAACCGAAGCCCGGCCTTTGGCAGCGCGGGTTCGGTGAGCCGCAGGCGAACCGAAGCCCGGCCTTTGGCAGGGCCGGGTTCGGTGAGCCGCAGGCGAACCGAAGCCCGGCCAATGGCAGTGCCGGGTTCGGTGAGCCGCAGGAGGGGCGGGCGCAGGGTCAGCGCGGGATGTCGAGGCAGCCGATCCCGGGAATGCAGCCGCTCACCTGATCCGGGGTGACCGAGCCGCTCGGGCCACCGGGAATCGAACCCTGGACAACGTCCGGGCCGGCCGTGCCGGACGGCCCGCCGGGGATTCCGCCGGCGGCCCCGTCGGGAGTCACGACATTGCACGGCGTGCCGTCGGGGTTGAAGCAGTCCGGTTGCGGATCTGCGGCGGCCGGCGCAGCCGCGGCGAACAGCGCTATCGCGGCGCTCGCAAGGGCCATCGGGAAAATTTTTGCGGTCATAACGCCATTGTTGGCCGCGCGGCGGCTTAGGGATAGCGGAATCGCTGCACGGACGTCGATCAGCGTGCCGACTGCACACGGCGGATTCGTTGTGCGGCGACCAGCACCCCGAGAATCGCCGTCGCGGCCACCAGCGCCGCCCAGGCCGGGATGGCCGCGCCGAGCGGGATCAACGCACCCATCAGGAGTCCGACAACGAGACGGGCCGTGTTGAGCCGTCTTGTCGTGACGTACCCGAAGGCGACGGAAGCAAGCAGGTATAGGGCCAGGCCGCCGAAGAAGGCGGCCGCGACGTACCGCTCGAAGGGATGGGTCGGATGTTCGACTGCGGACTTCAACCCGAGGGCCAGCAGCACATCCCCCACCACGAGGGGAAAGTGCAGCAGCGAGTAGGCCCGGCGGGCAAGCGTGTTCTGCTTGATTCCGGGTGGCGTCTGGACGAGAGCATGTTCGGCGGCGGCGTCGGTGCCGTCGAAGTAGGTCCCCCACAGGCAGGCGACGAGGATCACTCCCGTCAGGCCAAGCAGCAACGTACGGGCGTCGACGTCGGCGACTTGGGCGCCGTCACCGATTGCCAGGATCGACTCGCCCAGGGCGATGATGACGATGAGCCCGTGTCGTTCCGCGAAGTGCCCGGTACTCAGCCGCCACCCGAACTGGCTGAACGTAGCCGCGATGCCGTAGTCGGCGATGATGGCGAGTGCCCAGCAGACGTAGCCGCCCACGCCATCGAGGAAGGCACCGAGGGCGAGCAGTGCCACCGCGATGACTCCGCCGACTGCGGTGCGGTTCACGGTGGTCCGGAATTGGCTGTCGCGTCGGCTCGCGAGGTGGCCAAGGCCCATATGCACCAGACGGATGACGGCGTAGGCCGCAGCGAAGCTAAAGGCGAGATCCCCGAAGGCCCGGGGAATGGACAGCGCCATCATCAGGAAAGCACCCATGGCGGTGAATATCGCCAGGCGCACGATGGTCGAGTTGGGATCGAGAGCACTGGTGAACCACGAGAAACCCACCCATCCGCGCCAGAGCAAAGCCAGGATGATGAGTCCGTCACCGATGCCCAGGAAACTCCCCCGGTGGACCATGTAGGCGGTGCACTCGCTGAACGCCAATACGAAGACGACGTCGAGGATCAGTTCAATCGGTGTGACGCGCTCGTCGCCGTCACGAGCCAGCTTGAAATACTTTCCTGGCGTGGTCATTTCAGCAACCGCGACATGCGTCGGTCGGCCAGGACCTTGCCGCCGGTCTGACACCCTGGACAGTATTGAAAAGACTTGTCCACGAACGACACTTCCCGCACAGTGTCACCGCACACCGGGCACGGCAGGCCGGTGCGGGCGTGGACCCGGAAGCCGGAACGCTTCTCCCCCTTCAGCGTTGCCGCCTGCTGTCCGACCGATCGGGTGACGGCGTCGGTGAGCACAGCGACCATGGCGTCGTGCAGCACCGACACCTGGGCCTCGGTGAGCTTCGAGGCGGTGGCGAACGGCGAGAGTTTCGCGGTATGCAGAATCTCGTCGCTGTAGGCGTTTCCGATGCCGGCGAGCACACCCTGGTCGGTGATGACGGTCTTGATCCGGCCGTTGCTGGCCGCGAGCAGTTCGGCGAATTGCGCAGGGCTGACCGCCAGGGCGTCCGGACCGAGGGTGGCGATGCCGGGCACGGCCGCGGGGTCGCTCACCAGCCAGACCGCGAGGCGCTTCTGGGTGCCGGCCTCGGTCAGGTCGAAACCGGCCCCCGGCACCGGCGGGCCGGCGGCATCATCATCACCGAGGCGGACCCGCAAGGCGATCGGCCCCTTGCCGGGCTTGAGCGGCGCCGGGCTCAGCGAGTCAGACCAGCGCAGCCAGCCGGCCCGGGACAGGTGGGTAATCAGGTACAGGTCGCCGGCCTGCACCCCGAGGAACTTGCCCCAGCGGTGTGCCGCGTCGATAGTGCGGCCGTGCAGTGCGCTCACCGGCGGATCGAAGGTTTTCAGCGCCGACAGTGACGCGACGTCGACGCGGCGGACCGTCTCGCCGACGGCGTTGCGCCGCAAGTGATCCGCGAGTGCCTCGATCTCCGGGAGTTCGGGCAAGCGTCAGCCGAGGGTGCGTTCGGCGCTTCGGAACGGCACCGACAGCACCCAGCCGACCAGCGACAGCAGGAGGGCAGCCCAGATGGCGGTCCACCAGAACTTGTCGATGTGCAGACCCCAGTGGGTGGTGTGGTCGGTGATCCACGAGGTAATCCACAGCATCAGGGCGTTGATCACGACATGGAAGAGGCCCAGCGTGAGGATGTACAGCGGAATCGAAAGCACTTGGACGATCGGCTTGATGAACGCGTTCACCAGGCCGAAGATGACCGCGACGACGAAGATGATGCCGACCTTCTGCAGTGTCGTCGTGCCACCGACGAAGCTGATGCCCGGCACGATGAGCGTGACCACCCACAGGGCGAGAGCGGTGAAGGACGCGCGCAAGAGGAAACCCATGGCGCCGATCATGTCACGCGCGCAGTAGATAGGTGTCCATGATCCAGCCATGTCGGGTGCGGGCGTCGGCGCGCACCGCGGCGATCTGCTCGCCCACCTCACCGACGGTTCCGGCCATCAGAATCTCGTCGGGCGTGCCGAGGTAGGCGCCCCACCAGATCCGGGTCTGCGCAGGGCAACCCAGAAAGGCGCAGTCACCATCGAGCATCACCACGGCCGAACCGGACAGAACCCCGGCGGCCAGCGCGCCCCGCAGTTTTCGGCCGGTGGTGATGAGCACCGGTTCGCCGATGTCGTTGAGGGGGATTCGGTGCCGCGCCGTCAGCGCCTGCACGGCGGTGATGCCGGGGATGACGTCGTAGCGCAGGTCGACGTGACGGGCCACCTCGTCGAGGATGCGCAGGGTGCTGTCATACAGCGACGGATCTCCCCAGGCCAGGAACGCACCGACCCCGTCGGGACCCAGCTCGGTCTCAATCGCGTTGGCCCACAATCGCTCTCGCGCGGCGTGCCAGTCGGCGACGGCCCGCCCGTAATCCCCGCCCGCGGGCAGGAGCGAAGCGACCGGGGGATTTGGCACCGCGGCGCGGGACGGGTCGGGTAGCTCGACGAAGCGGTAGCCGGGTTCGGCGATGAAGCGACGGCAGACCTCGCGGCGCAGGGCCACCAGGTCGCTTTTGGCCTCGCCTTTGTCCATCGCGAAGAATACCTGGGTGTCATTGAGTGCCCGGACCGCCTGGGCGGTGACGTAATCGGGGTCGCCTGCGCCGATGCCGATGACGTGGATCGTGCGCACGCCCGACAGCCTAACCATCCAAAACAGCCCCGGCCGACGTCGCGCACAGCGGATACTCCCTTCTACCGCACGCCGGGACGATCCCCGGCGCCAGGAAAGGGGATGACCGTGAGCCAGGAGCAGGACACAACTTTTGTCTGCGTCACATGCGCGGAGGAGGTCACCGTGCCGTCCGCCGGCCGCATCGGCTCCATCGAGTTGGTCATCGACCACGGGTGGGCAGTCAAGACTGAGGGCGCGTACTGCCGGGAGCATAAGCCGAACAGCGCCGTGGACATTTAGGCCGGATCTACGCCCGAACGGCGCGAAGCGCACTACGCCCGAACAGCGCGAAGCGCACTACGCCCGAACAGCGCGAAGCGCACTACGCCCGAACAGCGCGAAGCGCCCAGCGCCCCAGCAGTGCCGCCGCGAAACACGCGCCGACCGCCCCGGAGATCAGCAGCGGCAGCCGGCCGTCGGCGCCCCAGAGCAGACCGGCCCACACCCCGGCGATGAGGATGGCCAGACCGCTGCCGCCCTGGAACACCCCCTGCGCGGTCGCTTGAACGTCGGCGCCGGCCAGCGATGACGCCCAGGCCTTGCCGACCCCGTCGGTGCAGGCGGTGAACAGCCCGTAGACGCCGATGAGCACCCACGCCGCCGCGTGGTTGGTGGTCAGCCCCAGCCCGAGGTAGCCGATCGCGAAGAACACCAATCCGAAGCCGAACACGGCGTAGCGGGGCAGCTTGTCCGACAACACCCCGGCCGGGAAGCTGGCCACTGCGTACACCACGTTGTAGGTGACGTAGGCCAGGATCACCGCAACGACGCTGAAGCCGATCTCGTTGAGCCGCAACAGCAACAGCGCGTCGGGGAAGTTGACCAGACCGAAGCCGACGACCACCGCGGTGACCCGCCAGAACCGCCGCGGCAGATCGCGCATCCCGGCCCATAGCGGCTGGCGCGGGGCACGCGGCTCGACCCGCCGCTTCTCGTGGACCAGACCGATCAGCAGGACCGACAGCACCGCCGGGACGATTGCGACGAACAGCAGCGGCTTGATCTGGTGATCGAGCAGTTGGTAACCCGCCAGGCCGATGAGCGGGCCGACGACCGCGCCGAGGGTGTCCATGGTGCGGTGGAAGCCGAAAACCTTTCCGCGCGAACCGGGTTCGATACCGTCGACGAGCAGAGCATCCCGCGGTGCACCGCGAATCCCCTTGCCCAGCCGGTCGACCACCCGCCCGGCCAGCACGCCGGGCCAGACCACGGCGAAGGCCACGATGATCTTGCCCAGCGCGGCCATGCCATAGCCGGTTGCGATCAGCGGACGCTTGCCGAACCGGTCACCCACCGGGCCGACGGCGAGCTTGGTGATCGAGGCAGCACCTTCGGCCGCCCCCTCGATGGCGCCGACCACCGACGGCGGCGCACCGAGCACCACGGTGAGGTAGATGGGCAGCAGCGGATAGAGCAGTTCGCTGGCGGCGTCCTGCAGAAAGGACACCGCCGAAAGCACCCGCACGTTGCGGGTCAACCAGGTGCGGCTCACCGGTGCAGGGTTCAACGCTCGGGGCCGACGGCCGGGGCCAGCACGAAGAAGTTCTCCTCTTCCTGGACGAAATGCAGGCACAACAGCGCATGCAGGCCGTAGAGACAGGCGAGCAGATCATCGGACTGCTCGGGGGTAACCGTACCGGCCGTCTCGGCGATCTCCCGGTGGCTGTGCAGGCGCTGGGACAATCGGTGGATCTCGGCGTGCATCCGGCTCATGGTGGCGGTCGCCTCGGCGCTGCCCAATGGGCGGGCCAGCGCCGGGTAGAGCGCGCTGTCCTCGGCGTCCTCGTGCGGCAGCAGGGTGTGCTGCAGGAAACCGTCGGCGGCGCGCAACGTCACCAGGGCGGCGTCGGAGTCGCCGGCGCTGATCTGCTGGGCGGCGTCGCGCAGGACCGACAGGTCGTCGCGCATGCGATCGTGCTCGGCAGAGAAGCGTCGCACCAACTCCTCGGCGTGGGGGCTCAGGTGCGTGGTGGCGCCGCGGGCGGTGCGCAGGGCCCGCAACGAGTTCAGGATCACCGCGAGGTCGATGGCCTCCTGCAGCAGCGCGCCGACCGCGGGCGCCAGCCAGCCGACCGCGGCAAATCCCATGGCCACCAACGACAATCCCATGCCGGCACCCGCGCTCTGCAGGGCGATGCGCCGCGACCGCCGGGCGATCAGCATGGCGCCGGCCAGCCGGTCGAGCCGGTCGGCGGTCAGCACGATGTCGGCGGCCTCCGAACTGGCGGTGGAACCCCGCGCCCCCATCGCGATCCCGACGTCGGCGGCGGCCAGCGCGGGGGCGTCGTTCACCCCGTCGCCGACCATCGCGGTGACGGCGCGTTCACACTCGGCCCGCACCCGGGCCACCTTGTCCTCGGGGGTCTGCTGGGCGGCGACCTCGTCAAGACCCAGGACGGTGCCGATCTGCTGGGCCGGGGCCGGTCGGTCACCGGTGAGCATCACCACCCGGGTGATGCCGGCCGCCCGCAGCCGGCGAATGGTCCGGGGCGCGTCGGGCCGCAGCGGATCGGCCAGCATGATGGCGCCGACCATGGCGCCGTCGACCCGCACCCAGGCCACCACAGCGCCGTCCATGGCGGCCCGGGACAGCACCGATGCCGTCCAATCGGCCGCCTCGCCACGGTCCGACGACGATGCGGAGCGCAGCGACGAGGAGGAGTCGGACAATCCAATATCCAGATTGCCGACGTGCACCCGTCGTCCGTCGACCAGCGCCGAGACGCCGGCGCCGGCCTCCTCCTGCGCATCCGACGGCATGCTCAGGGTCAGGCCGCGCAGCCGTGCCTCCTCGACGATGGCCGAGGCCAGCACGTGCGGGGACAACTGGTCCGCCGAGGCTGCCAGGCCGAGGACCTGGTCGACGGTCCAGCCCGGCGCGGTGACGATGTCGGTGCCGCGGGGCCGCCCGGAGGTCAGGGTCCCCGTCTTATCGAGCACCAACGTGGTTGCGCGGCCGAGGGTTTCCAGCGGACCGCCACCGCGGACCAGTACCCCGATGCGGGAGGCCTTGGACAGCCCGGACACGATCGCCACCGGCGCGGCCAACAGCAGCGGGCACGGCGTCGCGACGACCAGCACGGCCACCGCGCGGGTGGCCGACCCGCTGAACAGCCAGGCCAGTCCGGCGATGGCCAGGGCCAGCGGGACGAACCAGGCGGCCACCCGGTCGGCGAGCCGGACCACTGGGGCGGACTCAGCGGCCGCCTGTTTGGCCAGCCGGACGATCCCGGCGTAGGTGCTGTCGGCCGCGGTCGCAGTCGCCCGGATCTCCACGCCGGCGCCGGCGTTGACGCTGCCGCTGCGCACCGCCTGGCCCCGGTCGTAGGTCACCTGAAGCGGTTCACCGGTCAGTGCCGAGTCGTCGATCACCGCGGTCTCCGACACCACCACCCCGTCGACCGGCAGCACCTCCCCCGGCCCGACCACCACGACGTCGTCGACGGTGACGGCGTCGAGATCGATCACCTCGACGCCGTCGGCGGTGCGGCGACGCACGGTGCGCGGCACCCGGTCCAGCAGCGCGCGAAGGTCTTTGGTGGCCCGGCGTTCAGCGGCGGCGTCGAGGGCCTGGCCGGTCGCGAGCATTACCGCGATCAGCGCGCCGGCCAGGTACTCGCCCACGGCGAGCGAGCCCGCCAGCGATATGACGGCGAGAATATCGACGCCGAACCGCCCGGCCCGCAATCCCGAGATCACCCACCAGGTCGCCGGAACGATCGCGGCCACCGTGGCGGCGATCCAAAACCCGTCGGCGATCGACGGCGATCCGGCCAGCCAGGCCGCACCGCCGGCCGCGCACGCGGCCACCGTGACACCCAACAGCAGCCAACGCAGATACGCCATGATTTCCCCAGTCTGACAGGGCGTGCTGTCAGTACTCGCCAGTACCGCGCGGGCTCACAGCCCGCACTTGTAGTATTCGCCGGATGTCGACCTTCCAAGGCCTGCCCATCCACCCGATGCTGGTGCATTTCATCGTGGTGCTGGCTCCACTCACCGCGTTTCTGGCGATTCTGTGCGCGGTCTGGCCGGCGGCCCGTCAGCGTCTGGTGTGGCTGGTGCTGGCACTGGCCGTCGTCGTTACGGGGCTGACGCCGCTGGCCACGGAGGCCGGCGAATGGCTTGAGCACAACATCGAGGAATCGGAGTTGGTGGAGAAACACGCCGAGTTAGGCGACACCATGCTCTATTTCGCGCTCGCACTGCTCGTTGCCGCCGTCCTGCTGGTAGTAGTCCACCTGCGGGCGCACCGCGAAAAGCCGCTTTCCACCGCCTTGTCCGGGGCCATCACCGTTTTCGTGTTGCTGGCCAGTGTCGCGACGACGGTCCAGGTGTTCCGGATCGGACACTCGGGTGCGGAGTCGGTGTGGGGTGACGCTCTGACGCCGGAAGGCGCATCGGCCGACAAGTAACCGTTTGCGTCGACTCTGCGTAGAGCGCTGGATCAGTTAGCCGAACGGCGATCTGCGCGCAGGGTCGGTGAGAGGATCGGCCTTGTGCGATTCACCTACGCCGAGGCGATGACCGACCCGAGCTACTACATACCGTTGGCCAAGTCCGCCGAGGCCGCCGGCTATCACGCGATGACAATCCCGGACAGCATCGCCTACCCCTTCGAATCCGACGCGAAGTACCCGTACACCCCGGACGGGAACCGGGAGTTCTTGGACGGCAAGGCTTTCATCGAGACCTTCATCGTCACCGCGGCGCTGGGAGCGGCGACCACCACTCTGCACTTCAACTTCTTCGTGCTGAAGCTGCCGATCCGCCCGCCGGCCCTGGTCGCCAAGCAGGCCGGCTCGCTGGTGGCCCTCATCGGCAACCGGGTGGGCCTCGGCGTGGGCACCAGCCCGTGGCCGGAGGACTACGAGATCATGGGCGTGCCGTTCGCCAAGCGCGGCAAGCGGATGGACGAGTGCATCGACATCATCCGCGGACTGACGACCGGGGACTACTTCGAATACCACGGCGAGTTCTACGACATCCCGAAGATCAAGATGACGCCCGCCCCCACCCAGCCGATCCCCATTCTGATCGGGGGGCACGCCGACGCCGCGCTGCGCCGGGCGGCCCGCAACGACGGGTGGATGCACGGCGGCGGCACCGAGGACCTCGATGATCTGCTGGCCAAGCTGAACCGTTATCGCGAAGAGGAAGGCACGGCGGACAGGGACTTCCAGATCCACGTCATCTCGCTGGACGCCTACACCCCCGACGGCATCAAACGGCTTGAGGACAAAGGCGTCACCGATGTGATCGTCGGCTTCCGGCTGCCCTACGTCATGGGTCCGGACACCGAGCCACTCGACAACAAGATCCGCAATCTGGAGATGTTCGCCGAGAACGTCATCGGGAAGGTGAACGCTTAACCCGTTACGGTGCTAGCCGTGGACGACTTTCGGGAGATTCTCACCGCCAGCCTCGACGACCCGGCCGCGTTCTGGTCCGAGGCGGCGAAAGCGGTGTCGTGGACCACAGCGCCGCGGCGCATCCTCGACGACGACAACCCGCCGTTCTACCGGTGGTTTCCCGACGCCGAGTTGAACACCTGTGCCAACGCACTGGACCGCCACATCGAGGACCGCGGCGATCAGGCCGCCCTGATCTACGACTCACCCGTCACCGGCACCAAGCAGGTCTACACCTATAGCGAATTACTCAACAGCACAGCACGTTTCGCGGGTGTGCTGCGCTCACTGGGCGTCGACAAGGGCGACCGGGTGGTGCTGTACATGCCGATGATTCCCGAAGCCGTCATCGCGATGCTGGCGTGCGCCCGGATCGGTGCGGTGCACTCGGTGGTGTTCGGCGGGTTCGCCAGCCACGAATTGGCCACCCGGATCGACGATGCGCAGCCCGTGGTCATCGTGTCGGCCTCGTGCGGCATCGAGCCCACCCGCGTCATCGAGTACAAACCGATGCTCGACCATGCCCTGACCCGCAGCACCCACCAGCCGCGGGCCTGCGTGATCGTCCAACGCGACCGCCTCCGTTGCGATTTGATCCCCCGCCGAGATCACGACTGGGCCGACGTGATGGCCACCGCCGACCCCGTCGACCCGGTGCCGGTGGCCGCGACCGATCCGCTGTATGTGCTCTACACCTCCGGTACCACCGGAAAGCCTAAGGGCATCGTGCGCGACAACGGCGGCCACGCGGTGGCGCTGACGTGGAGCATGCGCAACATCTATGGCGTCGGGCCGGGCGAAGTATTTTGGGCCGCTTCGGATGTCGGCTGGGTGGTGGGACATTCCTACATCGTCTACGGGCCGCTGTTGGCCGGCGCGACGACGGTGCTCTACGAGGGCAAGCCGATCGGGACCCCGGATCCCGGCGCGTTCTGGCGGGTTGTGTCGGAGTACGGGGTGAAGGTGCTGTTCTCGGCGCCGACCGCGCTGCGCGCGATCCGTAAGGAGGATCCGGAGGGCTCGCACATCGGCCGCTATGACCTGTCGTCGCTGCGTCATCTGTTCCAGGCCGGCGAGCGACTGGACCCCGACACCTACGAGTGGGCGTCGGAGGTGCTCGGCATCCCGGTGATCGACCACTGGTGGCAGACCGAGACCGGCTGGGCGATTGCCGCCAATCCCGTTGGTTTGCAGCAGCTTCCACTCAAGGCTGGCTCGCCCACGGTGCCGATGCCGGGCTACGACGTGCAGATCCTGCACCCGGACGGGTCGGGCTGCGAGCGCGGCGAGGAGGGTGCCATCTGCATCCGGCTGCCGTTACCGCCCGGCACGTTGCCCACCCTGTGGGAGGACGACGCGCGGTTCGAGGCGTCGTATCTGTGTGAGCATCCGGGCTACTACCTGACCGGGGACGGCGGCTACCTCGACGCCGACGGGTACCTGTACGTGATGGGCCGGATCGACGACGTCATCAACATCGCCGGGCACCGGTTGTCCACCGGAGCGATCGAGGCCGTGCTCGCCGCGCATCCGTCCGTCGCCGAGTGTGCGGTGATCGGGGTGACCGACGAGATCAAGGGACAGGTGCCGCGCGGTTTGGTAGTGCTCAAGGCCGGTGCCCGATCCGACGGCCTGGAGCGCGAACTCGTTGCCGCGGTGCGCCATTCGATCGGTGCGGTGGCCTGCCTCAACGTCGTCGACATCGTCGCGGCGCTGCCCAAGACCCGGTCGGGGAAGATCCTGCGCAAGACGATGCGCGGTATCGCCGACGGTCGCGACGAACCGGTGCCGTCGACCATCGAGGATCCCGCCGTGCTCGACGCGCTTCGAGCGATCCTCCGCGGAGCGAATTGACCCAGGCAGCAGTACATCGCGGATAGGCTGCCGAAAATGGAAGACATCGCCCGGCCGCTACGTGAGCGTGTCGTCGCCTTTGAAAATGTCGATGACGACCGTGCCCGTGGGCGTGCGCTGCGCAAGGCCGTTCCCCGGAGCGCGCTGGCCAAGTTGGTTCCATCGACGCGCGATCCGGTGGAGATCCTCGTCGAGCAGAACCGCAATCGGGCGCCGGACCTGGTTCCCTTGCGGTTCGCCCGCATGCTGACCGATCCGTTCTCGTTCTATCGCGGATCGGCGGCGCTGATGGCCGCCGATCTCGCTGACGGCCCTTCCAGCGGCGTCGAGGTGATGTGCTCCGGCGACGCGCATCTGTCCAACTTCGGTCTTTACGCCTCCCCGCAACGCACACTGATCTTCGACCTCAACGACTTCGACGAAGCTTCGGTCGCTCCGGCCGAATGGGACGTCAAGCGTCTGGTCACCAGTGCGATCGTGGGCGGCCGACAAGCCGGCTACCCGGAGAAGACGATCCGCAAGATCGCCACCGCGGTCGCGGATTCCTACCGGGACGGCCTGCACGCCATGCTCGAGATGGACGTCCTCGCGCGCTTCTACCTACGACTGGAACCTCAGCGCTACGTGAACAAGACCCGCGGTGGCCTTGGGAAAGTCATCGCCGCCGCCGCCCGTAAGGCACAGACCAGGACGTCGGCGAGTGTCTTCGAGCGCATCATGGAGGTCGGTCCGGACGGCCGCTTCCAACTCCGCGAGAGCCCGCCGGTGCTTCAGCACGTCGAAGTGAAAGATGAAGCGAGACTGACGGATTCGTTCCGTGAGTATCTCACCAGCGTCCCGACCGACATTGCCGTGGTGCTCTCCCACTTCCAGTTGACCGACATCGCGCGGCGCGTGGTCGGCGTCGGCAGCGTCGGCACCCGCAGTTATCTACTCATTCTCACCGGACCCGACGGAACGCCGCTCATTCTTCAGGTCAAGGAAGCCAACCGGTCGGTCCTCGAGGAGTACGGCCGGTGGCCGCAGACGGAAACGTTGTTCGGGGCAATCACGGCCCTGGGCCAGGGAATCCGCGTGGTCGGCGGCCAGCGGGTTCTGCAGGCGATGTCCGACGTCTTCCTTGGCACGCTACGCATCGAAGGCCTCGACTATTACGTGCGGCAGTTCCAGGATATGAAGGGGTCGGTGGAAACCGCCGGTCTCAATCCGGAGTCGTTCGGCGATTACGCCGGCGCGTGCGCTTACGCCCTGGCGCGCGGGCACGCCCAGAGCGCCAACGCGTCATTGTTGCGGGGCTATGTCGGCACTGGCGACGCGGTGCGCGACGCCATCGTGGACTGGTCGTACGCCTACGCGGACAAGACGGTCAGCGACTTCGAAAAACTCAGGGCGGCGGCGAAGGCCGGCGATATCGAGGTGGCGCCAGATCCGTTGCGGTGAGGTGGTTTCCGCCCAACCTTTGTGAGGAGAGCCACTTGGCCGGACTGATCGTCAACAATGTGAACTACCTCGACCCCGAGTCAGGTGAGTTTCATCCCGGCACTTCGGTGCGGGCCGAGGGCGACCGCATCGTCGAGGTGAACGACACGCCGATAGCGGCTGCCGCGGACGACGTCGTCGTGATCGACGGCGGCGGTAGGACCATGCTTCCCGGACTCATCGACGCCCACGTCCACGCCGGTATCACCACGATGGACCTCAAGGCGATGGCGACTCGCTCCGCGACCCGTATCGGTATCGAGGCCAAGAACATCCTTGAGCGCATGCTGCGGCGCGGCTTCACCACGGTCCGCGATGCGGGAGGACTCGACACCGGCCTTGCCGAGGCTCTCGATCTAGGCCTGATCGACGGTCCGAGGGTATTCCGCTCCGGCCGGGTGATCAGCCAGACCGGCGGCCATGGCGACATCACCCCGAGCAGCGAGAACCCGCAACTGTGCGCGTGCGGCATCAAGACGACGATGTTCAGCCACGTGGCGGACGGCCCCGATGCTGTCCGCCGGGCCGCGCGTGAGGAACTCAAGAACGGCGCCCACCAGATCAAGGTGATGTGCGGCGGCGGGGTGGCCACCCCGACCGATGCCATCGACATGGTCCAGTACACCGAGCCTGAGATCCGCGCGGCCGTCGTCGAGGCATCCAACCGCAACACCTACGCCATGGCCCACGCCTACATGCCCGAAGCGATCATCCAGGCCGTCAATGCCGGCGTGCGGTCAATCGAACACGGATGCCTCATCGACGATGCCAGCGCCCAACTGATGGCAGCGCACGGTGCCTACCTCGTGCCCACTCTGGTTGTTTACCAACAACTCAACGAGTTCGGAAAGGCGCTGAACTTTCCGGCGGAGTCGATGGCGAAACTCGACTTCGTCCTCAACGCCAGTAACAAGGCAGTCCAGACCGCCCTCAAAGCCGGTGTGAAACTGGGCTTCGGCACCGACCTGTTGGGCGAAACCCACGACGCGCAGTCAAATGAGTTCGCTCTGCGCGGCGCGCTGCAGCCGGCGATCGACGTCATCCGTTCCGCAACGATTGTCAACGCCGAAATCTTCGGACGTGCCGAGGACCTCGGCGCCGTCAAGCCCGGGGCTTTCGCAGATCTGCTGCTCGTCGCCGGCAACCCTCTCGACGACGTGTCGCTGCTCGGTGGCCAGGGTGACCACCTCGACCTGATCGTTCGCGCCGGCAAGATCATCACGAATCGTCTCGACTGAGGGTCAGAAGCAGCCAGATCCGGAAGCCCCTCGGCCATCTACGGCAATAACTCCCACACCACATCGGCGGGCGCCTTGTCCGGGCGCAGGCCGCGCCAACTCGGGTGCCGCAACCGTCCATCCGAGGTCATCTCGCCGTAGCGCACCTCCCCGACCAGTTCCGGCCGAACGTAGGTGACGTCTCTGGTCTCCGGCCGCGGCAGCGCCGGGGAGAACGGCGAGACACTGGTATGCAGCGGCGCCAGAATGGATTTCAGCGCCAGGAGGTCCTTTTCGGTGAACCCGGTACCGACCCGGCCGATGAAACGCAGGCCGCCTTCTTCCGGGATGCCGAGCAGCAGTGCCCCGATGCCGCTGGATCGGCCGCCCTCGCCCTTGCGCCAGCCGCCGATCACCGCCTCCTGGGTGTTCCAGTTCTTGTCCTTGATCCAGGCCGACGATCGCCGTCCGGACTGATACGTCGAATCCCACTTCTTCGCAACCACTCCCTCCCACTTGCGCTTTCGTGAGTACGCCAGGGCTGCCGGGCCATCACCGTCGAGCAGGGGCGGGACGATCAGACCGGTGCCCTCGGCGAAGGTCTCCAGCAGGCGGCGCCGGTCGCGGTACTTCGCCCGCAACAGCGACTGCCCGTCGAGAGAGAGAATGTCGAAGGCCCAGAACTCGATTCGTTCTGAGCGGGCGCGGTTCTGCATCTCGGTGAAGTTCGGGATGCCGTGCGAATCCAGCGCGACGGCCTCCCCGTCGAGGACTACGTCGTGGCCCGCCAGCATCGCGGGCAGCAACTGCAACTGCGGGTACTCGCGGGATACGTCGCGGCCGTTGCGGGTTTGCAAACGAAGCACGCCATCGTGGACCTCGACCAGCATCCGGTAGCCGTCGAACTTGCCCTCGAAGGCCCACTGGTCGGCCGTCATCCGGTCGACCGACCCCAAGGTGGCCAGCATGGGCGCAAACTCGTGCAGCCGCGATTCCCCGGCCGGCGCCGGATCTGAGGAATCGGCCCCCGACTGTTCCTTCATCCGGTGCGCCAGCCACTGATCGCCGTTGGTCTGAATCAGCGCGTAGCGCCCCGAGATTCGCCCGCCGTGCAGGTCGACGATCACCTCGCCGCCCTTGCCGGCTTTCCCTTCAGCGCCGTCCGTGCCCACGCGGAACTTCTCGGCCGAATAGGTGCCGGAGTCCCAGACGACGACGCTCCCGGCGCCGTACTCGCCGTTCGGGATGGCGCCCTCGAAGGTGGCGTACTCCAGCGGATGGTCCTCGGTGTGCACAGCGAGGTGGTTGACCGACGGGGTGTCCGGGAGGTTCTTGGGCACCGCCCAGGAGACCAGCACGCCGTCGCGCTCCAACCGGAAGTCGTAGTGCAGCCGCCGGGCCCGGTGTTCCTGGATGACGAACCGGTTGCCTGGCTGCTCTGATGGTCGCGACGCCTTCGATGCGGCGGCGGCCGCCGGAACTGGTTCAGGGGTCCTGTTGGCATCGCGCATGCTGCGGTAGGTCGCCAGCGCGTCGACCGCCTGCTCGTCGAGGCCGGCCAGCAGATCACCGTGTGCGGCGACCCGGGTCAGCACCTCCTCGAACTCCAACTGGCGCAGTTGCGCGCGATCGACCTCGTCCCAGGTGCGCGGCGCGGCGACGGTGGGAGTTCGCCTGCCGCGCAACGAATACGGGGCGATGGTGGTCTTGGCGGCGTTGTTCTGGCTCCAGTCCAGGAACACCTTCCCGGCCCGCAGGCTGCGCGTCATGGTGGCGGTCACCAGGGCCGGCATGCTCTGTTCGAGTTGCTGGGCCACCCGCCGCGCCAGCACCACCACGGCGTCGCTGCGCAGCGGCTCGGCCAGCGGCACATAGAGGTGCATGCCCTTGCTGCCGCTGGTGAGCGGGTAGACCCGCAGTCCGATGTCGTCCATCAGTTCCCGGAGTTCATGGGCCACCTCGCAGAGGTGCGCCATGGTGACGTCGTCGCCGGGGTCGAGATCGAACACTAGCCGGTTGGACGGGCCGGGGCGGCCGTCGGGTGCGAAACGCCATTGCGGCACATGGACTTCCAGGGCCGCCTGCTGGGCGATCCAGGCCAGCCCGAGTGTGGAGTCGATGATCGGGTAGTCGGTGTCGCCGGACTTGTGGCCCAGCGTCCCGCGGTGCAGCCAGGCCGGCGCGGACTTGGCCAGTTCCTTCTCGAAGAACGCCGTCCCCTCAACGCCGTTGGGCCAGCGTTTGCGGGTGGCGGGCCGGCCGGCGATGTGCGGCAGCATCGCCTCCGCGACGCCGGTGTAGTAGCGGAAGACGTCGGCCTTGGTGGTGCCGGTGGCCGGGTAGAGAACTTTGTCGGGGTTGGTCAGCGTGACCAGCGGTCCCGTCGTCGCACCCGGCGGCCACACGTCGATCACCACCTCACGGTATCGCTGTTAGTTTGGACCGATGATCCGGTTCCTGACAGCGGCCCTGCTGGCGGTGGCGGCGATAACAGCCCCGACTGCCCTGGCCGACCCGAACAACCTGGTACCGGAGTGCACCGGCGGGCAGGTGCCCGAACCCGGTCAGTGCAACGCCAGTCCGCTGGACGGCCTATTCGGCGACGCCCCCGGCGGCAACCCGAACACCCAGACGGGCCTGACACCCCAACTACAACCGGTCGTCGCTCCCCTGGGCCTGACGCCGGGGAATCTTCCGGTGCTCCTGCCCCTGGGCGTCACGCCGCCGAACGTCGTCACCGGGCGCTGAGTTCCGAAACATTCGTCGATTGCTGGGCATACTGGTCCCATGCGTTCCATCTGGAAGGGTTCGGTCGCCTTCGGTCTGGTGAATGTCCCGGTGAAGGTCTACAGCGCCACCGAGGACCACGACCTGAAGTTCCATCAGGTCCATGGAAGCGATAACGGACGCATCCGGTACCAGCGCACCTGCGAGGAATGCGGCGAGGTGGTGGAGTACCGCGACATCGCCAAGGCCTACGAGGGCGACAACGGCCAGACGGTGATCATCACCGACGAGGACATCGCCACCCTGCCCGAGGAACGCAGCCACGAGATCGAGGTGCTCGAATTCGTCGCGGCCAGTGACCTCGACCCGATCATGTTCGACAAGTCGTACTACCTGGAGCCGGACGGCAAGTCGACGAAATCCTATGTGCTGCTTGCCAAAGCGCTCTCCGAGACCGATCGGGTCGCCATCGTCCACTTCGCGTTGCGCAACAAGACCCGACTCGCGGCGCTACGGGTGAAGAACTTCTCCAAGCGCAACATCATGGTGATCCACACCCTGCTGTGGCCCGACGAGATCCGCGATCCGGCATTCCCGTCGCTGGACACCGACGTCGAGGTGCGCCCGGCGGAGTTGAAGATGGCCGGCCAGGTGGTCGAGTCGATGACCGACGACTTCCACCCCGAGCAGTACACCGACACCTATCAGGAGCAGTTGCAGGAACTCGTCGACGCCAAGCTTGCCGGCGGCCAGGCTTTCGTCAACGAGGACAAGCCCGCCCGCATCGACGAATCCGACGACGTCTCCGACCTGCTGGCCAAGCTGGAGGCCAGCGTGCGCCGGCGGCGCGAGGAACGGGAAGGGGCAGCCACCCGAAAGGCCGCCCCGAGCGCCGACGACCCGCGCAACGACGACGACGCTCACGAAGCCGAGGCAGCAGCACCTGCGAAGAAGGCGCCCGCCCGCAAGGCCGCCCCGCGCAAGGCCGTCGCCAAGAAGTAGCCGCCCGCGGAGAATTAGAACCTGTTACAAATGCAGGTGTGATCCTCGACAGATTCCGCCTCGACGGGCAGGTCGCCGTCGTCACCGGCGCAGGCCGCGGATTGGGCGCCGCGATCGCCGTCGCGTTCGCCGAAGTGGGCGCCGATTTGCTGATCTCCTCGCGGACGGAGTCGGAGTTACAGGCCGTCGCCGCGCAGATCGAAGCGGCCGGGCGGCGCGCGCACATCGTCGTCGCCGACCTGGCCCAGCCGGAATCCACCGCCGAACTCGCCGGGGCGGCCGTGGCGGCGTTCGGCCGGCTCGACATCGTCGTCAACAACGTCGGCGGCACCATGCCCAACACGCTGCTGACCACCTCGGTCAAAGACATGCGCGACGCCTTCACGTTCAACGTGCTGACCGCGCACGCGCTGACCGTCGCCGCCGTGCCGCTGATGCTCGAACACGGCGGCGGCAACATCATCAACATCTCATCGACCATGGGCCGGCTGGCCGGGCGCGGCTTCGCCGCCTACAGCACCGCCAAAGCCGCACTGGCGCACTACACCCGGCTCACCGCGCTGGATCTGTGCCCGAAGATCCGCGTCAATGCCATTGCGCCGGGCTCGATCCTGACCTCCGCGCTGGAGATCGTCGCCTCCAACGAGTCGCTGCGCGGGCCGATGGAGAAGGCGACGCCGATGCGCCGCCTCGGCGACCCGCTCGACATCGCCGCCGCCGCCGTCTATCTCGCCTCACCGGCCGCCAGCTTCCTCACCGGCAAGATGCTCGAGGTCGACGGCGGCCTGATCGTCCCCAATCTCGACCTGCCCATCCCCGATCTATAAGCACACAAGGAGTTCCCCGATATGGCCATCCGCGTCGCACAGATCGGCACCGGAAACGTCGGCGCGCACGCGCTGCGCGCGCTGATCACCAACCCGGCCTTCGAGCTGACCGGGGTGTGGGTGTCCTCGGAAGCCAAGGCGGGCAAGGACGCCGCCGAACTGGTCGGTCTGGACACCCCGACCGGGATCATCGCCACCACCGACCTCGACGCCGTGCTGGCCACCAAGCCGGACTGCGCGGTCTACAACGCGATGGCCGACAACCGGCTGATGGAGGCGCTGGAGGATTACCGGCGCATCCTGGCCGCCGGGGTCAACGTGGTCGGCAGCGGCCCGGTGTTTCTCCAGTGGCCGTGGCAGGTGATCCCCGAGGAGATGATCAAGCCCATCGAAGATGCTGCGCGAGAGGGCAGTTCGAGCCTTTTCGTGAATGGCATCGACCCCGGCTTCGCCAACGACCTGCTGCCGCTGGCGCTGGCCGGCACCTGCCAGAGCATCGAGCAGTTGCGGTGCATGGAGATCGTCAACTACGCGACCTACGACAGCGCGACGGTGATGTTCGACGTGATGGGCTTCGGCAAGCCGATGGACGAGATCCCGATGCTGCTGCAACCGGGCGTGCTCAGCATCGGCTGGGGTTCGGTGGTGCGCCAACTGGCCGCCGGCTTGGGCTTGGAACTCGACGGCCTCGAAGAGATGTACGTCCGTGAACCCGCGCCGGAGGCGTTCGACATCTCCTCCGGCCACATCGCCGAAGGCACCGCCGCCGCACTGCGTTTCGAGGTGATCGGACTGGTCGACGGGGCGCCGGCCGTCGTCCTCGAACACATCACCCGGTTGCGCGACGACCTGTGCCCGGACTGGCCGCAGCCCGCGCAGGAGGGCGGCAACTACCGCATCGAGATCACCGGTGAGCCGTGCTACGCGATGGACGTCTGCCTCAGCAGCCCCAACGGCGACCACAACCACGCCGGGGTGCTGGCCACCGCGATGCGCATCGTCAACGCGATCCCCGCCGTCGTCGCCGCCGAACCGGGCATCTGCACCACGCTGACCCTTCCTCTGGTGACCGGCAAGGGCTTGTACGCTTCGACGTGACGGATTGGCGACGGAGGACAGCGATGGCGCGCACGCTGCTGACGGTCCTGATGGGGCTGCTGTTCGCCGCGCCCGCGGCCGCCGCGCCGGATTGCAACGAGACATCGCCCACCACCCGGACCTGTGTCACACCGGGCCACACGGCGATCATCACCACTCCCAACCCGGCCTTCCTCAACCCAAGTCCGGGCTGGGTATTCGGTTGGGGCACACCGGTTATCGGACTGGGCGGCGGCGGATTCTGGCTCGGATTCTGACCCTCCGCTGGTCGCTGCTCGGCCCCGCGTTCGTCGCGGCCGTCGCCTACGTCGACCCCGGCAACATCGCCGCCAACGTCAGCGCCGGCGCCAAGTACGGCTTCCTGCTGGTGTGGGTGATCGTCGTCGCCAACGTGATGGCCGGACTACTGCAGTACCTCAGCGCCAAACTCGGCCTGGTCACCGGTTCCACGCTGCCCGAGGCGGTGCGCGACCGCACCAGCACGCGCACCCGGATCGCCTACTGGGCGCAGGCCGAACTGGTCGCCATCGCCACCGACGTCGCCGAGATCATCGGCGGCGCCATCGCCTTGCGCCTGCTCTTCGGACTGCCCCTGGTGCTGGGCGGGGTGATCACCGGCGCGGCGTCACTGGTGTTGCTGACCATCGGCGACCGGCGCGGCCAGCGGACGTTCGAGCGGATGATCACCGGACTGCTGCTGATCGTCACGATCGGATTCCTGGCCAGCCTGGTGGTCAACCCGCCGCCGCCCGGCGAGGTGGCCGGCGGACTGATCCCCCGGTTCGACGGCGCGGGCAGCGTGCTGCTGGCCACCGCCATGCTGGGGGCGACGGTGATGCCGCACGCGGTCTATCTGCACTCCGGACTGGCCCGCGACCGGCACGGCCACCCCGACGCCGGCGCCGACCGCACCCGACTGCTGCGCGCCACCCGCTGGGACGTCGGACTGGCGATGCTGGTGGCCGGCACGGTGAACCTGGCGCTGCTGCTGGTGGCCGCGACCAATCTGCGCGGTCGGGACGGCACCGACACCATCGAAGGCGCCCACGCGGCGGTCGGCGAGGCCCTCGGGCCGGGCGTGGCGCTGTTCTTCGCGGTCGGGTTGCTGGCCTCCGGGCTGGCGTCGACATCGGTGGGCGCCTACGCCGGGTCGATGATCATGCAGGGCCTGCTGCGCTCGACGGTCCCACTGCTGGTCCGTCGGCTGGTCACCCTGGTGCCGGCGCTGGCGGTGCTGGCCAGCGGGGTGGATCCGACCCATGCCCTGGTGATCTCCCAGGTGGTGCTGTCCTTCGGCATCCCGTTCGCGCTGATTCCGCTGGCCCGGCTGACCGCCGACCGGGGGGTCATGGGCGCCGACGTCAACAGCCGGCTGACCACCGTCCTGGCCTGGACGGTGGCGGCGTTGATCACCGGGCTCAACGCGACGCTGATCTGGCTGACGGTGGCCTAAAAGCCCCATCGACTCCGCGGTGAGAGCGTCGTTCCCGCCGCTGCCGCGCTCAGGACGCAGAGTGGGTGGAGAGATCTGCATCACACACCCATCCGGGGCGGGGGCTGATCCGAATTGCACCCGTGGAAACCGCACAGACTGCCACCGCCACGGTGACGCCGGCCCTGTACCCGACTCTGGTGACTCATCTGCACCGGTCTCCGGTCCAGCACTACGCCGAACACCGCAGCTACAGCTGGTACGTCGACGTCGACGAACTTCCCCGGCTGCCCTGGTGGGCCCGGCCGTTCGCGCGATTCGAGGCGACCGACCACTTCGACGGCCCCGCCGAGGCAACCCTGCGTCAGCGGGTGGACGCGGTCCTGGCGCGTCACGGCGTCTTCATCCCCGGCGGTCGGGTGACCGCCCTGCTCATGCCCCAGGTTCTGGGACGCTCCTACAGCCCGCTGAGCCTGTTCTGGTGCCACGACTCGGCTGGGGTGGTGCGCTGCGTCGTCGCCGAGGTGCAGGACTTCCGCGGCAACCGCAAGGCCTACCTGCTGCCGGCCGCCGAGGACGGCCCGGTCGCGGTGTCCGAGGAACTGCGCGACGCTCCGTTTGCTTCCGCCGACGGCTACTTCCTGGTATGGGTGCCCAAGCCGGACGAGAATCTGGACCTCACCATCTCGCTACATCGCGACAACCACGCCGCCCTGGTGGCGACATGGCGGGGTGCGCGGCGCCGCGCGTCGGTCGCCCAGGTGCTGCTGCTGCAACTCACTCATCCGCTCGCGCCGCAGATGGCCCGGATGAGCATGCTGTTCCAGCACCTCGTGCTGCGCGTGGCGGGTCATCCCGCGACCCGCCGGTCCGTCGCGCCGCAGACCGACAAGACCACCCGCACGAGCGTGCGGTCCGCGTCATCCGGGTGGGGGGCGAACAGCCCCTCCTGGGCCACATCGTGACCCAACTCCTTGACCTTCCGGTTAGGCTTCGCTCCGATGGCACCGACGGCAAGGAGCGGGGGCGGATGACGACCGCGGACCTCGATGCGCTGCTGCGCAGAGTGGCCCACCACGATTCCGAGGCGTTCGCGCAGTTGTACGACGCGACCAGCGCACGGGTGTACGGCATGGTGTGCCGCGTCCTGCGTGACCGCGGGTACAGCGAAGAGACCACCCAGGACGTCTACCTGCAGGTGTGGCGGACCGCGGAAAGCTACGACTCGGCCTCGGGCAGCGCGCTGGCCTGGCTACTGACCCTGGCGCACCGCCGTGCGGTGGACCGGGTGCGCTCCGAACAGGCTGCCACGCAACGGGATTCACGCTATGGCGCGTCGACGGTGGAACGCGAGACCGACCACGTCACCGATTCAGTGCTCGCCGGCGAGGACCGGCGCCGGGTGGCCGCCTGCCTGGAGGGCCTGACCGACATTCAGCGCGAGTGCATCGAACTCGCCTACTACCAGGGGATGACGTACGTGCAGGTCTCCGAGAAGCTTTCGGCGAATCTGGCGACGGTCAAGTCACGGATGCGCGACGGGCTTCGGGGCCTGCGCAACTGTCTGGGTGTGCGGTGAGGTTGCGGCGATGACTCAGACCTACGAACGCGAGGGCGACCTGCTCGATCTGGCCGTCCCGTATGCCCTCGATGCGGTCTCCGACGTCGAACGCGACGAGATCGAGAGCCGGCTGGCCTCGGCCGGGTTGACCGTCGCCGACGCCTTCTACGACGAGGTCCGGGCGGTGCGCGAGACGATGGCGATCGTCTCGTCCGCCGATGTCCGGCAACCGCCGGCGCATCTTCGTGATCAACTGCTCTCCGCGGTGGCCCAGGACCGGCCGCGGGACAATGTCCGAACGCTGCCGAATCGGCGGGCAGGAGCGCAGCGACCCGGGGATCCCGACCGGCGTTCCGGCGGTCGAGCGCGCACGATACTGCTGTCGGCCGCCGCGGCCCTGGCCGTCGGCCTGGCGTCCGTCGGCGTCGGGATGTCGCTGCGGCCCTCGGCGCCGGCGCCACAGTCCACCGCTCAGCAGGTGTTCGCCGCGTCCGACGTGCACACCGTCTCCGGAGCGATCCCGGCCGGCGGCAAGGCGACCGTGGTGTTCTCCCGTGACCGCAACGCCGGGGTGCTGGTGATGAACGACGTGCCGCCACCCAAACCGGGCACCGTCTACCAGATGTGGCTGGTGAGCCCCGAAGGCGAATCGCTGGCCGGGACGATGGATGCCAAGGCGGTATCGCCGTCGACCACCGCGGTGATCGAAAACATCGGCAGCTCAACGAAACTGGCGTTCACCGTCGAGCCGGGGACCGGGTCTACCAAGCCCACCGGCGCGGTGATTGCGGAGTTGCCGCTCACTTAGCTTTCGGCAAAACGGCTCCTGCGGCAGAACGGCTCCGCCGGGATCGGTCAGCCGGCCGAGCCGGTCAAGTCGATGGTGAGAACTCCGGCAATGATGAGGGCGATGCCGAGGATCATCACCGGCGTCAGTGGTTCGTTGAACAGAACCTTTGCCAGCAGCGCAACGAGGGCCACCCCGCACGCGGACCAGATGCCGTATGCAACGCCCACCGGCATGCCGAGCGCCAGCGTCCGGTACACGAGCCAGAACGATGCGACATAGCCGAGGATCACTGGGGCGAGCCACTTCCGTTTCCGGAATCCGTCCGATGCTCGCATGCAGAGGGTGGCAAACACCTCCAGGACGATGCCGCCGGCCAGGGTCAGCCACATCATGATCGGGACTCCGAGGACGCCGGCGCCGGGTGCGAGCCCAACTCGACCGTCAGAACCCCAGCGATGATGAGGGCGATCCCGATGACGATGGCCACCGTGAGCGGCTCGTCGAAGATGTCGGTGCCCAGCACGGCGGTGACCGCCGTTCCCGCCGCACCCCAGATTCCGTAAGCGACGCCGACCGGCACGCCGGCCTGCCAGACCTTGGTCAGCAGGTAGAGCGACGTCGAGTACCCCACGACAACCGCGATGAGCCACAGGCGATTGTCCTGCAGGGCGCGCAACGACATGGTCGCCAAGACCTCGGTCGCGATCGCGCCGGCCAGCAGCGCCCATTTCCGCATGGTTGCCGACAATATCCCCTCTCCGGTGTGTGCCTGCGCCGACGCTGGCGCTGTGCGCCGAGCCGGACTGCCCAGCCAGATGACGCGGGCCGCCGAGTGGCAACGGGTAAGCTTGCCAGCCGGCCGCCCTCGTAGCTCAGGGGATAGAGCACGGCTCTCCTAAAGCCGGTGTCGCAGGTTCGAATCCTGCCGGGGGCACCCTTTGTTTCCGCAGATCAAAACCGTTTTCCGGGCGATTGCCCTACGGTTCTTCGCTCCCTTCTGGTCGGTGCTTGGTCGGTGCTTCGGTAGCACCGGATGATTGCGCCTGCTTCTCGATGGCCTGCCGCGCGGCGGCGTCGAGTCGGTGGGCGACGTCGTCGAGGTCACTGGGGAACAGTCCGGCGTAGTGGTTGAGCGTTGTGGCCGCCGATTCGTGGCCCAGGAGACGGGCAACGGCGATGACGGACGCGCCGGCCTGAATCGCCAGCGACGCAGCCGTATCGCGCAGGTTGTGCGGAGTGATGTCCAAATCGAGCGCGTCGACGGCATCGTCGAAGACGTCGCGGCGGAAGTTTCGGTTTCTGAGTGGCGTGTTTCTCGACGAGGGGAAGACCAGAGCGTCAGGTTTCGCAGTAGCACCGAATGTACTCAGCTCGTCCGACACGATGGCCGGAATAGGCACTGTCCGGGCCTGGTGGTCCTTCACCGGTGACATCACCCCGCGGGCCGCTTCCTCCGAGTAGGCGCGGCAGACGCGCAACCTTTTCGCCGCGATGTCAATGTCGCCCCAACGCAGCGCGGCCAGCTCGCCCCAGCGCAGGCCGCAGTAGCCCGCCACCAACACGAGCAGCCGATCCCGCGGCTCGCCCAGGTAGTCGGCCAGCCGCCACAGTTCGTCATGCGTGAGCGGGCGCGGGTCATTGCCCTGCACCTTCGGCAGCCGGATACCGACCGCCGGGTTGCGATGGATCGCGCCGTCCCGGACCGCGTGATCGAAGACACGGCGCAGCACGCCGAGCGAGTGGCGGGCCGTCGCCGGGGACTGCTTGCGAGAGATCTCTGCGGCCCAGGCCTCGACTTCAGACGGGCGAACAGAGACAAGGGGGCGCCGGCCAAACGTACCGGCGATCTGTCGTGAGACGACGCCGCGCACCTTGCGCTCCGTCGCTTGCGCTTTCGCAGGCTGAGCCGCGAGCCAGATGTCACACCAGTCCCGCACCGGACGCTCACCGGCCTTCGGGTCAGCCCACGCGCCGCTCTTCAGCCCCTCGACCTGCTTGCGTTCCCACTCTTGGGCGTCGCGCTTGCGCGAGAACGTCCGCGACGCGACATACCGGCCGCCGTAGTAGACCCGGGCCCGGTAGACACGTGTGCCGCCTGGCCCGGATCGCGGTTCGATCAACGCCCTACGCCTCTAACCGGGACTCGCGCCGGGCGTCGATCCAGGCGTCGACTTCGGCGGCATCCCAGCGCAGCGCGGTCCCGACCCGGATTGCCGGAGGCCCTTCGCCTCTGATGCGCCATGCGCGGATGCAGCCCACGCTGACCGTCAGCCGCTCCGCCAACTGCTGGATCGTCAGGAAACGTTGATCGTTGCGCCCGCTCACCACGTGCCCCCTTGCCGACTTTGCCACCTTGCTCACCTCCAATTGGCTCACGCGGGATCACCTTCGGTGATCCCTTGTGCCCGAATGAATTCCGCTGATTCGTCGACGCATGTCGGCTCCTTCGTCAGCCCAGCCAGATGCGCGAGGTCTCGGGCTACCGCGTCGTTGCCAACGAAGGGCGAACGAAACCGAATTACCCCCAATTCAGGCGAAACAGCGATTCCGACACCGCGATCCAGCCCGATCGGAGTGGGCGCATCGGCAGGCACCTGGCCAAGCGCCGCTTCGGCGGCTTCACGGGTCGCGACACGGAAACACACTCGGAGGCCGCACTGATCGCGGATAGCGGACGGAATTGCATCGACCGTGCCTTTCTGTGTGGCCAGCACGATGACGATGCCCGCCGATCGCCCTTTCTTCACGAGATCCATTACTACCGACTGGATTTCACCAATGAGGCTCTTCTCGTCGCGGCTGAGTCCGGATCGCTGGTCGAGGTACGTTTGCGCCTCATCCATCACCACGAGAATTACAGGATGGTTCTCATGCGGACCGAACGCCCAGTAGTTCGGCGCACCCCGGAACCACGTGGGAGCATTCGCCAGACGCCTACGCATCACCGACTGAACATCGCGTAGAGCCATGAGGACCGATAGCGGGTCGGAATGATCTCCCGACAAGTACGCGTAAGCGCGTGGGGCGAGCGGATCAAGGTCATGGCCGGCCTTGCCGTCGATCAGCAACAGCTGCACATCACGGTGGGTTAGCAGTCCCCCGACGGACTGCGTCAGCCAGGCCGTCTTGCCGGAACCCGGCGCACCGCAGACGACTAGGGCGTGTCTCCCGAATTGAAAGGTGTTGAACAGCGACGATTTCGCGGTGACACGTATGGGTGTGATTTCTGATGAGTTCTGGGCGGCTGTCGAATCGGTAATGCCCTCCGATGCGGGTAAGCGTGGTGGCAGGT
>CAIRCP010000192.1 GCA_903877095.1 uncultured Actinomycetes bacterium | reverse complement strand
GCCCGCCACATCGATCTGGAAGCATTGCAACCGTCAATCAACCGATTGACCAAGACGAAGTAGCGCAAGCCCCCCACGCGCTCACCATGCGTGAGGCACCAGCCACTACTTCGCGCTCACTTTTAGGTGAGGCACCTCGGAATAGCACGTCACGAAGAGCAATTCATAGAATGTTCATACTTAACCGGTTTCCGCCCCCGGGGATCACTGGGGAAAAGCGGAAATACCCGTTCGCCGGCCCGTGATATGTTGCCCGATCATCCCCGTTGGCCAACAGTCTGGATGCGAGATGAGTCACGGCGTACACCAAGTGCAGCACGAGGCCGAACACAAGATCCAACACGGCAGCGGGGAATCCAGCCTCAACAAGAAGGTGGCACTGCTGATCGCCGTGCTGGCCCTGTTCCTCTCGGTGTCGGAGATGCTCGGAAAGAGCGCCCAGACCGCCGCGCTGAACCACCAGATCGAGGCTTCGAACATGTGGAGTTTCTTCCAGGCGAAGAACGTTCGGCGCACCTCGACCGAGATCGCCTCCGACCAGGCGCGGCTGAGCCTGCCGTCGGTCACCGACCCGAACCAGAAGGCCGCCGTCGAGAAGCAGATCGCGGAGTGGGACGCGGCTGCGGCGCGGTACAAGTCCGAACCGGAATCCGGCGATGGCCAGGGCGAAGGCACCGCGGAGCTGTCCCGCCGGGCTACCGAGGCCGAACACGAGCGCGATCTGATGCTCGCGAAATACCACCAGTACGAGTTCGCTTCGGCCGCCTTCCAGATCGGCATCGTGCTGGCCTCGGCGCTGGTCCTGACCGGCATGGGCCGGCGGAGCTTCCTGGCCGGCGGTCTGCTGATCGCGATCGGCGTCGCATTCATGGCATTCGGCCTATTCGCACCGCACGCGCTTCCGCTGCACTGAGTCCCGGTTCCCAGCCGACCGACAGGACGATGACAGCCGGATCGAAGCTCGGTTGCCCATCCTTCAGGGGTGACTAAAGCAACGAAGCTGAATTCCCGCTGGACCGCCTTGACCCTGCTCGCCGGGGGATGCGCGATCGTCGTCTCCGCCGGCGCCGGCATCGCGCAGGAACTGCACAGCGCTCCGGAAGCCAAGGGCTACCACACCAATGTCGTGCCGGTTCACATCAGGTTGCCGCACAACCACACCAACTACACCCCGCCGAAGTGGCATCTCTCCAATATCCATAAGTTGCACCTATTCGGCTGAGCCGGCCGCGATCACCGCGCGATTACGTTCTGCCACAACGGGAACCGCCATCTTGACCAGCCAGCGGTCGTAGGTGAGGAAACCGTTCACCTCGTTCTCGACATCGGTGGTCTGGGTGTAGATCGCCGCGGACAAGCCGCCTTCGCGCACCGCGTTCTCCAAGGCAAAGCTCACGTCGACGTAGCGTTGCGTCAGTCGCGCAGGACTATCGACCATCTCATAGGACATCGGCTGTCCGGGCCACCGGTTGCCGTAGAGGGCTAAGCCCAAGCCGCCGTACTCACCGTCCACCCGGACCCGCTTGTCGGCGCCAGACGCCATGGCGGCCAACCGCATTCCGGGCGTCGAGGTGCCGGGTCGGCCCGGCCCGACATAGGTGTGATCGTCGTAGATGTCCCCGGCACCGGTGTCACCGCGGGTCTTACAGCAGTTGACGCCGCTGTTGGCATCGACCAGGCGGGTGGGATCGGCTGCCTTGACGGCCGCGGCGATTCTGGCGGTGTCGAACTCTCCCCACCCCTCGTTGAACGGAACCCAGCCGACGATCGAGGTCACACTGCGCAGTTGGTCGACCATCGCGAGAAGTTCATGTTCGAAGTTGGCCTTGGCGGCGCGCACCGGTTCCGGGGCGGGACCGACCGGAATCGCCAGCGACACATCGAGAGACGGCATGTCCTGCCACACCAGCAGTCCGAGTTTGTCGGCCCAGTAGTACCAGCGCGCCGGTTCCACCTTGGCGTGCTTGCGCACGAAGTTCATCCCGAGGTCCTTGGTCCACTGCAGGTCGGACTTCAACGCGTCGTCGGTGGGCGCGGTGTAGATCCCGTCGGGCCAGTAGCCCTGGTCGAGGGGGCCGTGCAGGAAGGTCACCCTGCCGTTGAGCGCAATACGCTGGCGGCCTTGACGATCGGCGACGGTGCCGATGGTGCGGAGTCCGGCGTAGCTGGAGACCACGTCGAGCACCTGCCCGGACGGCCGCACCAGAGCAACTTTCATCGAGTAGAGATATGGGTTGTCTGGGGTCCACAGCTGTGGCTTGGGGATCGGGACGCGGATCGGCTCACCGGGCGCTCCGGAACCGATGGCGACGACCCGGCCGGCCGTCTTCGAGACGAACACCACCACGCGCTCGTCGGCGGTGCCGGAAGTTTTCGGCGTCACGCTGATGGCATCGAGATCGGTGGTGATGTCGAGCTTTTCGACGTGGGCGGTGGGCACCTGCTCTAGCCACACCGTCTGCCAGATCCCCGAGGAACCGGTGTAGAAGAGCCCTTCGGGACGATTGCGCTGCTTGCCCACCGGGAAGGGGTTGGCTTCGTTGCGGTCCTCGGCCCGCACGACGATCTCCTGCTGTCCGGTTGGCCGCAGCGCCGGGGTGATGTCGGCACTGAATTCGGTGAAGCCACCCTCGTGGCGCGCCACCTGCTGGCCGTTGACCCATACCGTCGCGATCTGGTCGACCGCACCGAAGTGCAGCAGCACCTGCTGGCCCTGCCAGTTGCCGTTGATCTGGACCGTTCGGCGGTACCACATCTCGTCGTCGTGACGGGCGATGCCGGACAGCGCCGATTCGGGCGGATACGGAACCAGGATCTGCTCACGATAGGACTCCGGCAGTGGGGGGGACAGCACCGCGGCGGACAGCACCGGGGCGCCGGACCGGCCGAGGAAGCTCCACACGCCGTTGAGGTTCTGCCAATTGGTCCGCGCCATCTGCGGGCGCGGGTATTCCGGTAGGGCGTTGTTCGGGCCGACGAGGGCGGTCCATGGTGTCATCAGCGGCGTGGCGGCCGGCTGCCACGCCGGCTCGGCGCCGGCCTGCGGAGTCGTCACGGTGATCAGCGAGGCAAGCAGGGCAAGCACTACCGCCAACCGGCGTCTGACCGACGTACCCACCGACTACCTCCACGGAGCCGTCTCCGCGCCCACTCCCCTCCGGTGGCAACCGCGCGCAAAGGCAGCGAACCAAAAAGTCGGCGCCGCCGGAAGCGAACGACGATTTTCGTCCGGCCAGCACCACAGGGAACTCACACGAATCGGGTCAGGTCAGGTCTCTGGTGTAACTTCGGCGGAATGAAGACGACTCTGGTCCTGGCCGCCGGATCCGTGCTCGCGCTCAGCGTGGGCGCCGGAATCGCTTCCGCCTCGGTAAGCGCGGCGGACCTTCAGCAGATGATCAGTTCGCAACTGGCCGCGCAGGCCGGTTCGCCGCCCGACTCGGTGGTCTGCCCGAGTGATCTCGCGACGGATGTCGGCGCCTCGATCACCTGCTCGGTCACCAAGGGCGCGGAGACTCGCGGAGTGACGGTGTCCGTGGCGTCGGTGAACGACGGCAAGGTTCAGTTCAACATGCAGTTGGCGCAGCAGTAAGTTCCCCACCCACTCAGCGGCCAGAGTGCGGTTCCATCGCGGATCGCCCTCTGGGCGCATAGTCGATGCGCTCAGCGGAACGGCTGGTTCCCGTACCGATCAAGGTGCACCACCTCGCCGATGGGACGGCGGGTTGTCGGCCCGTAGCGTCCCTTCGCCCAGCCGATCGGGATGATGCACACCGGGACGACGTCGCGGGGCAGGCCGAGGATGCGGCGCACCGAGGGCACCCACCAGATCGGCAGGGTCTGAAGCGACGCCCCCAGCCCGACGGCTCGGCACGCCAGCAGCAGGTTCTGCACCGCCGGGTACACCGACCCGTAGAACGAGGCGACGGAGATCTGCGGGTGCCCAACGGCCTTGTGCTTGAGTCCGCGGCGGTAGCACGGGATCACGAAAACCGGTAGCCGCTCGAAATTTTCGGCCTGCCACTGCCCCGGCCTGATGGTGCGAAGTTGCTGTTCGTCGCCGCGAGCCTGGCGCTCGACGATCGGGTTGAACAGCCGGTAGAGCCGACGGTAGAGCTTGGCCAGCTTCTCCTTCTGCTCCGGGTCTTCGACGACGAGGTAATGCCAGTCCTGGCTGTCGGAACTGGTGGGTGCTTTGAGGGAAAGTTCCAGCAGCGGCAGCAGGACGTCATGCGACACGGGTTCGAGGTGCAGGCGGCGCACCGCGCGCTGGGTGCGCATGGCCTCGTCCATCGGCATGCCCAGACGGGCCAGCGCCTCCGACGGCGTCGGCGGGACGAAAGGCTTTGGTGCGTCGTTCATTTCGTCCCCGGTCATTTTGTTTCTTCGGCCAGGGCGATCAGCCGCGCCCGAACCAGGTCGGGACGTTCGTCGATGATGAAGTGGCCGGCGTCGACCGGCTCGAAGGTGTAGTCGTCGGCCTTGGCGTTCCTCGGCGAGGCGAGCGAGGGATGGATGGCGAAGTCTCGCATTCCGAACAGGGCGCGGATCGGCGCGGTGGCGCGTCGCATCTCGGGTTGCTTTGCCGCACCAGGCAATTCGCTCAGCAGGAAGGTTCGGTAGGTGTCGGTGGCGGTGCGGGCGACCACCGGGTCGCGGAAGCGTTCGGCGTACACCTCGGCGGCGGCGCGATCGACGCGGTGCTCCTTGGGGCCGGAGCCGAAAATGACGCGCTGCAGGTAGGGAGTGCGCTGCTGCAGTGCCATGCCGAAGCTGGCGACGAACGGCTGGTAGGCCAGGAACCGCCAGAAGTGCGGCAGCGTGGTGCGCGGGGTCTGCCACGGGTGGGCCATGTTGCACACCAGGTAGCCGTCGAAACGCTCCGGTGCGCCCAGCAGCATCCGGTAGGCGACGAAGCCGCCCCAGTCATGGCCGACCAGGAGCGCCCGCTCGATCCCGAGGGCGTCCATCAGGGCCAGCACGTCTTTCGCCACGTCTTCCTTGGCCCACTTGTGCGGCGCCGGGCCCGACCAGCCGTAGCCGGGCAGGTCGGGGGCGATGATCCGCAGGCCCGGCGGCGGGTCTGCCAGCAGGTCGCGGTACACCCAGTGGTGTTGCGGCCACCCGTGCAGCGCGATCACCGGCCGGCCGTCTTCGGGGCCGGCCTCGGTGACGTGGAAGCGCACCCCACGGGCCTCGACGAAGGATCGGCGGACGCCGGGGATCTCGGGGGGCGCGACTTCGGAGGGCGCGGAGGTGAGGGACTTTGTGGGGGTGGGCACTACTGAACTATAGGAAGCGCGAGCACGTTTAACCGCGTGCCAATGAGGTCCGTCTGACCACACCGGCACCAGATGTAACACCGGCCACAGTTCCGCCGACATCACGGTCAAGTCACGATCGCGCATACGCGCTGAGACCAATGACCGGAGGACTGCATGGCACGTCTGGGACACCTGCTGGCATGGACCGCGATGGCCGTGGCCGTTCCCGCGACCGTGGCGTTCTCCCCCGTCCACCCCGCCGAGTCCGTGAGCTTCGAACCGCAGGTGGTGGCCGTCGTCCATGCCGTCTCCCGGACCGTGCCGGCGGCCGCGGCGGCGGTGCCCAGCCGTGGCAGCGGCGCCGGGGCGATCGCGGTGAAGGCGGCGCTGACCCGACTGGGCGATCCCTACGTCTGGGCCGCCGCGGGTCCGCACGCCTTCGACTGCTCCGGGCTGGTGGTGTGGGCCTTCGAGCAGGCCGGGGTGGCGCTGCCGCACTCCAGCCAGATGCTGGCCGACGGCGGGCAGCCGGTGTCCCCGAACCGGATGCAGCCCGGCGACGTGATCACCTACTACTCCGACGCATCGCACGTCGGCCTGTATGTGGGCGGCGGGAAGATCGTTCACGCCTCGACCTACGGGGTGCCGGTGGCCGTGGTCCCGATCGACAATGCGCCGATCTACAACGTCCGGCGGTATCGGTAGCTCGAGTCAGGCTTACGAAACGGGCGTGAGCAGGAGTCGCGAACCCATTCCCACCGTGTGCGCCAGTGCTCCTTCATACGCGTCGAACAACATCGGAACGCGGCGCAACTCCCACAGGTTCTCGGTGTTCACCCACGCCACCTCGCGGGCGATGTCGATGCTCCACGAGCTGACCAAGTGAGAGACCGGACCCAGGTGGTCGTCGATGTTCTGTTCGAGCGTGTTCTCGAACGACCGCCGGATCTCGGCTTCGACGCCGGCGAGCAGGTCGTTGACCTTCTCGTAGTCCTCCCGCACTCCCGGGCTGGCCGGGGTGCGCCGGCGGGCGGCGCAGGTCGCCACGACGGCCAGTGGCAAGTCGTGCTCGATATGGGCATTCATGCCGGCCAAGGCGAACTGGATCGGGAGCACGTCCGTGCGTGAGCGCGCCGCGAACAGGGGCGACCACGCACGGGGCACCCGAGCTGGGGCGTCGTAGGCGGCGAACCACAGCTGGGCGAAGCGGACGTCCAGGTCAGCCATGAACGCGTCGTCGTGGAAGACGCCGTGGGCGGTCAGGCGGTCCGCGACCATCTCGGTGACCTTCAGATACATGGCGTTGAACACACCTGCGCCATCGCTGGCGGGAAGTTCGGCGGCGATGGCGCGCATGCGGTTGAGGACCGAGGTTGTCCCGGGTCTCGTGGAAATTGAGGTGACGGTCCCCCGCTCGATTCCTGCCGTGTGGTAGGTGTCGGGCGTCTGCCAAGACACACCAACTCAAGAAGGGGACCGTCATGAAGAAGAGTAGCCAGAACCGGGCCG
>CAIRCP010000191.1 GCA_903877095.1 uncultured Actinomycetes bacterium | reverse complement strand
GTCGTTGAACGCAGCTTCCAACGCACCAAGCAATGGCGCGGCATCGCCACCCGGTATGACAAACACAATCTCAACTACCGCGGCGGAGTCGTCCTCAATGCGATCTTCCTCTGGCTCAAACGGTTACGGGACACGCCCTAGTCGAAGTGACCGGGGAACCCTTGCCGCCCGTGCCGCCCACACCACCGGCACCGCCGTTGCCACCGGCCTGGCCGTGGGTGCCGTTCGGGGAAACCACGCTGCCGTCGACACCGGGGGCGCCGGCCGCACCCACGCCACCGGCCCCGGCGTTACCACCCCTGCCCCCGCCACCACCGCCAGTGCCGTCGACACCGGCGGCGCCGTCGCTGGAGATCAAGAACAAGAACCGACCCTGGCCGGCCCGACCGGCCACCCCGCCGGGGGCGGCATCTCCGCCGTTGCCGCCGTTGCCGCCCGCACCACCGGATTCACCCGGGGCCACGCCTGCCGCGCCGGCCGCACCGTTACCACCGTTCCCCCCTGACCCGCCCGATCCGCCGTTGCCGGCCTTTCCGCCGCGCCCGACGATGACGCTGCCGGACCCGCCGCTGCCGCCGTTACCGCCGGCCACGCCGCGGCCGCCGCTGCCGCCGGACTCACCCGGCAGCACCCCGTCGTCCCCGTCTGCACCGGCCGCGCCGTTCCCGCCGTTCCCGCCGTTCCCGCCGGTGCCGCCCTCGCCGACGAACACCCCCGAGTCCCCGCCGTCACCGCCGTTCCCCCCGACCGTGGTGCCCGCGCCGCCGACGCCTCCGGCGCCGGCCTCGCCGAACAGCGACAAGAACCCTGCGCTGCCGCCCCTGCCGCCCGT
This sequence comes from uncultured Actinomycetes bacterium, assembly GCA_903877095.1. Lineage (GTDB taxonomy): Bacteria > Actinomycetota > Actinomycetes > Mycobacteriales > Mycobacteriaceae > Mycobacterium. The sequence continues at coordinate 54,464 of CAIRCP010000191.1, read as the reverse complement.
GCCACCGGTCCCGATCAGCGACGCTCCCGCGCCACCGGCACCGCCGTTGCCGCCCAACACCCCGCCCATACCGCCGCTGCCGCCCACGCCGGCGTTCACTGCGGCGATCCCGGCCCCGCCCGCACCGCCGTCGCCGACGAAGAACGCCGACCCGCCCGCCCCGCCGTTCCACCCGTTGCCGCCGTTGCCGAACAACAGACCCGCCTGCCCACCCCGGCAGGCCACCCCAGCGGTGCACGTGAAGGCGGTCCAGGAGAAGCCGTTACCGATCAGCAGACCGGCATCCGGATGGTCCGCAGTGCCGTTGCCGATGAAGATCCGGACGAAGCCTCCGATCGGATCCGCGGTCGGCGTCGCGGTCGCCGCCGCTCTCGGCGCCGGTGCCACAGCAGCTGACACTCCTAATTTGGCTTGCGGCACAGCCACTTTCGCGACCACCACAGGTGCCACCCCCGCTGCCGGGGACGCCAACCCACCCGCGGGAACCGGGGGCGGCGCCACCCGCTGGGCATCATGCGGGGCCACCACTGCACCACCGGAGCGCACCTCGGCACCACCCTGCCGTCCCCGCACCGGGTGGCTCACCGGCTGGGTTTCGCCCGCATTCGACCCGGACCGGACTGCTGCAGCCGGAAGAGCGCCGCCCCCGGACGCCCAACGCCCACCAGTCGCGGGCACACCCCGATGCCCTCGCACCGACGGCGACGACGGCCCCGACGACGACGACGGCCCCGACGACGATGACAAACTATCCGACCCCGTCGAACTATCCGACCCCGTCGAACCGCCCGACCCCGTCCGATCGGCGAACGCAAACGGCATCGCCAGGACGGCCGACCCCACCCCCAGGGCTACCGCCAGCGCGCCCACCCGGCCCACGAACCGAGCCGACGATACCGCCGGACGGCCGGCACTACGTGATGAAACGGCAGACATGGCCACACTCCCCCGGATAGATCCGAACCGGCACCCCAACGGCCCAGGCCCGGCGGCGAAACTACTCTATCGCGGTCGGCCACACACCCTGGGGCCATTGGGCACCCGCAGAGGCCTGTCGGACCGAGGCAGCGATCAGCCGATCAGGCGCGCCGCCAGGTACCCAGCCACGGCGTCCAGCCCGACCCGCTCCTGCGTCATCGCATCCCGGTCGCGGACCGTCACTGCCTGGTCTTCGAGGGTGTCGAAGTCGACCGTCACGCAGAACGGCGTGCCGATCTCGTCCTGACGCCGGTAGCGGCGGCCGATGGCGCCGGCGTCGTCGAACTCGACGTTCCAGTTACGCCGCAGCTGCGCCGCCAGGTCGCGGGCCTTAGGACTGAGGTCGGCGTGCCGTGACAGCGGCAGGACCGCCGCCTTGACCGGCGCCAGCCGGGGATCCAGGCGCAGCACGGTGCGCTTGTCGACGCCGCCCTTGGCGTTGGGTGCCTCGTCCTCGGTGTAGGCGTCGACGAGGAACGCCATGAACGAACGGGTGAGGCCCGCTGCGGGTTCGATCGCGTACGGGACATAACGGGTATCGGCGGCCTGATCGTAGTAGGACAAATCGACACCGGAGTGCTTCGAGTGGGTGCTCAGGTCAAAGTTGGTCCGGTTGGCAATGCCCTCCAACTCGCCCCACGGGTTGCCCTGGAAGCCGAACTTGTACTCGATGTCGGTGGTGCCGTCGGAGTAATGCGACAGCTTCTCCTTGGGATGCTCGTAGAGCCGCAGGTTGTCCCGGTCGATTCCGAGGTCGACGTACCACTGCAGCCGGGTGTCGATCCAGTACTGATGCCACTCCCGGGCGGTGTCGGGCTCGACGAAGAACTCCATCTCCATCTGCTCGAACTCGCGGGTGCGGAAAATGAAGTTGCCCGGGGTGATCTCGTTGCGGAAGCTCTTGCCGATCTGGCCGATACCGAACGGCGGCTTCTTGCGGGAACTGGTGACCACGTTGGCGAAGTTGACGAAGATGCCCTGGGCGGTCTCCGGGCGCAGGTAGTGCAGGCCCTCCTCGGTCTCGATCGGGCCGAGGTAAGTCTTGAGCATCATGTTGAAGTCGCGCGGCTCGGTCCACTCACCCTTGGTCCCGCAGTCCGGGCAGGTGATCTCCGACATCGGGACCGATTCGGGAGACGAGACGCCCTCTTTTGCCCCCTTCTTTTCAAAGTGCGCTTCCTGCATGTGGTCCTGGCGGTGCCGCTTATGGCACTGCAGGCACTCCACCAGCGGATCGTTGAAGACCTCGACATGGCCGGAGGCCACCCACACCTCGCGGGGCAGGATGATCGAGCTGTCGAGGCCGACGACGTCGTCTCGCGACGTCACGACCGATTGCCACCACTGCCGCTTGATGTTCTCCTTGAGCTCTACGCCCAGTGGGCCGTAGTCCCAGGCCGATTTGGTGCCGCCGTAGATCTCGCCGGATTGGTAGACCAGGCCGCGGCGCTTGGCCAGGTTGACGACGGACTCGATGACGGACGCCACGGTGTCTTGACTCCTGTCTGGGGGAAACTCTCGCGAACCGGTTTAGCGTAGGCGAAAGCTTTGACATGCATGCGGACGCGTGTAATGGTCGGTGAAATGGATTCCGGCGGCGATCAGCGCTCGACAGGCGCAGGCGTTCGGGCCACCCGTCAGCGCGGAGCGCTCATCGCGCTGCTCGACACCGTCGAGGAGTTCCGCTCCGCCCAGGAATTGCACGACGAACTGCGCCGCCGGGGCGACAACATCGGCCTGACCACCGTCTACCGCACGCTGCAGACGCTGGCTGCCGCGGACCTGGTCGACATGGTGCGCACCGACACCGGGGAGTCGGTCTACCGGCGCTGCGCGGCGCCTCATCACCATCACCATCTGGTCTGCCGCGACTGCGGTTCGGCGATCGAGGTCAGCGGGCGCGAGGTGGAGGCCTGGGCCGCCGAAGTAGCTGCGGCGCACGGCTTTTCCAACGTCAGCCATACGATCGAATTGTTCGGGACCTGCGCGGAGTGCCGCGGCTGAGCATCATCGACACTGCGTACAGATCGCGCTCCCGGCGGAAACCGCGATCCACGCGCAGAGTCGGCGGGGTCAGGTTATTGCGCGACGCACATCCGCCCCGCCGGACAGCACCATCAGCACCAGCGTCTGCACGGCCCCGTCGGTCAGTCCGCCGACGGGAAAGTTGTAGCGCAGCAACACATCGGCGCGTTCGCCGGACTGCTCGGCCAGCATGACGGTCCCCAGCATCGTCGTATTAGCATGCGCAGCAACGTTTTTGCGCAACTCGCCGGTGGCCGGCAGATCCCAGGCGAGCACCTGGGTGAGCGAGAGCATGTCCAGGCCCTCGGCGATGGTCACCTCGCGCAACGACGCCACTGTGTCGTCGTGCCGGACGGTCAGCGCGCCATCATCCTCGACCTGAACGGCGAGCACCTGCGCAAGGACGTCGGCAAGCGTCATGACCGAACGTCAGGCCCGGCCGAAGCGCCGGTTGCGATTGACGTACTCCTCGCAGGCGGCCCACAGGTCACGGCGGTCGTAGTCCGGCCACAGCTTGTCCTGGAAGACGTATTCGGCGTAGGCCGCCTGCCACAGCATGAAATTGCTCGACCGCTGCTCCCCCGAGGTGCGGATGAACAGGTCGACGTCGGGGATGTCGGGGCGGTGCAGGTGCTCGGTGATGGTCGACTCGCCGATGCGTTCGGGGTCGATGCGCCCGGCCGCGGCTTCGCGGGCGATGCTGCGCATCGCCTCGACAAGTTCGGCGCGCCCGCCGTAGTTCACGCAGTAGTTGACGGTGATCACGTCGTTGGCCTCGGTCATCGCCTCGGCGATCTCGAACTCCTTCATGACGCTGCGCCACATCCGGGCCCGCGATCCCACCCAGCGCATCTTCACGCCCATGATGTCGAGGTTCTCCCGCCGGCGGCGGACCACTTCTCGGTTGAACCCCATGAGGAAGCGCACTTCGTCGGCGCTGCGCCGCCAGTTCTCGGTGGAAAACGCGTACACCGACAAGTGCTTGATCCCGAGTTCGATTGCCCCGCAGGTGACGTCGATCAGGACCGCCTCACCCATCTTGTGGCCCTCGGTGCGGCTCAGCCCACGCTGGGTGGCCCAGCGGCCGTTGCCGTCCATGACGACCGCGACGTGCTTGGGCAACTGATCGGCCGGGATCGCGGGCGGAGCGGCCTTTGAAGGGTGTTGCGGAGGCCGGCGCGGGCCTCCACCGGGCGGCGCGGGCAAGTGCGGGAACACCACCGGCCAGGTGGACGTGTCGGGGAAGATCGGGTAGTCGGCGGGCGCGGGGGGCAGTTGCGGAAACTGTTCCCTCCGCCTGCGCTCACCCCCCCGCCAGGAGCTGGCCACCCGGTCCATCGCCATGGAGGACATCCTGCCTGACGTTCGCTACGGAATGGCCAGCGGGCTGGGAGTGTCCGCGCTCGACCAGCGGCAGGGTCCGGAGCTGACGTTCCAGATGCCACTGCAAGTGCGCAGCCACCAGTCCGCTGGCCTGGGTCCGGTGCGCCGCGGAGGAACCTTCGGCGAGGATCCAATCCCCCTCGTAGAGCGCCGCCATCAGATCCAGGACGCCCTGCGGCGGGGTGGCCGAACCCGACGGCCGGCAATGCATGCACACGCTCCCACCGGCGGCGATGTGGAAAGCGCGGTGCGGGCCGGGCGCCGCGCAGCGGGCGCACTCAGTCAGCGACGGCGCCCAGCCGGCGATGCCCATGGCCCTCAGCAGGTAGGCATCGAGCACCAGCTCACGGGGACGGGTGCCGTCGGCGACCGCACGCAGCGCACCCACGGTCAGCCGTTGCAGCGCGGGAGCCGGGGCGTGCTCCTCACCGGCCAGCCGCTCGGCGGTCTCCAGCACCGCACACGCGCAGGTGTAGCGGCCGTAGTCGCAGACGATGTCGGTGGCGAAGGCGTCGATCGACACCACCTGGGTGACGATGTCGAGGTTGCGTCCGGGATACAACTGGACGTCGATGTGGGCGAACGGCTCCAGCCGGGAGCCGAACTTGCTTCGGGTCCGGCGAACCCCCTTGGCGACGGCGCGGACCAGGCCGTGGTCATGGGTCAGCATGGTGACGATGCGGTCGGCTTCGCCGAGCTTGTGCTGGCGCAGCACGACCGCCCGATCCCGATACAGCCGCATCGGACCAGTCTGTCACCGGGGATCGACATCGTCGCCGGCACGCGCCGGTAGCCGGATCTTCCAGTTCTTCACCAGCACAGCAGCGGCACACACCATCGCCACCGGATACACCAGGAACTGAAGATTCGACGGCACGCCTCCGGTGGTGACGTTCAAGAACAGCGCACTGTCCCAGAGCCCGTGCAGAACGATCGGCAGAACCAAGGTTCCGGATACCCGCCGGATGGCGTAGAAGCCGCTGCCGATGATGAACGTCAATGCCACCTGGACGGGCACCGCAGACATCGGCAGCCCGAACGCGACGTTCGGCACGTGCAGCGCCGAAAACACCACTGTGCTGAACAGCCAGACCTTGCCTTCGGTGAACCTGCTTCGCAGCCCCACGATCATGCTTCCCCGGGTCGCCACCTCTTCGCCGAACCCCACTCCGATCGCGCCCAGCAACGACCACAGGAGCAGATCGGGCGACAGCCCGGCAGCGGGAATGCCCAGGAAGTTGATGAGGATGACGACGCCCATCACGACGGGGAGGACCCACACCCACCCGGGGCCGGACTTCACGTGATCGAACAGGACGATCCGCCACCACCCGAGGACGGTGATCGCACCCACCAGGAATACGCATCCGAACAGGGTGGGAAGTGCGTACCAGAGCTTGGTCGTCTCGACGCTTTCGCCGATCCGGGTGTAATCAACTCCGTTGATCGTCCAGGTGGCGAAAAAAACCGCGAGATAGCCCAGAAGAAGCAGAACGCCCAGCCGTACCGACGGCGTGACTCTCGGCCGACTCGCAGCGGTACCGGGCGAGGTCATTAGAAACCGAGCCGACCCAGCTGTTTGGGATCCTGCTGCCAGTTCTTGGCGACCTTGACCCGCAGGTCGAGATAGACCTTGGTGCCCAGCAGCTTCTCGATCTGGCGCCGGGCCGTGGTGCCGACCTCCTTGAGCCGGGCTCCCCGGTGGCCGATGACGATGCCCTTCTGGCTGTCACGCTCGACGTAGAGGATGGCGTGCACATCGATGAGGTCTCCCTGCTCAGCCGAGCGGTCCTCCCGCCGGCTTACCTCGTCGATCACCACGGCCAGCGAGTGCGGCAACTCGTCGCGCACCCCCTCCAGTGCGGCTTCCCGGATCAGCTCGGCCATCAGAGTCTCTTCGGGCTCGTCGGTCAGTTCGCCGTCCGGGTAATAGGCCGGCCCCGGGGACATCTGATCGACCAGCACGCCGATGAGCACGTCGACCTGCTCGCCGGTGGTGGCCGACACCGGAACGATGGCCGCGGCGTGTTCGCCGACGAGTTCGTTGACCGAGATCAACTGCGCCGCGACCCGATCGCGGGCCACTTTGTCGATCTTGGTGACGATCACGATCAGCGTGGTCCGCGCCGCACCCTCGCGGATCTGCTCGTAGATCCAGCGGTCCCCCGGCCCGATCTCCTCGTCGGCGGGGATGCACAACCCGATCACGTCGACATCGGAATAGGTCTCGCGGACCAGGTCGTTGAGCCGCTTGCCGAGCAGGGTTCGCGGCCGGTGCAGGCCGGGAGTGTCGACGAGCACGATCTGGAAGTCGTCGCGGTGCACGATCCCGCGGATGGTGTGACGGGTGGTCTGCGGCCGGCTGGAGGTGATCGCCACCTTGCTGCCCACCAGGGCGTTGGTCAACGTGGACTTGCCGGTGTTGGGCCGGCCGATCAGGCAGACGAATCCGGAGCGGAACTCAGTCACTTTCACCATCCTGAATCGGCTTGACGAGGACGGTGCCCACCCGGACCCGGCCCCGGTGATCCGAGCCGCCCTCGGCTCGCAACCGTAGCCCGTTCCAGACCACCTCGGCGCCGGGCAGCGGCACCCGGCCGAGTTGCAGGGCCAGCAACCCGCCGACCGTATCGACATCGAGATCGTCGTCCAGTTCGATGTCGTACAGCTCACCGACGTCCTCGATCGGCAGTCGCGCAGACACCCGGAAGATCTTGTCGCCCAATTCTTCCACCGGCGCCACCTCGTCGGTGTCGTACTCGTCGGCGATCTCGCCGACGATCTCCTCCAGCACGTCCTCGATGGTGATGAGACCGGCCGTCGCACCGTATTCGTCCACCAACAGGGCCATATGCACCCGGTCGAGCTGCATCTCCTTGAGCAGATCGTCGAGCGGCTTGGAATCGGGAATGAACACCGCCGGACGCATCACCTCTACGACGGTGATGTCACGGGCCGCCGCAACGGAGTAATACGTCCGCCGCACAAGGTCTTTGAGGTAGACGACACCGACGATATCGTCGACGTCCTCGCCGACCACCGGCATCCGGGAATGCCCACTGCGAATCGCCAGCGACGTCGCCTGGGCGGCCGTCTTGTCGCTTTCGATCCACACCATCTCCGTGCGGGGCACCATGACCTCGCGGGCCGGGGTGTCGCCGAGTTCAAAGACGGACTGGATCATCTTGCGCTCGTCGGCGGCCACCACGCCGCGCTGCTGAGCCAGATCGACGACCTCGCGCAACTCGATCTCGGACGCGAACGGGCCGTTGCGGAATCCGCGTCCCGGAGTCAGGGCATTGCCGAGCAGGATCAGCAACCGGCTGATCGGGGCGAGCAGGACCGAAATCGCCTGCAGCGGAAGAGCAGACACCAAGGCGATGGGGTAGGCGTGCTGGCGGCCCACTGTTCGGGGGCCCACACCGATCGCGACGAAACTCGCGACGGTCATGATCGCCGCTGCGCCGACCAGCGCCCACTTGTAGCCGAATCGGTCGTAGAGGTAGGCCACCATCAGCACCGTCGCGGTGGCTTCGCACGCAATACGCAGCAGCACAACAAGATTGATGTAGCGAGGCCGTTCGGCCAGGATCCGGCTGAGTCGCAGCGAGCCGGGACGCTCGTCACGCACCAGCTCCTCGACTCGGGCCGTCGACACCGTGCTGATGGCTGCGTCGATGGCCGAGAACAACCCACCCAGCAGGATCAGCGCGAGCGCACCCGTCAGCGGCGCTATGCCGTTCAACGTTCCCGGCCGTTCAACGTTCCCGGCCGTTCAACGTTCCCGGCCGGTCAATGCTCGAAGTTCCGGGACTTGTCGAGCAGCCGACGGTCCCGCTCGGCCTGGCGGTCCTTGTGGTAGGCATCGACCTGCTCGGCCACCCACTCCTCGAGAAGCTGGCGCTGCAGGGCGAACATCTCCTTCTCCTCGTCGGGCTCGGCGTGGTCGTAGCCCAGCAGGTGCAGTACCCCATGCACGGTGAGCAACGCCAGTTCCTGACCGAGGCTGTGCCCGGCGGCCGCGGCCTGGCCGGCCGCGAACTGCGGACACAACACGATGTCGCCGAGCATCGACGGCCCCGGATCGGGGGCGTCGGGCCGGCCGCCGGGCTCGAGTTCGTCCATCGGGAAACTCATGACGTCGGTCGGGCCGGGCAGGTCCATCCAGCGCATGTGCAGGTCGGCCATCGCGTTGGTGTCGAGCAAAACCATGGACAACTCCGCGGCGGGATTGACGTCCATCTTGCGGATGACGAAACGCGCGACGCTGATCAGTTCCTCTTCGGAGACGTCGACACCGGACTCGTTGGAGACTTCGATCGTCATGGACGGCCGGCCGAACGCTGCGACGACCGGCGATGTGCACGGTTGGGCAGACCGGCATCGTCAGCCGCCCGGGCGTACGCGTCGACGATGTCGGCGACCAGGCGGTGGCGCACCACGTCGGCGCTGGTCAGTTCGGCGAAGTGGATGTCGTCGATCCCGTGCAGGATGTCCACTGCCGCGCGCAGGCCGGAGCGGGAACCGCCGGGCAGGTCGACCTGCGTAATGTCGCCGGTGACAACGATTTTCGAGCCGAAGCCGAGCCGGGTCAGGAACATCTTCATCTGCTCGGCGGTGGTGTTCTGCGCTTCGTCGAGAATGATGAAGGAGTCGTTGAGTGTCCGTCCACGCATATACGCCAGCGGCGCCACCTCGATCACGCCGGCGGCCATCAGCTTCGGGATGGCCTCGGGGGCCATCATGTCGTGCAGCGCGTCGTAGAGCGGACGAAGGTAGGGGTCGATCTTCTCGCTCAGCGTGCCGGGCAGAAACCCAAGGCGCTCACCAGCTTCCACCGCGGGGCGAGTCAGGATGATCCGGCTGACCTGCTTGGTCTGCAGGGCCTGAACGGCTTTGGCCATCGCCAGATAGGTCTTGCCGGTGCCGGCCGGTCCGATGCCGAACACGACCGTGTTGGTGTCGATGGCGTCGACGTAGCGCTTCTGGTTCAGCGTCTTGGGCCGGATGGTCTTGCCGCGCCGGGACAGGATGTCCAGCGTCAGCACCTCGGCGGGAGAGGCGTATCCCTCACCGTCCTCCCCTACCACCATGGCGACGCTGCGCCGGACGGTGTCCGGCGACAGCGCCTGACCGCCGGCCACGATGGCGATGAGTTCGGATATCACCCGTTCGGCCAGCGCCACCTCGGCCGCCGAGCCGGACAGGTTGACGGCGTTGCCGCGAACATGGACCTCGGCCGCCAGTCCTGCCTCCAGCGCACGCAGGTTCTGGTCAGCAGAACCCAGCAGGCCCATGACAAGGTCGGGCGGGACGGTCATGCTGCTGCGTACCTGCGCGGCGGTGCTCGCATCGCGTGGCGTCAGTTCGATGCCTGCTTTCTGTGGTGATGGCGCCTTTTCTGAGTGCCGATTCTACCGATCGATCGACCACCGAGCAGTCAGAACACCCAATGCCCCCAGTGCGACGGCCGCGGCAGTGGACGTGCGCAGCACGGTGGGGCCCAGGCGCACCGCTTCGGCGCCCGCGGCGGAGAACTCGTCGAGTTCGCCGTCGCTGATGCCGCCCTCCGGCCCCACGATGAGCATGATCGAGAGTGCCTGGGCCACCGGAAAATCGGCGAGGGCCCGATCTGCCGACTCATGCAGAGCCAGGACAAGGCCGCCGGCGGCGACCTGCTCGCCCACCAGTCGGGACAGCTCGGCGGAGGACAGCGGTCCTTCGACACCGGGAATCCACGCCCGGCGCGACTGGCGGGCCGCCGAGCGCGCAACGGCGCGCCACCGGCGCAGACCCTTGTCCGCGCGGTCGCCGTCCCACCGGGCGACGCATCGGTCGGCCTGCCAGGCCAGGAAGCCGTCGGCGCCGGCCTCGGTGGCCAGTTCGACGGCCAGTTCGGCGCGTTCCGACTTGGGGATGGCCTGGGCCACGGTCACCTGCGGTGCGGGACGGACTGCGTTGCGGCGGGAGGTCACCCGCGCAGTCAAAGCACGTTTCTCCGCGGTTTCAACCACGCAATCGGCGAGCACGCCGGCGCCATCGGAGATGACCAGGGCCTCCCCCGGCCGGATCCGGCGGACGGTGGCGGCGTGAAACCCTTCGTCACCCTCCACGACGGCGGTGCCGCCGACGGCCGGGACGGCATCGGCGTAGAAGAGCGTGGCCGCCATGACGAGGTCAGCGGCCCGTAAAGGATTCGCGCAGTCGGCTGAACAGGCCGCCGCCACCGGGCTGATCGGTGCTGGTGCGGGTGGACTTGATGCCGGCCCGCTCGGTGCTGCGGCTCTTCATCTCGGTCAACAGTTCGCGGGTGCGGGCGTCGAGCTTGGTCGGCACCGTCACCTCGACATGCGCGTGCAGATCGCCGCGCACCTCGGAGCGCAACCGGGGCATCCCCTGGCCGCGCAGGGTGATCACCGCGCCGGGCTGGGTGCCGGCGACGGCGGAGATCTGGGTGGCGTCGCCCAGGATGCCGTTGAAACTCAACGGCGTGCCCAGTGCGGCGTCGGCCATCGGGAGCGTGATCGTGCAGTGCAGATCATCCCCGTCGCGGACGAAGAAGTCGTGCGCCTGTTCGTGCACCTCGACGTAGAGATCACCGGCTGGACCGCCACCCGGGCCGACCTCGCCCTGCGCGGCGAGCCGGATCCGCATTCCGTCGGCGACCCCGGGCGGGATTTTGACGCTGATCTCGCGGCGGGCGCGCACCCGGCCGTCGCCGTTGCAGCGCTGGCATGGGTTGGGTATCACCTCACCGACACCGGCGCAGGTCGGGCACGGCCTCGACGTCATGATCTGGCCGAGCAGCGAGCGCTGGACGCTCTGCACCTCGCCGCGGCCCCCGCAGATATCGCAGGTGACCGGGGTCGTGTTGGCGTGGGTGCCGCGGCCCTGGCACAGATCGCACAACACCGCGGTGTCGACGGTGACCTGCTTGGTGACGCCGGTGGCGCTGTCTTCCAGCGTCAACCGCATCCGCAGTAGTGAGTCCGACCCGGGACGCACCCGGCCGATCGGACCGCGCGAGCCGCCGCCCCCGCCGAAGAACGCCTCGAAGACGTCGCCGAGGCCACCGAAGCCGGTGAAACCGCCGCCGCCCCCGCCCGACGACAGTGGATCGCCGCCGAGGTCGACGATGCGCCGCTTCTCCGGATCGGACAGCACCTCGTAGGCGGCGCTGATCTCCTTGAACCGCTCGCCCTCGTCTGGGTTGACGTCGGGATGCAGTTCCCGGGCGAGCTTGCGGTAGGCGCGTTTGATGTCGGCGTCGCTGGCGTTCCTGCTGACGCCGAGCAGCCCGTAATAGTCGCGTGCCACGCCTGTCCTCATTTCGTCTGCAAATTCGTCTTCGCCGAACTAGCCGGCGCGGTTGCCCAGAACTTCACCGATGTACGTCGCAACCGCGGCGACGTTGGCCATCGTCCCCGGGTAGTCCATCCGGGTGGGGCCAACCACACCCATGCCGCCGTAGACCGTCCCTGCACTGCCGTACGTCGTCGTCACCAGCGAGGTGCCGACCATCTGCTCGGCCTCGGTCTCGTGACCGATGCGCACCGTGACCTTACCGGCCTCCTGTTGCGCGGCCAGCAAACGCAGAACGACGACCTGCTCCTCAAGTGCCTCCAGGACCGACCGCAGCGATCCGCCGAAGTCGGCGGTGTTGCGGGTGAGGTTGGCGGTGCCACCCATCAGCAGCCGTTCCTCGGTGTGCTCGACCAGGGACTCCAGCAACACCGTGGCCGACCGGCCGACAGCGTCGCCGAAGGTGCCGCCCTGGCCGCCCTTTCCGGAACCGCTGGTGAGACGGCTGGCCAGGTCGGCCACCGCGACCGACGCCGCCACGAGCTTCTTACCCTCCAGCGCCTGTCCGAGAACGTCACGCAGCTGGGCCAGCTGGTGCTCGTCGATGGTGTCGCCGAGCTCGACGATGCGCTGGTCGACCCGGCCGGAGTCGGTGATGACCACCATCAGCAGCCGGGCCGGGGTCAGCGCCACCACCTCGAGGTGGCGCACCGTCGACGACGACAGGGTCGGATACTGCACGACCGCGACCTGCCGGGTCAGCTGCGCCAGCAGCCGCACAGCACGGCGCAGCACGTCGTCGAGGTCGACACCGGACTCCAGGAAGGTCAGGATGGCGCGGCGCTCCGGGGACGACAGCGGCTTGACGTCGTGAATCCGGTTGACGAACTCCCGGTAGCCCTTCTCGGTGGGCACCCGCCCCGAGCTGGTGTGCGGCTGGGTGATGTAGCCCTCGGCCTCCAGTACCGCCATGTCGTTGCGGACCGTCGCGCTGGAAACGCCGAGGTGGTGACGCTCGACCAGAGCCTTGGAGCCGATCGGCTCCTTGGTGGCGACGAAGTCGGCGACGATGGCCCGCAGCACCTCGAAACGACGATCGTCGGCACTTCCCATCAACGCACCTCCTGCGGTTTGCGACCATTTTACGGGTTCCGAACAGGAGGATTAGCAGCCAAGCCCGGCGAGTGCAACCGGGCTTGGCAGGCGGGGACGGCGCTTCATGCGTGCCTCAGTCCAGCAGGTCGCGCACCACAGCGTCGGCCAGCAGCCGGCCGCGGTCGCTGAGCACCACCCGCTCACCGGCTGCGATGAGCAGGCGCGCGTCGAGGAAGCGCTGGACACGCAGACGTTCGGAGTCGGTGAGCACGGCCAGCGCCAGCCCGCGACGCAGCCTGATCCCGAGCAGCACGTCCTCGATGTGCCGCTCGCGAGCCTCGAGCCGTTCGAAACCCGCTGCCGGCGAACGTCCTTCGGCAAGCACTTCGGCGTATGCCCGGGGATGCTTGACGTTCCACCAACGCACGTCGCCGACATAGCCATGCGCCCCCGGCCCGGCGCCCCACCACTGCCCGCCGTTCCAGTAGCCCTCGTTGTGCCGGCACGCCGCGCCGGCACGGCTCCAATTCGACACCTCGTACCACTGCAAGCCGGCTGCCGACAGCCGCGCGTCGATCAACTGGTAGCGCCGCGCCAGCACGTCGTCGTCGGTGGAGTCGATCTCTCCGCGGCGCACCCGCCGGGCCATCGCGGTGCCGTCCTCGACGACCAGCGCATACGCCGAGACATGGTCGACGCCGGCCGTCACCGCGGCGTCCACCGAGGCGAGCAGGTCGTCATCGGTCTCCCCGGGCGTGCCATAGATCAGGTCGAGGTTGACGTGATCGAAACCGGCGGCGAGTGCTTCGCGGGCCGCCGCCACCGCACGGCCCGGCGAGTGTGTGCGATCCAGTACCGCCAGCACGCGCGGCGAGGCCGACTGCATCCCGAGCGACACCCTGGTGTAGCCCGCCGACCGGATGGCATCGAAGAACGCCGGCGACGTCGACTCCGGATTGGCCTCGGTGGTGACCTCGGCGTCCGGGGCCAGAGCGAAACAGTCCCGGACGGCGCCGAGTACTTCGGCGAGCCGGGCGGCGCCGAGCAGCGACGGCGTGCCACCGCCGACGAAGACGGTGTCCACCGGCACCGGTCCCACGGTGGCGGCCGCCAGCGCGAGCTCGGAGCGCAGTGCCGCCAGCCAGCCGTCGACGGTGGCGCCGCCCAGTTCGGCGGCGGTGTAGGTGTTGAAATCGCAATAGCCGCACCGGGTTGCGCAGAACGGCACGTGGACGTAGATGCCGAACGCGGTCCCGGGGGCCAGGGCGAGTTCAGGGAGCGTCGCCGGGCCGGCAGTGCTCGGGTCGTTGCTCATGGTGCGGCGGAATCGCTTTCGATGGAGCTTTCGATGGCGTCGGCGATCTGCCGGGCCGGTGCGCCCCTGATCACGGCGAAGTGATCGGCATCGATCTCAACCCGGCGATGGGGACCGGTGACAAGCCCGAGATCGGCGTAGGCCGCAGCGATGGGCGGCGGAGCTTGATAGCGGACGTTGTGGTGAGTCGGCCGGGAACCCTCGATCAGCAGCAGTCGCCCGCCGAATGGCCGCATGCGGTACTCCTCCAGGCGATGGTCGATCAACTCCAGCCGTCCGCCGTGATCTCCTCTCGCCCAAAGTATCTGGCGCACCCGGCGAACCCGCGACACTTTGGTTACTGCGTGAATTGCTCGGCTCCCGGTCTTCTGAATCAGAACGCGGGGTGGCGTGGCAGCGAATTGTTTGATTACTGAACGCTTATCCATCGGCCGCCCACGTACCTCGGGAGGATGCGCGTCGATGACGCATAACACGCCCATCTCACCGCCCGACTCGCCGAGTTGGCGCGCCATTTCCCAGGCGATGATTCCACCGAGGGAATACCCGGCCAGGTGATAGGGACCAGCCGGGCGGATTCGACGCAACTGCGCCACATAGTGCGCTGCGAGAGCTTCGATCCCGACCGGGGGTGGCCAGCCCTCGCCGCTATCGGCCAGGCCGTAAGACAACACCACAGCGGGACGGCGACGGCGGATTTCCCGGGCCAGGTCGGCCGGGTACCAGTGAATGAGGAACACCGGCATCTCATCCTCGGGTGACCGGCGGTGAGCCAGGAGCGCGGCCAACGCCTGTCCTGTCCCCGCCGCGTAGAGGTCTGGGACGGTCAGGCGTACACCGAACCGGCGCTCGATCTGGGCGACCAGCACCGCGGCTTTCAGGGAGGTGCCGCCCAGTTCGAAGAAGTCCTCATCGTCCGCAACGTCGGTGACGTCGAGAACCTCACCGAGCAGAGCGCACATCGATCGGACAGCTTCGTCGCCGGCAGTCATGCGTACCTGCGCTGGGCACTGTCGGAGATCAGCCGCAGCCGGTCAGCCCCCACCGCCAGCGGGACCGAGCACCCCGGGGACAGGATTGTGCGGGTGCCGGCCGCCAGCAGGGCCTCGCACGCCGCTGTCACGTCGGCGTCCGGGGCGTCGGAAGCAAGCAGCGACGGCGACGGACCGGTTGCCACCGCACACCCCGCCGCCAGGAATCGTTGCGGCGACGGGTTATCGGCCCACATGTCGTAGTGGATGGCGCATCCGCGAAGCCGGGTGAAAAGCCGGTCGTGGATGCCCGCTCCATGTACGTGCACCATGTTGAACGGCGCACCGGCCATCGCCTCCAGACAGCCGAAAATCCCTGGCATAGCGTATTTTTCGAAGATCGACTCCGGGAAGACACTGCCGATGGCGTGTTGAGCGGCAAGGAAAATGCCGTCGGCCCCAAGACCGATCAGGTGACCGATCAGGTCCACGGTGTTCTCGGTGAGGCGTCGGAGGCCGGCCTCGACCGCCTCGGGCGCCTCGCGGAAGTGCTTGTGGATCAACGGCTCTCCGGCCAGGGTCACTGCCTGGAACATCGGGTCGAACACCGTGATGATCACCGGCACATCGGAGGGCGTATCGGCGCGAACCATGCGCACACACTCGCCGAAGCGTGCGACGAAACCGCGATCCGGGGCGAGGCGGGGAAGCCGCAGCCAATCCTCGGTATGGTCGATCACCGTGCGGGTGACCTCGCGACGGCCGATCGGGTCTCCGCGCCACTCGTCGCCCAGGCCGTAGTCCGGGAGCTGGTAGGTCGCCGCCGGGCTGATTTTGAGCAGGTCGCAATCGAATCGCGCCTGAAAATCCAACGCGGCCCGGCACAGTGCCGGGCCGTCCTGATCGACAACCGGATGGTGCTTCCAGAACAGCACGGGCGCCGTCGTCGACGCGTCACCGGCCAACCGGCGTTCGAGCAGCGAGCGGTGCCGCAGCGTCGTCATCGACGAGTTCCGGCGTCGATCAGGCGCAGTGCCTCGACGTCGATCTTGTTTCCCGGCAGCAGAGGAAGGCGATCCAGCACGTGGATTCTCCGCGGTCGCATGGCGGCAGGAAGCCGGGTGGCGAGCACCGCGCGGAGCCGCCCGGCCAGTCCTGCCGACGTGCCGTTCTCGGCGGCGACGAAAGCCGCAAGGCGCCAATCGGATCCGTGCGGCAGGGCGAGCACGGCCGCGTCGACCACATCGGGCTCAGCGCGCAGCGCGGCTTCGATCTCGACCGGCTCGACCCGGTAGCCATCGACCTTCAGCTGCCGATCCTTACGCCCTACGACCACGAACTCGCCGGCGCCGTTCATTCGGACCAGATCGCCCATCGCGTAGCGCCGAAACCCGTCCGGGCCGTCCGGGCACAGCCGGTCCGGGACGCAAAGCCCGTCGTCCCACTCGCCAATTGCGGTGTAGCGGCTGCGAATCCACAGTTCACCCACCCCTCCGTGCGGGACGGGAATCCCGTCGTCGTCGAGGATCGCCCACTCGACGCCCGTTAGCGGCGCGCCCGCGGGCACCTGCGCGGTCTCCGGTTCTTCCCCGGCGGGGACGACACGCATGGCAGCCTGGGTCTCGGTGGCGCCGTAGATCATTTGGACCTCGCAGGAAGCCGGGAGCACCGCTCGTAGTAGCCGCAGATCAGCGGACAGCAGTGCATCACCGTTGCTGGAGACCAGACGAAGCGACCTGAGTTGTGTGGCGGCACCGTCGACCCGGCACAGGGCACGATAGAGCGCGGGAACACCGATGACGGCGGTGATCTCACAGCGCTCCACCCGGTCGAGGACACCCGTGAGCCCTTCCCTGCCGATGTCGACCCGGTGCAGGCAGGCCCCGGACAGTTGGGCCGCGACAGCGTTGAGCAAAGCTCCCATGCTGGCCGGCGCATTCAGCGACAGATAACGATCGTCGGAGCCAAGACGACCGGTGTTGATCAGCAGTCCGGCGCGGAAGAGCACGCTGCGCTGGCTATGGACGATCCCCTTGGGGCGGCCGGTGCTGCCCGACGTCCAGACCACGAAGGCGGGCGCACCCGGCGCCACATCGACGGGATCGAAGGGCGCAGCCGGGTGACCGAACGGCGCGATGACGTCGTACCCGGGAGCGGGCAGGTCCGAGATCACCGCGGCCAGCCGGCTGCTGCCCGCGATGGCGGCGAACCGCTCCGGCGCGTCGGCGTGATCGAGGAGAACCGCCGGGGAACCGGCCGCCAGACAAGCCAGCCAGGCGATGGGTGCTTCGGCGCGATCAGGCAGCCGCACGCCGACCGGCGCGCCGGCGGGCACCCGCTCCCTAATCGCCGCCGCCAGCGCGGCGATCTCCCCGAGAACATCGGCTCGGGTGAGCCGGCGCAGGCCGTCGTCGATGGCCGGCGCCGAGGGATCCTGCGCGATCCGGCGCACCAACTGACCAAGGAGGGACATTTCGGGCCCTTCCCCAAGATCGAAGCGCGGGACGGAGGCGCGAGGCGTGTGGTCAGCGGAGGAATCGCCGACAGACAACCATGAGCTCATTGCCTGCAAATGGTATCCCCCCCGAGTTCCGGATTAGCCGTCGCGAATACGGCACGCGGTTAGGGCAACCTGACCCGAACATGGCACACTGAACCCCATGTCCACCCGCCCATCGCCCCTGCTCACTGTCGCGCCGGGGGCTCTGCGCACCGTTGCGCTCGTGACGCGTCGGCATGTCGACTTCAAGCGCGTCGGCAGCAGTTGTTGTCTCCCCTGACGCCGTAGTCCGCCCAACCCAGACCAGCTGGCCGCCGGATTGCTTCGCCGGACGGGATCCGGCGACTCATTCGTCCGAACGCCGGCTCCCCCATATCGAGGAGCGCAGTCCGATGACACAGCCGACCCGTGCCGACCGGCCGGCCAAGACCCGCGACGAAGGCCAGTGGGCCCTGGGCAGCACCGATCCGCTGAATCCCAATGAGGTCTTCAAGAAGGAAGACCCCGCGCTCAACGTTCGCGAGCGGATCGAGACCATTTACGCCAAGCAGGGTTTCGAGAGCATCGACAAGACCGACCTGCGCGGCCGGATGCGCTGGTGGGGTCTCTACACCCAGCGCAAGGAGGGCTACGACGGCACCTTCACCGGCGAGGAGAACGTCGATCTGATCGAGGCCCCGTACTTCATGCTGCGGGTGCGTAGTGACGGCGGCGCGCTGACGGCGGCGGCGCTGCGCACCCTGGGGACGATTTCGACTGAGTTCGCCAGGGACACCGCCGACATCTCCGATCGGCAGAACATCCAGTACCACTGGATCCGGATCGAGGACATGCCGGAGATCTGGCGCCGCCTGGAAGAGGTGGGCCTGCAGACCACCGAGGCGTGCGGCGACTGCCCCCGAGTGGTGCTGGGCTCGCCGCTGGCCGGCGAGTCCCTCGACGAAGTGCTCGACGCCACCCCGGCCGTCGAGGAGATCGTGCGCCGCTACGTCGGCAAGCCGGAGTACGCCAATCTGCCGCGCAAGTTCAAGACCGCGATCAGCGGCCTTCAGGATGTCGTCCACGAGATCAACGACGTCGCCTTCGTCGGGGTGAACCATCCCGAGCACGGCCCCGGTCTGGATCTGTGGGTCGGCGGCGGCCTGTCCACCAACCCGATGCTGGGCCAGCGCCTCGGCGCGTGGGTGCCCCTCGACGAGGTGCCCGACGTGTGGGAGGCGGTCGTCAGCCTGTTCCGGGACTACGGCTACCGCCGGCTGCGCGCCAAGGCCCGGTTGAAGTTCCTCGTCAAGGACTGGGGCGCGGAAAAATTCCGCGACATTCTCGAAACCGAGTATCTGAAGCGACCGTTAATCGACGGCCCGGCGCCCGAGCCGGTCGTTCGTCCGATCGACCATGTCGGTGTGCAGCGAATCCGCAACGGGCTCAACGCCGTCGGCGTCGCCGCGATCGCCGGCCGGGTATCCGGAACCATTCTTACCGCGGTCGCCGATCTGGCCGAGCAGGCCGGCTCGGACCGGATCCGGTTCACCCCGCACCAGAAGCTCGTGGTTCTCGACGTGCCCGACGACAAGGTCGACGAACTCGTTGCCGGCCTGGAAGCACTCGGCCTGTCATCGAAGCCGTCGCTGTGGCGGCGAAACCTGATGGCCTGCACCGGAATCGAATTCTGCAAGCTCTCCTTCGCCGAGACCCGGGTGCGTGCGCAGTCGCTGGTGCCGGACCTGGAGAAGCGGCTGGCCGACCTCAACGCCCAACTCGACGTGCCGGTGAGCGTCCACCTCAACGGGTGCCCCAACTCGTGCGCGCGCATCCAGGTGGCCGATATCGGCTTCAAGGGACAGATGGTCGACGACGGGGACGGCCCGGTCGAGGGGTTCCAGGTACACCTCGGCGGAAGCCTGGGCCTGGACAGCGACTTTGGCCGGAAGCTGCGGCAGCACAAGGTCACCAGCGACGAACTGGGCGACTACATCGAGCGGGTGGTGCGCAACTTCGTCGCCCAGCGCGAGCCCGGCGAGCGGTTCGCCCAGTGGGCGGTCCGCGCCGAGGAGGAGGCCCTGCGATGAGCGCAGTAGGCCCGATGAGCGGACTGACCCAGGATGAGTTGCGGGACTTGGCCACCCGGGGTGCCGCCGAACTCGAAGGAGCGACCGCCGAGGACCTGATGGCGTGGACCGATCGCCACTTCGCCGGCCGCTACGTCGTGGCCTCGAATATGCAGGACGCAGCGCTGATCCACCTGGCCGCAGCGATCCGCCCCGGAGTGGACGTGCTGTTCCTCGACACCGGTTACCACTTTGCCGAGACCATCGGAACCCGCGACGCGGTCGAGCAGGTCTACGACGTCACCGTGGTCAATGTGACGCCGGAACACACTGTGAGCGAACAGGATCGGCTGCTGGGTGAGAACCTGTTCGCCCGCGATCCGGGCGAGTGCTGCCGGTTGCGCAAAGTGGTGCCGTTGCGGCGGGCCCTGAGTGGCTATTCGGCGTGGGTCACCGGGATCCGGCGGGTCGAATCGCCGACCAGGGCCGACGCCCCGCTCATCAGCTTCGACGAAGCCTTCGGGCTGGTGAAGGTCAATCCGCTGGCCGCATGGACCGACGAAGATCTGCAGGCCTATATCAACGCCCACGGCGTGCTGGTGAATCCCCTTGTCGAAGAGGGATATCCGTCGATCGGCTGCGAGCCGTGCACCGCCAAGCCGGTCGAGGGCACCGATCCGCGCAGCGGCCGCTGGCAGGGCCTGGCCAAGACCGAGTGCGGGCTGCACGCCTCATGACGCTGGCCTCCCACACGGTCCCGGTGATCCTCACCGCCCACGGAAGCGCCGATCCCCGGTCCGCAGAGGTCACCCACGGGGTTGCCGAGCAGATCCGCCGGCAGCGGCCCGGTGTCGATGTCCGGGTCGCCTTTTGCGAGAAGAGCACGCCGAACCTGAGCGACGTGCTGGCCGACCTGCGCGGCCCCGCGGTCGTGACCCCTCTGCTGCTGGCCAGCGCCTACCACGCCCGGGTGGACATCCCATCGATCGTGGACGAATCGGCCGCGGGCCGGCGCGGAGATGTGCTGCAGACCGACACCCTGGGTGAGGACGGACGACTGGTGGAGTTGCTGCGCCGCCGTCTTGCCGAGATCGGCGTCGAGTCGCATCACCGCGATACCGGTGTGGTGATCACCGCCGTCGGTTCGTCTCATGCCAGTGCCAACGCTGCCACCGCCACCCTGGGACCGGCCCTGGCGAGGAACACCGCGTGGGCCGGCATCCGGGTGGCTTTCGCCACCACGCAGCCCTCGGTGTCCGAGGCCATCGACGAGCTGCGCCGCGCCGGCGTCGACCGAATTGCGTTGGCGCCCTGGTTCATTGCGCCGGGTCGGATCACCGACCGGGTCGCCGCCGTTGCCGCCGCCGCCGACGTTGCGGTGGCCGAGCCACTGGGCGCTCATCCCCTGCTGGCTGCCACCGTGCTCGACCGCGTGGACCGAGCACTCGGGGCTTGTCGCGTCGCGTAGCCGAACGCTGCGTTGCTGCTGCATGCCCGCGTCGTCGGGCGCAGCGGTGGCTTTGCCTGCGGGGTCAGCCATCTTCCCGGTCAATACGCGGGCGCCGGATTTCTCACAGGCTTAGCTGTGATGGCCATGCCTCCGGCCATCTCTTGGCTATCGTGTTGGGGTGCTGACGAAAGGGGCGGAGGTCGCCGGGTACCGGGTCGACCGCATAATCGGGACCGGACGCAAGGGCACCACCTATCTGGTCCGCCATCCAGACCTGACCGGTGACGCGGCGCTGACGATCATCCACGCCGATCTGTTCGACAATCCGGGCTTTCGCGAGCGATTCACCCGGGAGGCCGATGCCGCGGCGGCCGTGACGCACCCGAGTATCACCACCGTTTACGGCCACGGGATCACCGGCGACGGGATGCCGTGGATCGCGACGCAGTATGTCGCGGGCATCGACGCCGAGACCGCGCTGCGTCAGGGATCGATGACCCCGGCCAAAGCCGTCCTGATTGTGTCCGAGATCGCCCGGGCCCTCGACGATGCCCATCGGCGCGGCCTGGTCCACCGCGACGTCCGGCCGGCGAACTTTCTGCTTTCCACCGACGACCCCGACGAGTACGTCGTACTGAGCAGCTTCGGCAACGCCCTGCCGGTGGAGTACCACGACACGGCCGCGCTGATGTCCGCCCTCACCTACGCCGCCCCGGAGGTTCTCAACGGAGGGACGGTGGACGGCCGGGCCGACCTCTACTCGCTGGGGGGCAGCCTGTACCGATTGCTGACCGGCCGCACCCCGTTCCCCGCTGCCGAAGATCCGGCGACCGCCGTCCAGCAGCACCTACAGGACCCGGCGCCGAAAGTCACCGACGTCAAACCAAAGCTGCCTCCCGCGCTGAACGCCGTCGTCGCGACGGCGATGGCCAAGAATCCCGACGCGCGCTACCAAACCGGCGAGGAATTCGCCGCCGCACTGACCGCGATCCTGCCGCGGCAGCACACTCCCTCAGCCAGGACACCGGCGTCGGCTGCCCCGTCGCCTCTGCCGACGCCGACACCTTCGCCGACGCCACCGCCGTCTCTGCCGACCCCACCGCCGTCTCTGCCGACCCCACCGCCGTCTCTGCCGACACCGACACCCCCGCCACCGCCACCACCGCCGCCACCACCTTCCCGGCCGGCGCCGCCACCTCCCCCTGCGCCGGTCCGCCGGGAGTCCCGGCCGGCACCGGCGCGGACGCCGTCGTGGCATCCCGACCCCGACGTCGAACCGCCGGATCCCGGTCAGATTCCCGGGCCGGCACCCGTGGCCGGCCGGGCCAGCCGAAGGCCGCTGATGGTGGGTGCCGCGGCCCTCGGGGCGACGGCGCTCGTAGCGGGCGCGGTGATCTGGCTGACCAACCGCGACAACGAGAGTCCCGGCCCGGCCGCCGAGCCGTCCGCCACGACAACGACAACGACGACCACGACGAAGAAGTCAACGACGACATCGTCGCCACCCGCGGCCCGGGACCCGGCGGCCGAAACCGCCCTGCGCGGCCTGCTCCCGGCGGGCTACCCGCCCGATGCCTGCTTCCCCGCAGATCCGACCGACGGGGCGCGGGCCACCTTCACCTGTGCGCCCAATCGCGATCCCGGTGGGCCGACAGCAGCGCGGTATTCGCTGATGCCCAGCGCAGACTCCCTCCAGCGGGCCTTCAACAACCTTGTGGCTGAATCCGCAACGGTGATCTGTCCGGGCAACATCATGTCGCCAGGGGCGTGGCGACATAACGCCACGCCTGATCAAGTCGCCGGAACGGTGTTCTGCGCCACGAAAGACACCGAACAGTTGGTAGCCTGGACGACCGACGACAAGTTGCTGCTCAGCGCCGCGAGCTCGACGAACAACGCTCCAACGCTTGAGCAGATCTTTGCGTGGTGGGGAAGCCACTCTTAACTGGTACCTTGCCTCGCAACAGGATTCACCAGTCCCCCGACCGGTGATCGATCAAAGGGGAGCAGGAACATGAGGAAGAAGACGACGAGCACGAGCGCCGTCCGGTTCGCGTTGTTCGCCGCCGCCGGGGCCGCCGCGTGCGCCTGGGCGCCGCACGCGGTTGCCGACGACGCCGTCCCGCCGACCGATTTGGGCACTCAGGCCGATGTCGGCGGCCAGCAGTGGACGGTGACGGGCCTGCAACCCAGCGCCGACCAGATCGCCGCCGCCCCGGCGGGTTCGTTGTGGGAGGCCACCGCCACCGCCACCCCGGTAGCGGGTGGTATCCCGGTCGTGCCGGGCTTCGCCGCACGCACTCCCGACGGTCAGGCGTATCCGGTCATGTGGAACGTCCCCACCCCGCTCGGGATCAACCCGTCTCCGCTGCCGGTCGGCGAATCTGCCACGGGCAAGCTGTATTTCGACGTCACCGGTGCTGCGCCGGACAGCGTCACCTACACCCGTGACGGCCAGGACTTGGCGGTCTGGGTTCAGCCGCCGCCGGTCAACGGACCTGCACCCGCCAACTACGGTGGGACGAGCGGCTATGTCCCACCGATGCAGGCCACACGGTCACCAGTGACCGTCCCGGGAGCCGGGGCCCCTGCTCCGGCTGCGCCCGTCGCACCCGCGCCGGCCGGCAGCTCCGGCACCCCTGCGCCGGCTGCTGCGGGCACCCCGGCACCCGCCACCGCCGGCAGTGCGGGCACTCCGCAGCCTTCAACGGGAAGCGTGGGCACCCCTGCGACACCGGGATCGACCACGGCGACCCCCGCGCCGACGACGCCGGCGCCTACTAGCGCGGCATCCGCCGCCCCCACCCCGCAGGCGAGCACCTCGCCGGCTGCCGGCACCGCTCCGGCGGGCGGGACCCCCGCACCGGCCGCAACCCCGACCCCGCCGCCGGCGGGCACACCACTGCCGACCACCGGAAGTTCAGGCACCACGTTCACGGTGCCGATGACGACGCCGGTCCCCGTCCCGGCCACCGGCGGTCAATAAAAACTGACCGGCATAGCAGGAGGGCCGATCCCGGACCGGGTGAAAACCCGGTCGGGGATCGGCCCTGCTAGTTGGTTAAGCGTCAGCCGTTCGGCGGGGTGCTCGTGCCGGGGGCACCCGGAGCGCCGGGAGCACCCGGGGCGCCAGGGGCGCCCGGAGCACCGTCCGCACCCGGAGCACCGCCGGCACCCGGCGCGCCACCCGCACCGGGAGCACCGCCGGCACCCGGAGCACCGCCGGCACCCGGCGCGCCGCCCTGACCACCGGCTCCTCCGGCACCGCCGGCTCCGCCAGCACCGCCCGAACCGCCGGCTCCACCAGCACCGCCGGCTCCACCGGCACCGCCATGGCCGCCGTTACCGCCGTTACCACCAGCTCCACTCGTCACAGTCTTCTCCTCAGGTTTCGATGGTGTCGCCGACGATCCGCTATTCGCGTGCGATCTCGCACCTTCACCAGGATCGATGGTGCGCGTACAACCCACAGTAACCGTCGCCGCTACCGCGACGAGGATGGCGAACGAAGCCGCGGTGATTTTGACCATCGGCGTCAGTCTATGCGGGTCTGCTGATGGGCCCCGGCGATTGGCGGAATCCTGGTGGCCCGCACGTAGACGGTGTCGCCGTCCCGCAGAGCCAGCGCCTCGGCGTCGCCGCGGGTGATCTGAGCGATGAACGGTGCACCGTTGGTGGCGCTGGTCATTTCGACGCGGACCTCGAAGCCCAGGTAGACGACCCGGTCGATCGTCGCGCGGATGACCCCGGTGCTCTCAGCGGTGCCATCACCGGCGGCGATCGCCATCTGCGGGGTGCGCCCCACGCGAATGTCGTGGGGGCGCACCAGGATTCCGTTCAGCGTCGAAACCGTGCCGAGGAAGGACATCACGAACGGGTTGGCCGGACTGTCGTAAACCTCGGTGGGTGAGCCGACCTGTTCGATGCGGCCCTTGTTGAGGACGGCGATCCGGTCGGCGACGTCGAGCGCCTCGGACTGGTCGTGGGTGACCAGCACCGTGGTGACGTGGACCTCGTCGTGCAGCCGGCGCAACCAGGCCCTCAGATCCTCGCGGACTTTGGCGTCGAGGGCGCCGAACGGTTCGTCGAGCAGCAGCACCTCGGGATCGACTGCCAGGGCGCGGGCGAGCGCCATCCGCTGCCGCTGACCGCCGGAGAGCTGGTTGGGATATCGGGTCTGGAACCCGGACAGGCCCACCACCTCAAGCAGGTGGTCGACCTTCGCGTCGATGTCGGCCTTGCGCAGCTTGCGGATCGTCAGGCCGAACGCCACGTTGTCGCGCACCGTCAGGTGCTTGAAGGCCGCGTAATGCTGGAATACGAAGCCGATTCCCCGGCGTTGCGGCGGCACGTTGGTCACGTCGCGGCCGTTGATCACGACGGTGCCGCTGTCCGGGTGGTCGAGGCCGGCGATAGCACGCAGCAGGGTGGACTTGCCCGAACCGCTGGGCCCCAGCAGAGCGGTGAGCGACCCGGACGGCACCACGAAGTCGACGTTGTCCAGGGCGGTGAAGCCGGCGTAGCGCTTGTTGGCCCCGCTGACGACGATGGCGTTACTCATGGTCGGCTCCTCCGTCGCCTCCGGCGTCATGGTCGGCTCCTCCGTCGCCTCCGGCGTCATGGGCGACTCCTCCGACGCCTCCGGCGTCATGGGCGACTCCTCCGACGCCTCCGGCGTCATGGTCGGCTCCTCCGTCGCTTGAGCCACTACTCACGATCGCGCCTTTCCGCGCCGGGCCTCAAGAACCGTCTGGGCCACCAGGACCAGCACGGCCACCATCATCAGCAGCGTCGAGATGGCGTAGGCGCCGTACTCCGAACCACGGTTGTAGCGGTCGGAGACCAGCAGGGTCAGGGTCTGCGACGTGCCGGGCAGGTTCGACGACACCATGAGGACCGCGCCGTACTCCCCCAGGGTCCGGGCGACGGTCAACACGATCCCGTAGGTCAGACCCCATCGGATCGACGGCAGGGTGATCCGCCAGAAGGTCTGCCACCAGGTGGCGCCGAGGGTCGCGGCGGCCTCCTCCTGCTCGGTGCCCAGTTCGTGCAGCACCGGTTCGACCTCGCGGATGACGAACGGCACGGTGACGAAGATGCTGGCCAGGACGATGCCGGGCAATCCGAAAATGATCTTGAAACCCAGGCTGTTCTCGGCGAATCCGAGAATCCCGGCGCTGCCCCACAGCAGGATCAACGCCACACCAACGACCACCGGCGATACCGCGAACGGCAGGTCGATGATCGCCTGCAGCACACCCTTGCCGCGAAAACGCTTGCGCGCGAGCAACAATGCGGTCGGGACCCCGAAGATCACGTTGAGCGGCACCACGATGGCGACCACCAGCAGCGACAACTGCAGGGCCGAGATGGCGGCCGGGGTCGTGATCGAGGCGAAGAAGGCTCCCGCCCCCGGCTCGAAGGTGCGCACGAGGATCAGACCGACCGGAACGACAACCAGGATCAGCACATAGGCCAGGGCGAGGTAGCGCGCGACGAAGCGTGCCAACGGGGAGAGGATCACGCCGCGCGCTCCTCACGCCGGGCGGCCCGGGATCCGACCGTCCGCAGGATGAATAGCACCAGGAATGAAACAGCCAGCAACACAATGGAAATGGCCGCCGCACCGGTCCGGTCGTCGTTCTCGATGAGGGTGCGTATCCACTGCGAGGACACCTCGGTCTCACCGGGAACCGCGCCGCCGATGAGGACGACGGAGCCGAATTCGCCGATGGCCCGGGAGAACGCCAGTCCGGCACCGGTGAGCAGGGCGGGCAACAGCGCCGGGAGGACCACCCGGGTGAAGATGACGTGGTTGGCGGCCCCCAGCGATGCGGCGGCCTCCTCGGCCTCGCGGTCGAGTTCGAGCAACACCGGCTGGACCGTTCGAACGACGAACGGCAAGGTGACGAACAGCAACGCCACCCCGATGCCCCATTTGGTGTGCTGCAGATGGAGTTCCACCGGGCTGTTGGGCCCGTAGAGCGCCAGCATCACCAGGCTGGCCACGATGGTGGGCAACGCGAACGGCAGGTCGATCACCGCGTCGATCAACCGCTTTCCGGGGAATTGGTCGCGGGCGAGCACCCAGGCCACCAGTAGGCCGAAGACGGCGTTGATCACCGTCACTGCCAAGGCCACCGTCAGCGTCACGCGAAAGGAGTTCAGCGCAGCCGTCGACGTGACCGCATTCACGAACGCCGGCCAGCCCCCCTTGCCGGACTGCCAGACGATGGCGGCCAGGGGCAGCAGGACGATGACGCTCAGCCAGATCGAGGCCGCGCCGACCAGCGCCGGAGTGGACCCCGGCCTCCTGCGTGCGACAACCGAACGGCCCGAGTCGGCGGGCGACTCGGGCCGGCGGGTGTCAGCCTCGGCGGCTGCCGTCATCCGGTGGCCTTCTTGTAGATGGTGGTGATGGCTCCATTCTCCTTGTCGAACAGGGCCGGATCCACCGAACCCCACCCACCGAGGTCGGCGATAGTCCACAGCTTCTGCGGAGCCGGGAAGTCCTTGGCGAAGTCGGCCGCGACAGCCGGATCCACCGGACGGAACCCGGCCTGGGCCCAGATCTTCTGGCCCTGCTGGGTGAACAGGAAGTTCTTCAGCGCAGCGGCCTTGTCGAGATGCGTGCTGGTGCTTACGACGGCCACCGGATTCTCGATCTTGAAGGTCTGCGGCGGGTTGACGTGCTCGACCGCCACTTCTCCCTTTTCCGCGCCCTTCCTTTCAACGTTGATCGCCTCGTTCTCATAGCTGATCAGAACGTCGCCGGTGCCCTGCAGGAAGAGGTCGGTGGCCTCGCGACCGGATCCCGGACGGGTCTTGACATGGTCGGAGACCAGCTGGGTGACATAGTCCAGGCCGGCCTGCTGATCCTTGCCGCCGTCGCTCTTGGACGCGTAGGGCGCCAACAGGTTCCACTTGGCCGAACCAGAACTCAGTGGGCTGGGCGTGACCACCTCGACACCGGGTTGCAGCAGGTCGTCCCAGTCCTTGATGTTCTTGGGGTTGCCCTTGCGCACCACCAAGGTCACCACCGAACCGAACGGGATGCCCTTGGTGACGTCGCTGTTCCACTCCGGCGAGACCTTGCCGGCCTTGACCAGCCGGGTGACGTCGGGCTCGACGGAGAAGTTGACGATGTCGGCCGGCTTGCCGTCCACCACGGCGCGGGACTGATCACCGGAGGCCCCGTAGGAGGTGGTGACCGCGACTCCCTTGCCCTCGGGGGTGTCAGCGAAGGCCGGGATGATCTTGCTCCAGCCCGGCTCGGGCACGGCGTAGGCCACCAGGGTCAGCGTGGTATCGGCCTTGGTATCGCCGCCACCGCCCGCCACGTCACTGGAACCGCCGCCGCAAGCAGCGAGCACGGAGGCGGTGGCGGTGATCGCCGCGACGGTGCGCCAGCGGCGCAGCGACGAGTTGAGCGGGGAGAACCTGGAGGAGCTAGAAGACGAAAAACTGGAAAACACAGGCATAACCTTTCTCGTTGCGGAATCCGGGGAGGGCAACCCGTCCACGCAAACGAGGGGGATCGATGGCGAAACGCCATGACCGCCAACAGCTCTGGACGGGCAGGAGACTGTTAGCGACAACAGGCGACATCGACGACCGCGGCACGCGCCAAGAGGGCGCAGCACAAACCGGTCACCGATTGCATGGTCGGCAGCGTAACAGAGCCCCGGCCCAGGCGTGCGTCAGCGGTTGATCAGCCAGACCACCACGACGAGGACGAGCAGCGCTACCAGTGCCAACGTCACTCGTGAGCGCGGCATGCCGGTCACCTGGGTTCTGCCGAATCGCCGCGCAGCCGGCGGAACACCCGGATGCCGGAGCCGAGGACGGTGTCCAGGGTGAGCGCGATGCCGTAGGCCAGAGCCAGCACCACCGGCATGACGATGAGCGTCTGCAGCACGAAGCCCCGCCCCGACAACCACAGCTCGAAGCCGTCCCACCAACTCAGGAAACCCGACACGTGATCACCCTATGTCTATCCTGTTGCGCGGGTGCTTTCCTGGCCCGATCCGTGGACGGCGACGGCCTCAGCAGCCATCATGACCAGATGGTTCTGCACGTCGCAACCGCTGAAGACAACCGGGGCGAGGACGGCCGTGCCATCCCGCTCAACGTCACCCAACCGCATGCGGACATCCCCGGAATGCCCCGGCGCAGCCCGTTCCCGCCGATCGCCGATTACGCGTTCCTGTCCGACTGCGAGAACACCTGCCTGATCTCGGCAGCCGGGTCGGTGGAATGGATGTGCGTGCCGCGCCCCGATTCGCCCAGTGTGTTCGGCGCGATCCTGGACCGCGGGGCCGGGCACTTCCGGCTGGGCCCGTACGGGGTGACCGTGCCGGCGGCCCGTCGCTACCTGCCGGGCAGCCTGATCATGGAGACCACGTGGCAAACACCCACCGGCTGGGTGATCGTGCGCGACGCGCTGGTGATGGGCCCGTGGCACGACCTCGACGCCCGCTCCCGCACCCACCGCCGCACGCCGATGGACTGGGACGCCGAGCACATCCTGCTGCGCACGGTGCGGTGTGTCAGCGGCACCGTCGAG
Organism: uncultured Actinomycetes bacterium; assembly: GCA_903877095.1. Classification (GTDB taxonomy): domain Bacteria; phylum Actinomycetota; class Actinomycetes; order Mycobacteriales; family Mycobacteriaceae; genus Mycobacterium. Next base: position 24,831 of record CAIRCP010000191.1, on the reverse strand, counting down.
GTCGTCATGAACTGCGAACCGTCCTTCGACTACGGACGCATCAACGCCGTGTGGGAGTACTCGGCGAACGCCTACGGCGAAGCGATCGCCCGGGCCCGTACCGACGCCGACGCCCACCCGACACTGCGGCTGACCACCAATCTGCGGATCGGCCTGGAAGGCCGGGAGGCGCGGGCCCGAACCCGACTCAAGGAGGGCGACAAGGTTTTCGTAGCGCTGTCGTGGTCCAAGCACCCGGCGCCGCAGACCTTCGAGGAAGCCGCCGAGAAGATGTGGCAGACCAGCGAGGCGTGGCGGCAGTGGATCAACGTCGGCCATTTCCCGGACCATCCGTGGCGCGCCTATCTGCAGCGCAGCGCGCTCACTCTCAAGGGCCTGACCTACTCCCCCACCGGGGCGCTGCTGGCGGCCAGCACCACCTCACTGCCGGAAACGCCTCAGGGCGAACGGAATTGGGACTACCGCTACGCCTGGGTGCGCGACTCCACATTCGCGCTGTGGGGTTTGTACACTCTCGGCCTGGATCGCGAGGCCGACGACTTCTTCGCCTTCATCGCCGATGTCTCCGGCGCGAATAACGGTGAGCGCCAACCGTTGCAGGTGATGTACGCGGTCGGCGGCGAACGGGAACTCATCGAGGACGAACTCGACCACCTGTCCGGCTACGACGGCGCCCGGCCGGTCCGCATCGGCAATGGCGCGTATAACCAACGCCAGCATGACATCTGGGGCACCATGCTGGATTCGGTGTATCTGCACTGCAAGTCGCGGGAGAACATCTCCGACGCGCTGTGGCCGGTGCTCAAGGAACAGGTCGAGGAGGCGATCAAGCACTGGCGCGAGCCGGATCGCGGCATCTGGGAGGTGCGCGGCGAGCCGCAGCATTTCACGTCGTCGAAGGTGATGTGCTGGGTGGCGCTTGACCGCGGCGCCAAACTCGCCGAGTTGCAGGGCGCCAAGAGCTACGCCGAGCAGTGGCGGGTGATCGCCGACGAGATCAAGGCCGACGTGCTGGCCCACGGGGTGGATAGCCGCGGTGTGTTTACCCAGCGCTACGGCGACGGCGCCCTGGACGCCTCACTGCTGCTGGTTCCGTTGCTGCGTTTCCTGCCCCCGGACGATCCGCGGGTTCGGGCGACCGTGCTGGCCATCGCCGACGAACTCACCGACGACGGCCTGGTGTTGCGCTACCGGACCGAGGAAACCGACGACGGACTGTCCGGCGAGGAGGGCAGCTTCACGATCTGCTCGTTCTGGCTGGTGTCGGCGCTGGTGGAGATCGGCGAAGTCAGCCGGGCGCGGCACCTGTGCGAGCGGCTGCTGTCCTTCGCCAGCCCGCTGCATCTCTACGCCGAGGAGATCGAGCCCAGCACCGGCCGTCATCTGGGCAACTTCCCGCAGGCGTTCACCCACCTGGCGTTGATCAACGCGGTTGTTCACGTCATCCGGGCCGAGGAGCAGGGCGACGGCACCGGCGTCTTCCAGCCGGCCAACGCACCCGGCTGATCGGCACTCCGCAGTCAGAGGTTTCGAAGCGAGATTCCGAAAAGACCGCGGGTGTGCTCGTTGGAGAACTTGCCCGCCGGATCCAGTTCGTCGCGCAGAGCGCAAAACTGCGACCACTGGGGATAGAGCTGGCCCCAGCTGTACAAATCCGAGTTGAAGTACTTGCCCCAGTGCGGGCGGCCGCCTTCAGCAGCGAGCAATTTCTCCGCTTTCTCGATGAAGTCCAGACCTTCTGGGGAAAGGGTGCCATCGTCGGCGTAGTAGACGACAAATCCGAAAAAACACGTGCGGTTTTGGTAGGCCGGGCTCAGCCACGCGGATGAGGCGCCGGTGCACCGCAGGATGATCGGATAGTGCAGATGGAACTGTTCTGCGGCGTACCAGTCTCTGAACTTGCGAATTGCCGCGCCGGCCCGGTCCAGAGGGACAGCTATCTCCACATTGATTTGCGGAACCGCGATTCCCCGGCAGAACACCTGATTGATGTCCGCGGTGACATCGGTGAAGTCTTTGAACCGCGTAACCGTCCGGAATTGTTCGCCCGTGTCGCCGACGACCAGAGTGTCACGGCGCATCCTCGCCAGCACCCCGTCGATCGTGCCGTTAAGGCTGCTGTCGCCGGCCGCGTGCTCGATCACGTGACCCCCCGCTCTGCGGTACCGGTCCGCGTGATCGGGCAGCGCCTCGTGTGCGTTCCACACGTGGACAACGTTGTCGTCAACGAACCACCAGGCCTTGCTGAGTTCAAACGAATCGTTCCACTGCAGGAGATCGGACTCGAGGCTGTCCGCGCTTACCGCGTCCTTGTAACAGGTGAAGATGCGGATAGCGACCGTTCGCAACGTCACCGCAGTAATCACACCGAGGGAACCCAGAGCGACCTGGACGGCGGGGAATATCGCCTCGTCCCGTTCGACCGTCCGTACGCTGCCGTCAGCGAGCACCAGGCGGATCGCAACGACCACGTCGGCCAGAGAGGCGTGGTTCATGCCCTGCCCGTGGGTGCCGGTGGAGATTGCCCCGGCGATGGTCTGCGTCGCTATCACTCCCGGTGAGCAATCGAGCATCCGCCCCATGCGGGTCAGCGAGTCGAAAACAACCGAAAGCTGGGTGCCCCCCGCGAAAGTGACGGTGTCATCCGCGACATCGAGCACCCCGGCGATCGCCGTCATGTCGATGAGCAGTTCCCCGGAATCGTCTCCCCGGAGTAGGGGGCCGGCCGAAAACCGGCTCCCAACAACGCGAACCCTCCCCGGATGGGTAGCAACCATCCGGCCCAAACCCTTCTCAGTCCGCGGCCGCCGAACCTGACTTCTGCCGGCAAGGATGGCGTTGTGCGCCCAATTCCAGACATATCCGTCGCTCGCGCTCGGTCGAGCGGAGCGCAAAGGGTAGAGCTCACTGCGGTTGAACTTGTTGCAATCGCTAAATTCCACCTGACGCGAAGACGCAATCACCACCGGTACACCTTCATCCCCTTCGCTGGAGAAAGGGGATGGCGGATCGGGAAAGTCCCCAATGCCAGTTTGTGAGCACCCCTATCTGCGCACAGGATATCCCGAAGTGATGCCACTGGTTAATCGGAAAAAATAGCAGGAGTCTGACATTGCCGGTCTTCGCCAAGTGATCTGCTACCGGGAATACTTGGAGTCATCCGTTCATCAGACCGGAAGGACCCCGGGCTGACCTCAGCCGGCGTGTCGGGAGTTGTCCATCATCTGCTGGACCAGGTCCACCGAGCGGGTGGTGGCGACCCGACGGCCCGGGAGCATGTCGGTGACGGCGACGTCGGTCTCGACGATGCAGGCGTCGACCAGCCCGAGCGCGTGCTCGGTGGGAAACGCCGGCTGGTCCCGGCTTTCGCCGGTCAGCACGGTGCCGGACAGGACGGCGCCATCGGACCGGACGTCGGTGACGTTCCACTTCAGATCGGAGGTGCCGGTGACGCGGATCCGCACCGTGGTGCCGTCGCACGCGGCCCACTGGGCGGCGAACGCGGCGAACATCCGGGCGGCTTCGGCGTTGGAGCCGAAGCGCACCACGCCGGCGTGGACGCTGGACACGGTCAGGCCCTCGCCGTAGCGGGCGAAGTCCTGCAACGCCACCTCGCGCACGTCACCCTTCTCGTACACCACTCGCATCAGCGGAGTCGCCGCACCCAGACAGTCCAGCGGCGCGACATCGCTGCTGTCCCGAATGCCGTTGGGCAACAGGTCAATTGCGCCGACAGCTGGCGGACGGGTCGGGTCGAGCGGATTGCCTACCGCCTCGGCAACCTGATCGGCTGTGGGCAACACCTGGTTCAGCGGAGCCGACGGCCGTCGCTCCGCAGTTCCGTCGACGCTGACCGAACAGGCCCCCAGCAGAGCAGCATTCAGCGCGACAACGGCAATTCGTGCGCATAGCCCCCGAACGACCGGATAGTCGTGAGTAATGGCCCCTACTTCTTCTTGTCGCCAGGCTTGTCACCGGCGGAGTCGGTCGACAACGCCGCGACGAAGGCCTCCTGCGGAACGTCGACCCGCCCGATGGTCTTCATCCGCTTCTTGCCCTCTTTCTGCTTCTCCAGCAGTTTGCGCTTACGGGTGATGTCCCCGCCGTAGCACTTGGCGAGCACGTCCTTGCGGATCGCCCGGATGTTCTCGCGGGCGATGATTTTCGACCCGATCGCCGCCTGGATCGGAACCTCGAACTGCTGGCGTGGGATGAGTTCCTTGAGCTTGACGGTCATCTTGTTGCCATAGGCCTGGGCGGAGTCTTTGTGCACGATGGCGCTGAACGCGTCGACGGCCTCGCCTTGGAGCAGAATGTCGACCTTGACCAGCGCGGCCTCCTGCTCCCCGGCCTCCTCATAATCCAGGCTGGCGTAGCCGCGGGTGCGCGACTTCAGCGAGTCGAAGAAGTCGAAGATGATCTCGCCCAGGGGCATGGTGTAGCGCAACTCGACGCGTTCGGGCGACAGGTAGTCCATACCGCCGAGTTCCCCGCGGCGGGACTGGCAGAGTTCCATGATCGTGCCGATGAACTCACTCGGGGCGATGACCGTGCACTTGACCACCGGCTCGTAGATCTCGCGCATCTTGCCGGGCGGCCAGTCCGAGGGGTTGGTGACGACCTTCTCCGCCCCGTCTTCCTGGACGACGCGGTAGACCACGTTCGGCGCGGTGGAGATCAGGTCGAGGTCGAACTCACGCTCCAGGCGTTCCCGGGTGATCTCCATGTGCAGCAGTCCGAGGAAGCCGCAGCGGAAGCCGAAACCCAGCGCGACCGACGTCTCGGGTTCGTATGTGAGTGCCGCATCGTTGAGTTGCAGCTTGTCCAGCGCTTCGCGCAGATTTGGATAGTCCGACCCGTCGACGGGATACAGACCGGAATAGACCATGGGCTTGGGTTCGCGGTACCCGGTCAGCGCCTCGGTGGCGCCGTGGCGTGCGCTGGTGACGGTGTCGCCCACCTTCGACTGCCGCACGTCCTTCACCCCGGTGATGAGGTAGCCCACCTCGCCGACGCCGAGGCCCACGGAGGGTTTGGGCTCCGGGGAGACGATGCCCACTTCGAGCAGTTCGTGGGTGGCCCCGGTGGACATCATCTTGATCTTTTCGCGCGGGGTGATCTTGCCGTCGACCACCCGCACGTAGGTGACCACGCCACGGTAGATGTCGTAGACGGAGTCGAAGATCATCGCCCGGGCCGGGGCGTCGGCGTCGCCGGTGGGCGCCGGCACCTGACGCACCACCTCATCGAGCAGGGCGGCCACGCCCTCACCGGTCTTGCCGGACACCCGCAGAACATCGCCCGGCTCGCACCCGATGATGTGCGCCAGTTCGCCGGCATAGCGTTCCGGGTCGGCGGCGGGCAGATCGATCTTGTTGAGCACCGGGATGACGGTCAGGTCGCGGTCGAGTGCCAAGTAGAGGTTGGCCAGTGTCTGGGCCTCGATGCCCTGGGCCGCGTCGACCAGCAGCACCGCACCCTCGCAGGCCTCCAGTGCGCGCGACACCTCATAGGTGAAGTCGACGTGCCCGGGGGTGTCGATGAGGTGGAGGACGTAGTCCTCCGTCGCCCCACCTACTGCGCTTGTCCAGGGCAGCCGGACATTCTGCGCTTTGATCGTGATCCCGCGCTCCCGCTCGATGTCCATCCGGTCGAGGTACTGCGCGCGCATCGACCGTGCGTCGACGACGCCGGTCAACTGCAGCATCCGGTCGGCAAGCGTAGATTTGCCGTGGTCGATGTGAGCAATGATGCAAAAGTTGCGGATACGCGCCGGCGCAGTGAACGTCTTATCGGCGAAACTGCTGATGGGAATCTCCTGGTAAGCGGGTGGGTACCGGCCCATCCAGCCTATCGACCCCGGCCCGGCCGGACACAATCGCGGCGCGCATCCTCCGGGTGGACTCGCCTATGCTCATCAGAATGGCGTCGCAGTGGAGGACGTTCCAGCGGTTCGCGGAGCACCTCGTGTTCAACGAGGCACCGAAGGTCATCCGTCAGTTGCAGCATCCCGCGGAGATGCAGCAGGCGGTTCAGCGCACCATCCAGAACGGGCTTCAGCAGGGACTCCGGCTGGGCATCGAAGCGCTGGTGGCCACAGCGATGCCGCCACCGCCGCCCAAGGCCATCAAGGCCGGGCGCCCGGTCACCAGAGACAGCGTCCCGACCGCGCACCGGGCCCGCCGGGTGGTCTACTCACCCGATCTCGACGGCCGGGCCGACCCCGGCGAGATCGTCTGGACCTGGGTGGTCTACGAGGACGACCCGACCAGAGGCAAGGACCGTCCGGTGCTGGTGGTGGGCCGCGACCGGCAGACCTTACTGGGCCTGATGCTGTCCAGCCAGGCCCATCACACCCACGACCCGCGCTGGGTGCACATCGGCTCGGGCAGCTGGGACCACGAGGGCCGGCCGAGCTGGGTGCGGCTTGATCGGGTGCTCGACGTGCCCGAGGAGAGCATCCGCCGGGAAGGCGCGATCGTGGACCGGATCACCTTCGAGGTGGTCGCGACGAGGCTGCGCACCGAGTACTCCTGGCGCTGATCGGCGAAGCCTTTGGCACCGATAGACCCGTGAACGACAGTGGCCGCCCCCGTGTGGGGGCGGCCACCGTTTTCGAGCTACGGGTTACTTGTGATCCTTGATGACCTTGCCGTCTTCGTCGAGGTGCTCGATCTCGGCTTCCTGCTTGCGCACCGTCTCCGTGATGGTCTCGGTGCGCTCGGTCTCCTCGGTCTGCAGACGGATCTCCTCGGCGACGTGGGCGGTCTTGCTGACCACGGCCTCCTCGCGGGTCTCGATGACCTCGATGGTGGAGTCGCTCCAGTCCCAGTCGTCACCGACCTCCTGGTCGACGGCCTTGCGCAGCACCTCGGCGTGCACCTCGGTCAGGTTGACCTTCTCCTGCACCTCACGCTCGGTCACGTAGCGACGGACCCGGGTCTTGCCGGCGGCCACGGTGCGCTTGCCGACCTCGAGCTGCTCCTCGGCCAGACGCAGCACCGATTCCTTGACGTCACCGAGGGCCTTGTGCTCGGCCACGATCCCCGCACCGCGAGCCTCCAGGTCGACCGGGTTGTGCTGGGCCAGGATCTCCTCGGCCTTCTCGGCCTCGGCGTCATTCTTGATCCGGACGGTCAAGATGGCGCCACCCTTGGCCAGAGCCTTGTCGTACGCAGCGCCCTCGTACAGCTTGACCTCCTGGCCGAACAGCCGACGCCACAGACCCGGACCGTTGTTGGCCTTACCCGCGTTCTTCGCAACGGCCGCGGCGTCGAGGGTGTTCACGTCCGGGTCGGCGAAACCGGCGGCCTCGAGGGCCTTCTCGGCACGACGGCTGGCGTCAACCGTGTCGAACAGCACGACGACCTCATGTGCACTCACTATTGGCTCCTTCTTTTCCTTGGTTGGGCTGGTTGTTTGGCGGACCGTCCGGTGGTGGACGGTCGTTCAGAGCGCGCGGACCGAGGGGAGCCGGCGTCTGAATTCTGTGGCGCCACCCGGTCGACGGTGGCTTCCTGCACCCGGAGAGTGAACTCCTCGGTATGGCGTTCGACCGAACGCACCTTGCGGATGTGGAGTTCTTCTCGAAGGACGAGTCGTCGTTCGACGACGAGCACCTCTTCGACGACCGGAATGATGATCTCGGTTCGGGTCTCGCGCACGGCCGGGGTTGTCTTGACCTCTTTGCCGATGGGCACACGCGTGACCTCGTAGGTGTCGCTGCTCAGCGGAACGTTGACCTTCTGGACCTTCTCGGTGGTGGTGCGGCGCACTCGCACCCGGCCGGTCTCGACGACCCGCTTCTCGACGCTCAGCCGCTCCTCGGCAAGACGGAGAACAGCCTCGTCAAGAACTTCGCCAGTGATTTGCTCCGCTAACGACGATGTTGCGCCGCGGCTATTCGTCGTCTCGGGTTCCGAACCTTCGGGATTCGCCCGTCTCGTCGTCCGGGGTTTGCCGCTGTCTGCTTGTGACACTTGGGTCTAGGTCTCCGCGTCTCGACTGCCGACCTTCGCCTCTGAGGGTCTGCTGGCGTAAAGAATGCACCCTGGGGCGCAACCCATTCGTCCGATTGGCTAATTCTTAAGAATTAATTCATGCAGCCGATTCGCAGCTGTCACACGGGTCAGTCAAACCTCATCACCCACAGGCGAGTAGGAATGACGCCATGATCGAGATCACCCTTCTGGGTACTGGAAGTCCGATGGTCGACCCGAACCGGGCCGGTCCGTCAACCTTGGTGACGGCCGGCGGGCAGGCTTTTCTGGTCGACTGCGGGCGCGGGGTGCTCATGCGGGCAGCGGCGGCCGGGGTCGGCGCCGCCAACCTGACCGCGCTGCTGCTGACCCATCTGCACAGCGACCACATCACCGATCTTTCCGACGTCATCACGACCCGCTGGGTGACCACCTTCGTCCCCACGCCGCTGACGATCATCGGACCGCCCGGCACCAGAGCCGTCGTTGACGCAACCCTGGCGGCACTGGCGCCCGACATCTCCTACCGGATCGCCCACCACGCCGACATCACCGAGCCGCCTTCGGTTCAGGTGCATGAGTACACCGAGGGGACGGTGTGGGACTCGGGGATCAGTCCCGGCGGGCAGGAGCGCAGCGACTCGGGGATCAATCCCGGCGGGCAGGAGCGCAGCGACTCGGGGATCAATCCCGGCGGGCAGGAGCGCAGCGACTCGGGGATCAATCCCGGCGGGCAGGAGCGCAGCGACTCGGGGATCAATCCCGGCGGGGTGACGATCTCTGTCGCGCCGACCGATCACCGTCCGGTCGAGCCGACCATCGCCTTTCGCATCGAGCACGACGGCGCGTCGGTGGTGCTGGCCGGCGATACGGTGCCCTGCGCCACGCTGGACGAGTTGGCCCGCGGCGCAAACGCACTGGTGCACACCGCGATCCGTAAGGACATGGTGGAGCGGTCACCCTCCCAGCGACTCCTGGACATCTTGGACTACCACTCGTCGGTGGAGCAGGCAGCCGCAACCGCCGCCCGCGCCGGGGTGGAAACCCTGGTGCTGACGCACTACGTGCCGCCACTGGTGCCCGGGCAGGAGGATCAGTGGCGAGCCCTGGCGGCAACCGAGTTCGCCGGCCGGGTGGAACTCGGCAACGACCTGCTGCGAGTCTCGGTGGGCTGACGCCTTCGCGAGGAAACCCTTAAGCGAGCCTGGTCATTTCGACGACGACATCGAGATCGCTGGAGCCGCGGCCCAGGTAGATGCCCTTCAGCGGCGTCACATCCGAGTAGCAGCGCCCGAAGCCGACGCTGATGTATTGCTCGTTGATCTCGGTGTCGTTGGTGGGATCGTAGTTCCACCAGCCCCCGGTCCACGCCTGGATCCAGGCGTGGCTCTCGCCCTCGACGGACTCCCCGATGACGGCATCAGCTTGGGGATGTAGATACCCCGACACGTAGCGGGCCGGAATCCCCATGGAACGCAGCAGAATAAGCGACAGATGGGCGAAGTCCTGGCACACTCCTTTGCCCTCCTGCAGTGCGTCCAGGCCCGAGGAGTGCACCCCGGTGCTGCCGGGAACGTACTGCAGTTCGCTTCGGACCCAGTCGACCGCAGCCAGTACGGCCTGCTGGGGATCGCAGCCCTTGGCGATCTGGCGGGCAACCCGGTCGGTGCGCTTGTCGGCCGGGGTGTACGGGGTGCGGATGAGCACCTCGTGGTATCGGTCCAGCACGGCGTAGGACTGCAGGTGCTCCCAGCTGACAACGCCGGTGTGCGGTTCGGGCCTCTCGGTTTCGACCACCGACGAGGAGGTGACCTCCAGTTCGGTGTGCGGGGCGTGGAGGTCGAACGCGGTGACCGCGGTTCCCCAGTAGTCCACGTAGCGATAGGATCGGGTGGCCGGTGCGGTCTCGACCCTGTTGATGATGACGTTCTGCCGGGAGTCCGACCGCGGGGTCAGACGGGCCTCGTTGTACGACGAGATGACCGGACCCTTGTAGGCGTACCCGGTTGCGTGGACGACCCGCATCCGCCACATCAGGACCCGCCCTCCAGTCCGTCGGCGACCGACAACGCGCCGAAGCGGCCGGCATCTGTCCATTCCACCGACGGTGCGAGACGGAAATATCTGAGCGCCAACGCTTCTCCTACCTCCACGCACGTTGTCTGCAGACCCGCCAACCGGATCTCCAGCGAATCGAGCAGTGCCCCGGGCCGGACGAACTCGAGCTCACTGCGGGCCCGGCCGAGCACCCGGCGCGCCTCGGCGCCGGCCCCGTCGTTGAGGCCCCGCATCAATTCGTCGAGGCTGTGTTCGGCGAGTTTGAGCGAGTAGAACACCGACCGCGGAAACTGCCGGTCCAGCAACATGAATTCGACGACCCGGTTGGCGTCCAGGACGCCGCGGTGCGTTCGAAGGTAGGTGTCGTGTGCGCCGGCAGCGCGCAGCACGCTGACCCAGGTCGGCGACGAAGCGCTGTCACCCACCCGGGACAACAGCAATCGCACCGTCATGTCGACCCGTTCCAGCGCCCGCCCGAGGACGAGGAAGCGGTACCCGTCGTCGCGCGACAGAGTGGAATCGGACAGACCGGCGAACATGGCGGCACGCCCCTCGATGAACGTGAAGAACTCGTGCGGTCCCAGACGCCGTGCCGCACGCTCCCGCTCACCGAGGGCGTTGTAGGTGGTGTTCAGACACTCCCACATGTCTCCGGAGATCACCTCGCGCGCCGATCGGGCGTTCTCCCGGGCGGCAGTGATCGCGTCGACGATCGAACAGCCGCTGGTCAGATCGCGGCTGAACGCGACCAGGTCGGTCAGCGCCCACATGTCCAGGCGATGCCTGGGCGGCTCGATTCCCAAGACCTCCAACAGGATTCGTGAGGCTTGGTCGGGGTCGACGCTGGAGTCCTCCAGCAGTTGGTGGACCGTGACGTCGAGAATCCGGGCGGTGTCGTCGGCCCGCTCGACGTAACGGCCGATCCAGTAGAGCGCTACGGCGTTGCGTGCCAGCATCACTTCACCTCACTCTGCTGTTGCTGTTGCTGTTGCTGTTGCTGTTGCTGTTGCAGGCCGCCTGCCATCGACTGTTGTTGGACCGGTTGCATTTCGGAGCTGAGGGAGCCGCGGGGCAGAGTGCGCACAACCTGCGCGGCAGCCAGTTCCCGGGACGCCGCCGACGTCCGCGACGCCAGCACCCAGGTGTCCTTGGATCCACCACCCTGGCTGGAGTTGACCACCAGCGAACCCTCCGTCAACGCCACGCGGGTCAGTCCGCCGGGCAGCACCCAGACGTTCTCACCGTCGTTGACCGCAAACGGCCGTAGATCGACGTGCCGCGGGGCCAGCGCATCGCCGATCTTGGTGGGCACCGTGGACAGTTGCACCACCGGCTGGGCGATCCAGCCTCGCGGGTCGGCCTGAATCTTTCGGCGCACCGCCGTCAGTTCCTTCTCCGAGGAGTAGGGGCCGAACACGATTCCGTAACCGCCGGATCCTTCGACGGGCTTGATGACCAGTTCGTGGATGCGATCGAGTACCTCGGCCCGCTCGTCGTCGAGCCAACAGCGCAGGGTGTCGACATTGGCGAGAAGCGGCTTCTCGCCGAGGTAGTACTCGATGATCGTAGGCACGTAGGTGTAGACCAGCTTGTCGTCGCCGACGCCGTTGCCGACCGCGCTGGAGATCACCACGTTGCCGGCCCGCGCGGCATTGACGACGCCGGCCACCCCAAGCACCGAGTCGGGGCGGAACTGCATGGGATCGAGGTAGTCGTCGTCGATGCGCCGATAGATCACATCGACCTGGCGGTCACCCTCGGTGGTGCGCATGTACACAACGTTGTCGCGGCAGAAAAGGTCCGGCCCCTCGACAAGTTCCACACCCATCTGCCGGGCGAGCAGCGAATGCTCGAAGTAGGCGGAGTTGAACGGTCCTGGGGTGAGCACCACCACCGTGGGGTCGGACTCGTTGGTGGCCGCGGCGTTGCGCAGAGCGCGCAGCAGATGCGAGGGGTAGTCGTCGACCGAGCGCACCCGGTGAGTGCCGAACAGGTTCGGGAACACCCTCGTCATCACCCGGCGGTTCTCCATGACGTAGGAGACCCCCGATGGGGAGCGCAGATTGTCTTCGAGCACCCGGAAGGTGCCCTGCGCATCACGGACGATGTCGATGCCGGCGACGTGGATGCGCACGCCGTTGGGCGGGTCGATGCCGACGGCTTCGCGGTGGAAGTGCTCACAGGAGGTCACCAGCCGGCGCGGGATGACGCCGTCGCGCAGGATCTTCTGGTCGCCGTAGATATCGTCGAGGAACCGCTCCAGCGCCCTGACCCGCTGAGCGATGCCGCTTTCGAGCTTCGCCCACTCGCCGGCCGAGATAACCCGGGGCACGAGATCCAGCGGGAAGGGCCGCTCCTCTTCGCCGGACAGCGCAAAGGTGATGCCCTGGTCGATGAAGGCCCGCCCCAGCGCATCTGCGCGGGCACCCAGTTCGTCGGGACCGGTAGGTCCGAGTTCGGAGTAAATCCCCTTGTAGGGGGTACGGACGCCGCCCTTGCGGTCGAACATTTCGTCGAAAGCGGCCCCGTACGGGCCCAGATCGCGGTAGCCCCCGAAGATGTGATGAGAGTCCGACACGGCATCCTGCAGCGAGGCGGATCTTGTCTCCGTATGTGAGCTGCGTTGGGTCACGCGTCATATGTTGCATCAATTCGACTGTTTTCGCAGGCGGAGCGGCTTCACTTTGGGACTGAGCCGCCCGTACTGGTATCGTCGCAGGGCACCGCGAGGGCCGGGTCCGCCTGAGTCTCTTGCTGACCGTTCCGGGAGATCCAGGTCCCGGCCCACGACAACCAAGCTTTGGGTGAAGGATATAAACGCGTGGCCAACATCAAGTCGCAGAAGAAGCGCAATCTCACCAACGAGCGCCGCCGACTGCGGAACAAGTCGGTGAAGTCTTCGCTGCACACCGCCATCCGCGCCTTCCGGGCCGCTGCCGGCGAGGGCGATAAGGACAAGGCCGGCGTGCTGCTGGCCGCCACCAGCCGCAAGCTGGACAAAGCCGCCACCAAAGGCGTCATTCACAAGAACCAGGCTGCCAACAAGAAGTCTGCGCTGGCCCAGGCCTTCAACAAGCTCTGACAGTCGGCGACGGGTCGCCGCGAGCCATCAGCGTCGAGCGGCAAGCTCGGCAACCTTGCGCACCGTGTTCTCCAGCGCGTAGTCGGCGTCGGCTGCTGCGCCTTTCACGTCGGCGTTGAGCGCGGCCACCAGCCGGATCGCCTCCGCCACCCGATCTCGAGACCATCGCCGGGCTTGCTTCTGCGCTTTCTGGATCCGCCACGGCGGCATGCCCACCTCGCCGGCCAGACGGTACGGGTCCCCGGAGAGCGGACCCACCCGCGCGATGGCGTGCACCGCCTCGGCCAGGGCATCGGCGAGCAGGACGTGCGCCACCCCGCGCGCCATCGCCCAGCGCAGTGATTCCGCGGCCCCCGCAACGTCACCGAGCACCGCCTTGTCGGCGATGTCGAAGCCGGTGACCTCGGCATTACCGCTGTGGTAGCGGCGGACGGCGGCGGCATCCACCCGGCCGCCGGTGTCGGCCACCAACTGGGAGCACGACGCCGCCAACTCGCGGATATCCGATCCGACGGTTTCCAGCAGAGCGGATACCGTGTCGTCGTCGACCTTCACCTTGCGGGCGCGGAATTCGGCGCGGACGAAATCGGCGCGTTCGGCGGCTTTGGCGATCTTGGCGCATTGATGCACCTGCGCGCCGAGGTCACGTAACTGCCCGGCGAGCGCCTTGGCCCGGCCGCCCCCAGAGTGCAGGACGACGAGAACGGTGCCCGCCGGTAGGTCGGCTGCCGCCGCGGCGATAAGGGACACGGCGTCCTTACCGGCTTCGGCGGCCGACTCCAGGACCACCACGCGTTCGTCGGCGAACAACGACGGGCTGAGCAGTTCGGCCAGCTCGTTGGTCGAGACCTCCCCGGCCCGCAACCGGTCGACCGGCACATCGTCGTTGCCGGCGGCCGCACGGGCGGTACGCAGAATCTCACCGACCGCCCGCTCGACGAGCAGGTCCTCATCACCGAGAACCAGATGCAGCCCCTGCATGCTCACTCCCCGATGGTGTCACGCGGCGCCGACGAGCCCGGACACCGACCATGCGAGGACGCACAAGCCCACGCCACCGGCAGCGAACCGGAACCACCGCCACCGCCACATCAGCACGGCAGCCACGCCGGCGGCGCCCACACTCAGTAGGCCGGCCCAGCCCGACGGCACCCCGACCGTCGCGCCCGGCATGCGGCCGGCCCCGTGGGCGACGTGCAGCAGCCACCACAGCTCCGGCCCGGTGAACCGGATGAGGAACCCGGCCGCCTGGGGCCACAGGCACCCGAGCGCGGCCGCCAACGTGCCGAATACGGTGATCGGTGGAATAACCACCGCAGCAAGCAGATTCGCCAGTACCGACACCAGGCTGAAGGTCCCGGAGATCGCCGCGATGAGCGGGGCGGTAGCCAGTTGCGCGGCGAGAGCGACGCACAGCGCGTCGGACAGCGGCTTGGGCCACCCCCTGGCCGCCAACCGCTGTGACCACACCGGCGCGATCACCACCAGCGCTGCAGTCGCCGCCACCGACAAGGCGAAACCCAGTTCGACGGACAGTTGCGGCGCGATGAGTATCAGCGCCAGGACGGTGGCCGCCAGGACCGGGACGGCCTGCCGACGCCGCCCGGACAGCACCGCCATCAAGCCGATCGCCGCCATGACCGCCGCGCGCAGCACACTGGGGCTGGGCTGGACCACCACGACGAACCCCGCCAGGGCCAGCGCTGCCAATGCGACGGCCGGCCGGGGCCCGATTAGGTGTGCCGAGAGCAGCACCGCCGCACAGATGATCGTGACGTTCGCCCCGGAAACCGCCATCAGATGGGTCAAACCGGCCGCGCGGAAGTCAGCGGCGGTCGCGGCAGGAACAGCCGAGGTGTCGCCGAGCGCCAGCGCCGGCAGGATCGCGGCCTGGTCGACCGGCAGCACATCTCGGGCCGCGGCCGCGAAACGATCGCGAATAGCCCGCGCCATGCGCTGCAGCCGGGGGGCCGGGCCCGACACCGGGCGCCCGACGGGGCTGAGCACAGCGACCGTGAGGTCCCGGCGGGCCGGCCGGGAAACCCGCGCCCGGAACCGGGCCGGTTGGCCCGGTCCCAGCCCGGCGAAGTCGATCCCGGCGGCGAAAACCGTGACGGCTCCGCTGCTTTCGCGGTCGTCGACACGGCTCAGGTCCGCGCGGAACATCACCCGTCCCGGGCCGGCCCGGTGCGGAGTCTCCACCGGTGTGACGGTCACCCCCACCGTGGTTCCGGCGCGCTGGGCGAGCAGGTGGTTGACGGCGGCGTCATTGCGCAGCCCGACCGCCACACCGAACCCGACGCCCACCACCGCGGCACCTAGGACCGCGGCAGCGCCCGTCCGCAGGACCGGCCATCGCTCTCCGCCCCATCGGGCCCCCGCCCACCAGCCGAGGGCGACGAAAGCGCTGAGTGTGGCCAGCCAGAACCCGCCGCCGCAGGTGATGCCCGCGGCGGTAACCGCCCATGCCGTCAGCGCACCGGGCACCAGGCGCAGGTCGAGTTCTGGCGTGTCCGGCGACAGAGCCCGCCCCGACGCCGCCGGCGACACTTCCCGCCCCGACGCCTCCGAGGGCAGTGCGCACCCCGCCGCCTCCGGCGTCATGCGACCCGAACCAGGGGCCGAAGTTTCTCCAGCCGGGCCGGGCCGATGCCGTCCACCTCGCCGAGTTGGTCGACGCTGGTGAAGCGGCCGTTGGCCGTGCGCCACGCCACGATCGCTGCCGCGGTGACCGGGCCGACGCCGGGCAGCGTATCGAAGTCCTCGACCGATGCGGTGTTGAGGTCAACGGGCCCAACGGGTTTCGCCGGGCTGTCGGGATGTGCGGAGCGGGCCGGGGCAGCGCCGACCGAACTGCCCAATGCCACCGGATGACCCGCCGGTGTCGCGATGCCGACCACGACTTGCTCGCCGTCGGCGAGATGGCGGGCGAGATTGAGGCCCACCGTGTCGGCGCCGCGCAGCACCCCGCCCGCCGCCGACACGGCATCAGCGACCCGGGCGTCGGGCGCCAGGGTCACCAGTCCGGGCTGCTGGACCAGCCCGACAACGCTGACGACCACCGATTGTCCGCCCTGGGCTGCCGGGGCGGCCGAGGATGTCGCCGGCGGGGTGGACACCATCTGGACCGCGGGCAGATCGGCGGCGGCGACCGGCGCCGGACGCTGGCGGACGAGGGTGAAGACCGTGATCAGAACGGCCAGCACGGCGACGACGGCCAGCGCGATGCCGCCGGCGCGAGCGGGATCGGCCCGCGCCGCCGCCAGCCACGCCCGCCGACTCTCCGTGCGGCCGTCGGGTATCCACGCCGGGACGGCGGTGTCGACGTCGTCGTCGGCCTGGTCGGAATCCGCACCGCCGTCACCCTCGGCGGCTGCCTCGGGGCGCGCCCCGAGGCGGCGGTAGAGACTGGCCAGGCGCTCATCAGTCGGCATGCCGCCGAACGTTAGGGACGGTGGCCGTCATCAACGCGTCGCAGCGACGCGCCCGAGCCTGCGCCTGTGGACGAATCGGCATCTGTGAGCGTCGCGGCTGTCCATACTGCAGGGCAGTACCCCCGATCGGAGAAGACGCATGACAGCCACCGACGACCGCCCGATTCGCGTCATCCAGTGGACAACCGGCAACATCGGCCGCCGCTCGCTGCACGCGATCATCGGCCGGCCGGACATGGAGCTGGTGGGCGTCTACGCGCACGGTTCGGACAAAGTCGGCCTGGATGCCGCCGAACTGGCCGGGTGGCCGGAACCGACCGGGATCACGGCCACCAACGACATCGACGCGCTGCTGGCCACCAAGCCCGACGCGTGCTGCTACAACCCGCTCTGGCCGAGCATCGATGAACTGGAGATGCTGCTGGCAGCCGGGGTCAACGTCTGCACCTCGGCCGCCTGGATCACGGGCGGCAAGAATAACCGGGCCGATCTGGACCGGATCCGAGATGCCTGCGAGACAGGAAATTCCACGATCTTCGGCAGCGGCGCCCACCCCGGCATGAGCAACATGGTCGGCATGGTGCTCTCCGGTGCCTGCGAGCGGGTCGACGAGATCCGGATCACCGAGTCGGTGGACTGCTCCACCTACGAGTCGGCCGCCACCCAGACCGCGATGGGGTTCTCCTGCGACCCGGAAGCCCCCGGGCTGGCCGAAAGCGTGGCCGACGAGAGCGCAGTGTTCGCCGAGGCGGCCGCGATGATGGCCGACGCCATCGGGGCGCACCTGGACCGGATGACCTTCGACGTGACGTTCACCCCGGCGACCGGGGACTCCGACCTGGGTTTCATGACCATCCCGGAAGGCACCGTCGCCGGGGTGTACGGCTACCACCGGGGCTGGGTGGGTGACCGCAACGTCGTCAGCGTCGGGTTCAACTGGACGATGGGCGACCACGTGAACCCGCCCAAGCCGCTGGAACACGGCCACGTCATCCAGGTGTTCGGCGTCCCGAACATGCGCACGGTGCTGCACTGCCTTCCACCGCAGGATTGGAACGAACCCGGCTTCATGGGCCTCGGGATGATCTATACGGCCATGCCGGTGACGAACGCGGTGCCCGCCGTAGTCGCCGCCCCGCCCGGCATCGTCACGCTGAAGGATCTGCCGCCGGTCACGGGCCGCTTCGCCGGCTAGGGATCGAGCGCCACCACCACGCCGAGTGCTCCCGGCCCGAGGTGCACGCCGAGCACCGGCCCGAGGTCGGTGACCACAGGTGATCCGCACCCCGGCAGCGCGGCGGCCAGCGTCGCCGCAACCTGCGTGGCGCCGGGGAGGTTGTCGACGTGCTGGACCGCCAGCGCGGCACGGCGCTCCCCCACCACCTCAAGGACCTGCTCGACCATCGCCGCGACGGCCTTCGACGTGGTCCGAACCCGTTGAGCGAGAACCAGTTTGCCGTCCTCGAGACGCAGCAGCGGCTTGACTGCCAGCGCAGTGCCCAGCCATGAGGCCGCCGTACCGATCCGGCCGCTGCGCCGCAGATTGTCCAGGCGTTGCACGACGATGAAGGCGTGAACCCGGGTGACTGCCAACTCTGCTTGGGCCGCAACGGCATTCAGATCAGCTCCGGTACGGGCCGCGCTGGCTGCCGCCAGTGCGACGAACCCGGTGCCCATCGCCGCCGACTTGGAGTCGACCACCCGCATCGTCCCGCCGAATTCCGCGGTGGCGTGCTGGGCGGCGCCGAGCGTGCTCGACAGCGCCGTTGACAGGTGCACGGCCACCACACCGTCACCGTCGCTGTCCGCCCATGCCGTTCGATAGGCGGCGGCGAGTTCAGCCGGGCTCGCGCCGGCGGTGCTGACCTGGGGACGTTGGTAGAGGTCGGCCGGCACGTCGTCGACACCATCGCGAAAGTCCTTGCCGTCAAGCAAGACATGGAGGGGAACCACCCGAATGTCGGATTGCGCCAGAAGGTCCGACGGCAGCCGGGCGGAGGAATCCGTCACGACGACGACGGACATCTCAGCTCTGTTCGTCCTGCAGCACACCGGTCTCGGCGAGCGCCTTGAGCATCAACTCGGCGACCGCCCGGTGCGCCACGAAGTTCCAGTGGATGCCGTCGGGATTGCCGCGGCCGGCCAGCATCTCAGCGGCGACGGCCTCTTTCAGGTCGACCAGGGGTATGTCATGCTCAGCAGCCCAATCGGTGATGGCGGCAACCGTGCCGGGTCGGCCGTGGTGGGCCTTGCCGTAAGTGTCGGCCATATGAACCGATGGCAGGCAGGCGACAACCGGAATACCCGGCCGATTGAAATCGATTGCTCCCCGGGTCATTTCGAGATATTCGACGGTAAGCTTCGGAGGCAGTGCGGAGCGGGCGACCGGGGACAGTCGGGGTTGCAGCCAGCCGTAGCCGTCGCGCACCCACCGTCGGGCCGGCGCGGGGCGGACGTACCGGATCATCTCCCGCAGCGCGGTCGGCAACGGAGAGGGCAACGAGTCCATCCCACTGGTGGCGAAGACGACTGCACCGGCTTTCGGCAGTGCCGCCCACGCCCGCGGATCCTGCGTCGCGGCCCACCACACGTCGCGGCAGGTCCAGCCGATCCTTCCGATCAGCTCCAGATCCCAATCAAGTTCGGCGGCAACGATATTGGGCCAGATCCGGGGATCGGCGGCGGTCAGGCCGCCCTCGGGCCCGTAGTAGGACAGCGAGTCGCAGAAGACGAGCAGCTTCCGGCGACCCTGGATTCGGTTCGGTTCAGAGGACGTCATTGGCGACCTGGGCCGATGCGTTCCACACGTCGAGCCGCCAGCGTAGTTCGGGCAACCGGGCATGAACTGGTCCATGTCCGGACAGCTGGGCCCAACTGGCGTTGCCCATGCCCCCCAGCACCGGCCAGCTGTCCACCGGCAGGTCGAGCAGCGCCGCGGTGAGGGCGGCGATCAGGCCGCCGTGGGCCACCAGCACCACCGGCCGGTCGGACTCGTCGGCTCCCCATTCGGGTTCCCCGGCAACAAGTTCGGCCACCAACGGAATGCTGCGGTCGGCGACGTCGATGCGGCTCTCCCCGCCGTGCGGCGCCCATCCGGCGTCGTCGCGCCAGGCTATCCGGGCCCCGGGTGACATCGCGTCGATCTCCGAGTGGGTTCTGCCCTGCCAGTCCCCAAGGTGGGTCTCACGGAGCCGGGTGTCGATGCGCACCGGCTGTCCGCTGTGCTGGCTGAGGGTCAGCGCGGTGTCGTGGGCGCGCCGCAGGTCGGAGGACACGATCAGCAGCGGCTGGCGCTTGGCCAGCACCTCTGCGGCGGCGACGGCCTGGGCACGGCCGAGGTCGGACAGATCGGTGTCGATTTGGCCCTGCATCCGGCTACCGGCGTTGAACTCGGTCTGGCCGTGGCGCAGCATGACCAGCCGGCGCACCCGCGCGCTCATGTCGGCTCCGGGTCGGTCTCGACGCCTGGTCCGATCCCCGAGTCGAGGTCAACCGGAACGATCGGGCAGTCCCGCCAAAGCCGCTCCAGCGCATAGAAATGGCGTTCATCGGTGTGCTGGACGTGCACGACGATGTCGATGTAGTCGAGCAGCACCCAGCGGCCCTCGCGGGTGCCTTCCCGACGGGCCGGTTTGTAGCCTTCCAGCCGCATCTTCTCCTCGACCTCGTCGACGATTGCGTTGGCTTGGCGCTCATTGGACGCCGACGCGATGACGAAGCAGTCGGTGATCACCAACTGGGCGGACACATCGATGACGACAATGTCCTGGGCGAGTTTGGCGGCGGCCGCGCGGGCGGCGACCTCGGCCATCCGGATCGCTTCTGCTGTCGCGGTCACCCGCTCACCTCCACCGGTGCGTCATGGCCTCGGTAGAGGCGTCGTTTGGCGACGTACTGCACGACGCCGTCTGGCACCAGGTACCAGATCGGCCGGCCGGAACCGGCACGCTTGCGGCAGTCGGTCGAGGATATCGCCAGCGCCGGTACCTCGACCAGATGCAGGGCGTCGTCGGGAAGACGCTCAAGGGCGTCGGTGATGTGGGTGTCGCTGAGTTCATAACCGGGCCGGCTCACACCGACGAACGTGGCCAGATTGAACAGTTCCTCCCACCCCTGCCAGGTCAGGATCGAACCGAGCGCGTCGGCCCCGGTGATGAAGTACAGATGGGCGTCGGGATGCAGCGCTCTGAGGTCTCGCAGGGTGTCGGTGGTGTACGTCGGTCCGGCTCGGTCGATGTCGGCCCGGCTGACCGAGAAACGCGGATTGGACGCGGTGGCGATGACCGTCATCAGGTAGCGGTCCTCGGCCGGGGTGACGTCGCGGGCCTTCTGCCAGGGCTGACCGGTGGGCACGAACACCACCTCGTCGAGACCGAACAGATCGGCGACTTCGCTGGCCGCGACCAGGTGGCCGTGGTGGATGGGATCGAACGTCCCGCCCATCACGCCGAGTCTGCGC
The DNA here is from genome assembly GCA_903877095.1 of uncultured Actinomycetes bacterium. Lineage (GTDB taxonomy): Bacteria > Actinomycetota > Actinomycetes > Mycobacteriales > Mycobacteriaceae > Mycobacterium. The sequence goes on along the minus strand of CAIRCP010000191.1, from coordinate 3,819 downwards.
CCAGAAGCCATGGGGAGAAAGTTTACGGGCTCCACCCGTTACCTATACCGGCAGCAACTGGTCGATCACCGCAGCCAGCTGCTTGGCCGACCGGCACTCGTGCATGGCGATGACGGGTTCGTAGCGCGGGACGGCGGAGTCGCCGCTGCCCCAGAGATGCCTGGGTTCGGGATTGAGCCAGTGCGCGTGCCGGCTGGCGGTCACCATGTGGGCCAGAACGTCGGCGGCCGGGCTGCGGTAGTTGGTGCGACCGTCGCCGAGGATCAGCAGCGAGGAGCGCGGGGACAGCACGCCCGGGAAGTTCTCGGTGAACGAGACGAAGGCGTTCCCGTAGTCCGAATGCCCGTCGCGGGTGAATACTTTGGCTTCACGGGTGATGCGCTGAATCACGATGGCCAGGTCGGCGTCGGCGCCGAACATGTGGGTCACCTCGTCGGTGGTGTCGATGAAGGCGAACACCCGCACCCGGGAGAACTGCTGGCGCAGCGCATGCACCAGCAGCAGGGTGAAGTGGCTGAAACCGGCCACCGATCCCGACATGTCGCACAGCACCACGAGTTCCGGCCGGGCCGGGCGCGGCTTGCGCAGTACCACGTCGATCGGCACACCGCCGGTGGACATCGATTTGCGCAGCGTCTTGCGCAAATCGATCGAACCGGCGCGGGAACGCCGCCGCCGGGCCGCCAGCCGCGCGGCCAGCACCCGGGCTAACGGTGCCACCACCCGGCGCATCTGGCGCAGCTGATCGCCGGAGGCACGCAGGAATTCGACGTTCTCAGCCAGCTGGGGAATCCCGTACATCTGAACGTGGTTGCGGCCCAGTTGCTCGGCGGTGCGCCGCTTGGTCTCGCTCTCAACCAGCCGCCGCAGCTGCGCGATCTTCTGTGCGGCAAGGGCTTTGCCGATCGCCTCCTGCGTCGGTGACGGGTCGTCGCCGTGCGGGGCGAGCAGTCCGGCCAGCAGACGGCCCTGTAACTGGCCCAGGTCCATCGCCTTGAGCGCCTGGTAGGCCGAGTACGACGGTCCGCGGCTGGAGGTGTAGCGGCCGTAGGCCTCGACGATCTGGGCGATCAGCGCCACCAGCCGGTCGTCGAGGTCACCGATATCGGGGTTGTCGGTGAGTAGATCCAGCAGCATGCCGCGCATGGCCTCGACGTCGTCAGGGTCCACCTGGGCTGCCGGGCTTGGGTTTTCGGCGTCGTTCTCCAGCACGGTGCGCCCGCCGAGGGCGGCCGGCCACCACAGGTCGAACAGGGCGTCATAGGTCTGACGGTGGTCAGCCCGGCGCAGCACCGCACAGGCCAGGCCTTCGCGCACCTCTTCCCGGGAGGTGAGGTCGAGCACGCTGAGCACCTTCCCGGCGTCGACGGTCTCCGACGGACCCACCGCAATGCCTTGGGCGCGAAGGGCTTCCACGAAGCCGACGAGATGTCCGGGCAGGCCGTTCGGGGCCAGCGGCTGCGGGGGTCGGGGCCGGCGCGCCATGGTGTTAGGTCAGCCCTTTCAGTTGAGCCGGAGTTCGCCGGCGGCGCGCTGCTGGTCGGATTGATGTTTGAGCACCACCCCCAGCGTCGCGGCGATGGTGGCGTCGTCGATGGTGTCCATGCCCAGCGCCAGCAGCGTGCGGCCCCAGTCGATGGTCTCGGCAACCGAGGGCAGCTTTTTCAGTTGCATTCCGCGCATGACGCCGATGATGCGCACCAGTTCCTCGGCCAGCCGCTCGGGAAGTTCGGGCACCCGGGACAGCAGGATGCGTCGCTCCAGGTCGGGATCGGGAAAGTCGATGTGCAGGAACAGACACCGGCGTTTGAGGGCTTCGGACAGTTCGCGGGTGGCGTTCGAAGTGAGGACGACGAACGGCTTGCGGGTGGCGGTGATGGTGCCGAGTTCCGGGATGGTGACGGCGAAGTCGGAGAGCACTTCGAGCAGCAGGCCCTCGATCTCGATGTCGGCCTTGTCGGTCTCGTCGATCAGCAGCACGGTGGGCCCGGTGCGCCGGATCGCGGTCAGCAGCGGCCGGGACAGCAGGAACTCCTCGCTGAACACGTCGTCCTTGGTGTGCTTCCAGTCGTGGTCGGCGCCGGTCGCCGACTGGATGCGCAGGATCTGCTTGGCGTGGTTCCACTCATACAGGGCGCGGGCCTCGTCGACACCCTCGTAGCACTGCAGGCGCACCAGCTCCGACCCGGTCGCCTGCGCGACGGCGCGGGCCAGTTCGGTCTTGCCCACGCCGGCGGGGCCTTCGACCAGCAGCGGCTTGCCCAGGCGGTCGGCGAGGAACACGGCCGTGGCCGTGGCGGTGTCGGCCAGATAGCCGGTGGCGGCGAGTTGACGCTTGACGTCGTCGATGTCGGCGAACAGCGGTGCCGGGCGCGCCGGGGTCTCGGTCATGGGGTGTCTCCAGTCTCAGGCGGGCCGAATGTGGCCGTCGCCGTGGACGATCCACTTGGTCGAGGTGAGTTCGGGCAGGCCCATCGGGCCGCGGGCGTGCAGTTTCTGGGTGGAGATGCCAATCTCGGCCCCGAACCCGAACTGTTCACCGTCGGTGAAGGCGGTGGAGGCATTGACCATCACGGCGGCGGCGTCGACCCGCTCGGTGAACCGTTGCGCGGCAGCAAGATCGGTGGTGACAATGGCCTCGGTGTGCCCGGTGCCGTAGGTGTTGATGTGGTCGATCGCGGCGTCGATCCCATCGACGTAGGCCAGCGCGATCTCCAGCGCCAGGAACTCAGCGCGCAGTTGGTCTTCGGTCGGCTGTTCGTGCACGGTGACCCCGGCCCCGCGCAGCGCACCGACGAGCCGGGGGCCGGCGGTGTCGGCGATGGCGCTGTCGATGAGCAGCGTCTCGGCGGTGTTGCACACACTGGGCCGACGGGTCTTGGCGTTCAGCACGATTCGCTCGGCGACATCGAGATCGGCGGTCGCGTGCACGTAGACGTGGCAGTTACCCACGCCGGTCTCGATGGTGGGCACGGTCGCATCCCGCACCACGGCTTCGATCAGCCCGGCGCCGCCACGCGGGATCACCACATCGACCAGGCCGCGGGCCTGGATGAGGTGGGTGACGCTGGAGCGATCGGCGCTGGGCAGCAGTTGCACGGCGTCCTCGGGCAGGCCCTCCCCGCACAGGGCGCCGCGCAGCACCGTCACCAGTTCGGTGTTGGTGTTCACCGCCGACGAACTGCCCCGCAACAGAACGGCATTGCCGGATTTGAGGGTGAGCCCGAAGGCGTCGACGGTGACGTTGGGCCGGCCCTCGTAGACCATGCCCACCACCCCCAGGGGCACCCGTTGCTGGCGGACTTGCAGGCCGTTGGGCATGGTGCGCCCGCGCAGCACCTCCCCCACCGGGTCGGGCAGCCCGGCCACCTGACGCAGCCCGGCGGCGATTCCGTCGACCCGATGCGGGTTGAGCGCCAGCCGGTCCAGCATGGCCTCCGGGGTCCCGGTGGCACGGGCGGCTTCGAGGTCGTAAGCGTTGGCGGCCAGGATCTGACGGGTGTGGGCCAGCACCGCGTCGGCGGCGGCGTGCAAAGCCCGGTCCTTCACCACGGTGGTGAGCGTGCCGAGCGTGCGGGCGGCGATCCTGGCCCGGCGGGCGGCGGCGTGAACTGCTTCGCGCACGTCAGGAGCAGCCTGGGTGTGCAGACTCATCCGACCAGGGTATCGGTTGCCGACCAACTAGGGCGTGTCTCCCGAATTGAAAGGTGTTGAACAGCGACGATTTCGCGGTGACACGTATGGGTGTGATTTCTGATGAGTTCTGGGCGGCTGTCGAATCGGTAATGCCCTCCGATGCGGGTAAGCGTGGTGGCAGGT
>CAIRCP010000190.1 GCA_903877095.1 uncultured Actinomycetes bacterium | reverse complement strand
CGATCTCGGCGGAACCGGTGCGACGGCGGGCGCGGACGCGGTCGGCGGCGCCGGCGGTGCGGGCGCTGACGGCGGTGCGGGCGCTCACGGAGGCATCGGCGCTGACGGCCGTGCGGGAACCCGCGACGCGCGGAACGGCGCGGCCGGACAGAACGGCGGAAGCGGTGGCCGCGGCGGAACCGGTGGTGCGGGCGGCGCCGGCGGCGCCGGTGCCGGAACGGCTGCCGGCGGCGCAGACGGAGACGGGGGCAACGGTGGGAAGGCCGGGAACGGTGCGGCCGGCGGCAAGGGCGGCGCCGGATATGTCGGCGTAGCGCTGACCGGCCAGGACGGCGGCAACGGCGGACTGGGCGGCTGGGGCGGCGACGCAGGCGCGGGTGGCGCCGGTGGTGCTGCCGGTGGCCCGGGCGCCGTCAAGGGCGTCGACCAGATCGGCGGCAACGGCGGTGACGGTGGCGTGGGAGGCGCCGGGGGCAACGGCGGTTCAGGTGCTGACGGGGTGGCCGGCACAACGGCGTTGGACCCCAACGGAAGTCCCGGTCAGGCCGGTGGCGCGGGCGGGTCGGGCGGCGGGGGTGGCCGGGGCGGCGATCGCGGTGTCGGTGCCGGTTCGGCGTCGTGGGGCACTCCCGGTGGTGGTGGTGATGGTGGTGTGGCCGGCAACGGCGGTGCGGCCGGCAACGGTGGAAACGGGTACGTCGGCGTCGCGCTGACCGGTAAGAACGGCGGTAACGGTGGTTTCGCCGGCGCCGGCGGCGACGCGGGCAGGGGCGGGCTCGGGGGTTCCGGTGGCAGTTATGGGACCGGGGCCAAGGGCGCCACTCAGGTCGGCGGCAACGGCGGTGCCGGTGGCCGGGGCGGTTCGGGTGGCAATGGGGGTACCGGCGCCGACGGCGTGGACGGAACAACGGCGCTGAACCCCAACGGAACTGACGGTCATGCCGGCGGATCCGGCGGATCCGCCGGCATGGGCGGCTGGGGCGGCAAAGCGGGCGGTGAAGGCCGCTATGCAGGTATTCCAGGCGCCGGTGGTCTTGCGGGTCAAGCGGGCGACGGCGCGGCCGGCGGAAAGGGCGGTGCGGGGTATATCGGCGTTGCGCTGAGCGGCCAGAACGGCGGTAACGGTGGCGCCGGTGGCGCGGGCGGTAACGGCGGCAACGGCGCGAGCTCTGGCCAGCCGGGCGGCGGGAGCAGCTACCCCTGCAAGAGCTGCGGCACTTTCGGCGGCGTTGGAGGAGCTGGTGGTGTGGGTGGTGCCGGTGGCAACGGCGGAACGGGTGCAGACGGTGTTGATGGCACAACTCCGGTGAACCCCGATGGAACCAATGGTCAGGCCGGCGGCGCCGGCGGGTCGGGTGGTGTCGGTGGTTCTGGCGGCACAGGGGGTCGCGTCGCAAGGGAGTGGCCGGAGAGGTCGTTTGGCGGTGTCGGTGGCGCCGGCGGTACGGCGGGCAACGGCGGTGCCGGCGGCAAGGGTGGGGCCGGGTACGTCGGCGTCGCCCTCACCGGACAGAACGGCGGCGGCGGCGGTTTCGGTGGTGACGGCGGTGGCGCAGGTGCTGGCGGGGCCGGCGGTCTTGGCGGCGAGATTGGCGTAGTCGACGGTGCTGATCGGGTCGGGGGTAACGGAGGCGCTGGTGGCGCGAGTGGTGCCGGCGGCAATGGCGGCTCCGGTGCCGATGGCGTCGCCGGAACATTGGCGAACCCCAATGGAACGGATGGTCAGGCCGGCGGTATCGGCGGATCCGGCGGACAGGGTGGTGACGGCGGCGAATCCGGCGCCGGTGGTGATTCCGCGGCCGCAGGTCTTTGGGGTGCCGGTGGCGACGGCGGGGTGGCCGGCATCGGTGGCGCCGGCGGAAAGGGTGGGGCCGGGTACGCCGGCGTCGCCCTGACCGGTCAAGCCGGCGGTGAGGGCGGCAAGGGCGGTGCAGGCGGCGACGGCGGTGGCGGAGGTAATGGCGATTTCAGTCCGGGCGGCATGGGTGTGTGGAAGGACGGCGGCGCCGGCGGCGTCGGCGGCGATGGCGGCGTCGGCGGCGATGGCGGCTCCGGTGCTGACGGCGCCGCCGGGCCAACCGCCCTCAACCACGGCGGAGTGGACGGCCAAACCGGCGGGGCCGGCGGCAATGGCGGCGCCGCCGGTGTCGGAGGCAAGGGGGGGCGGGGGCCAGGTGACGGGTGGATGACCATCCCGGGCCCCGATGGTCCGAGCGGCTCCGGCGGCAACGGCGGCGATGGCGGCGACGGCGGCAATGCCGCCGCAACCGGCTCCGGCGGCGACGGCGGCCTCGGCGGTTCAGGGGGTGCCGGCACGGGCACCGGCAGCGGCGGTCAGGGCGCTGACGGCGCGAATGGCAACGGAGCCAACGCCGGTGCCGGAGGCGCTGGCGGTCCTGGCGGACTAGGGGCTAGCGGTGGTAGCGGAGGTGACGGCGGCGACGGGGGCTACGCCGCAAGCTAGAACCGCCCGCCGCCGCCGATCCAGTCGCCGCCGGACCCGCCGTAGCTGTTCGTGGTCCAGCCGCCGCCACCGCCGCTGCTGTAGCCACCCCCGTAACCGCCGCCGCGCATGCCGCCGGTGAGGATGTTGCCGAGGATGATGCCGCCGACCATCGCACCCATGTCGTTCTGTCCGCGGTTGCGGGTCTGGTACTGCACCTGACCGGCCTGCACGTCGCTATTGGCCAGCTGCTGGGCCTGCGCCGCCAGCAGTGAGGCGCCGTTGGCGTGCTTGATCGCCGCCTCGATGTCGGTGCCCTTCTTGGTCTCGGCCGCCTCCAGTTGACGCACGGCCTCGTTGAGCCGGGTGCGGGCCTCCGACCCGATGCTGCCGCGACGGGTGTCGATGTAGTCCGACACCGAGCGCACCCGCGACTGTGCGGTGGACAGCGCCTGCTCGTAGGAGCGGGCCAGCCGGTCGGCCGCTTCGCGCTCCTCGGTGACTCCGGCCAGCAGCCGGTCCAGTTCGGCATCGGCCTGGGTCAGCTGGGTGAAGGCCCCCAGCGGATCAGCCGCTCCGGCGCTCTGCGCCGCGGCGACGGCTTTGACGGCCGCATCCCGAGCCGACGACAGCTCGGAGGCTTTCGCCAGGCCGCCCTGGGCGAGTTGCTCGGACGCCTGGTTGATCCCGCGCTGGATGTCATCGATGGCCGCGGGCAGAGCCGAGACCGCCCGGCGGATGTCGCTGGCTGCGCTGTCCACCGCGTCGAGCATCTTGCTCGCCTGCTGCAGCGACGATTCCCCGCCGCGGACGCAGTCCACCATTTCGTCCACCTCGCCGGCCACCGGCTTGGCCGCCAGGGCCCGGCCACGGGTGATCGCCTTGTCCGCGAACTCCAGCCGCTCGCGCGCCGCATTGACGTTGCGCGACACCGACGCCAGTGCGGATTCGTCGAACTCGCCGCGCAACTGGGTCAGCTTCTGCTCGGACGGCTCGATGCGGGCCGTCACGGTGACCAGCTGCTGGGTCAGCGCGTCCAACCGTTCCGGGGCGTTGAAGACCAGGTCCCGCATCTGGTGGAAGGACTCGGTATGGGCGTCGAGTTCTTTGTTGGCCCGCGCCGCGGACACCACGACCTTGGTCAACAGATCGCGCCGCTCCGGCAGCGGATCGGGAATGTCGTCGTCGAGCTTCTGGCGGACGACGAAAGCCTGCTTGAGGGTCTGCCGGGCGCTTTCCACGGCGTCGGCGAACGGCTTGGTCTGCGTCTCGCCGAACTCCTCGACCGCCAGCACCAGTTCGTTTGCGCTGGTGCGCACGGCATTGTCGACCTGAACGACGATCGTCTTCGACAGGTCGTCGAGGGCGTCGATCGGCACGTTGGCCAGCGCTGCCGGATCGGTGGGGTCGATGTTCTTGGCCGCCGTCACCGCGGCTTCGTGCTGCTTGCGCTGCCGCTTGCGTCGCCAGAACATCAGCGCGAGGAATACCAGCAGGCCCAGTCCGGCCAGGAAGACCAGCGGCATCAGCGAGACGCCGCCGCCGCCCTTGCCGGGGATCGCACTGGGGCCCTTGCCCAGGTTCGACAGTCCGTTGGCCGCAGCCGTCGCCGCCCCGGCCCAGTCCTTGTTGCGCAACGCCGGCTCGATGCTGTCGCGCCGGATGTTGTCGACCTTCGTCGAGCTGCCGCCGGCAGCGGCGGGCGAGACCAGGAACGCATACGACCGTTGGTCGGTCGCCACCGCCAGGATCGCGTCCTCGTTGCCCAGATCGCTGATCTTCTGGGTCTGCTGCGCCCAGCCGACGGCGCCCTGCGGGGCGAACGACTGTACGAACACCACCCACAGCCGGACGTGCCGGTCGTTGTACAGCTTGTCGACGGATTTCTGCACGTCGGCGAGTTGACGGTTGTTCAGCGCACCGGCGTTGTCGGTGACCTGGTCCGGGAGTCGGAACGGCGGCTCCGCGACGGCCGATGGGGCCAGCAGGGTGAAGGCCGTCAGGATCGCGGCTAGCAGACTGAACAGACGGGCTACGCGCATGACCGCCAATCTAGTAGCCCGCGGGCTGGGTCAACCCAATGCCAGCAAAACTTCGCCTCGATCACGCTGAGAGCGCAGCCTGGCAGACTGTCCCACGGTGACACAGACGGTGACGACGAACCAGCCGGGACGCTACGGCGCGGCCGACCGCGAACGCGTGGTGATTGACCCGCCCAAGGCCGCGGCGCTGCCCGGCAGCAGCGCCGAACACCGCACCGACTTCGCCCGCGACCGGGCCCGCGTGCTGCACAGTGCGGCTCTTCGGAGGCTGGCCGACAAGACGCAGGTGGTGGGTCCGCGGGACAGCGACACCCCGCGCACCCGGCTCACCCATTCGCTGGAGGTCGCTCAGATCGGCCGCGGGATGGCCGTCGCGCTGGGCTGTGACCCCGATCTGGTCGACCTGGCCGGGCTGGCCCACGACATCGGCCACCCGCCCTATGGGCACAACGGCGAACGGGCGCTCGACGAATTCGCCGCGCGTTGCGGGGGTTTCGAGGGCAACGCCCAGAACTTCCGGATCCTCACCCGGCTGGAACCCAAGGTCCTCGACGTTCACGGCTCGCACGTGCGCAGTGTGGGCTTGAACCTCACCCGTGCCGCCCTCGACGCGGTCACCAAATATCCCTGGCAGCGTCCGGCCGCCGGTGGCAAGTTCGGCTTCTACGACGACGACGCGGTTATCGCCGACTGGGTGCGGGCCGACGCTCCCGCGGGGCGGCCCTGTCTGGAGGCGCAGGTCATGGACTGGGCCGACGACGTCGCCTACTCCGTCCACGACGTCGAGGACGGTGTGGTGTCCGGCCGCATCGACCTGCGGGTGCTCGCCGACGACGACGCCGCGGCCACCCTCGCCCGGCTCGGCGCCTCGGTCTACGGATCCGGTCCGGAGATCGGAGATCTGGAGGAGGCGGCCGGGCGGCTGTCCCGGCTGCCGGTGGTCGCGGCGGTGGGCAGGTACGACGCCACCCTGCCGGCAGCCGTCGCGCTCAAGTCTCTGACCAGCGAGTTCGTCGGCCGGTTCGCCTCGGCCGCGATCACCGAGACCCTCCGGCAGGCCGGGCCGGGGCCGCTGGTGCGCTACCAGGCCGGCCTGCAGGTGCCGCCGACGGTGCGGGCCGAAGTGGCTGTGCTCAAGACGCTGGCGCTGCAGTTCATCATGTCCGACCCGGCGCACCTGGCCAGGCAGTGCATGCAGCGCGAGCGCATCCACCGGGTGGCCGACCTGCTGCTGGCCGGGGCGCCGGCCAGCCTCGATCCACTGCTCGTCCCGGTATTCAAAGCTGCGGCCGACGACGCTGCCCGGATGCGGGTGATCGTCGATCAGGTCGCCTCCTACACCGAGGGACGGCTGGAGCGCATCGACACCGCGGGGGCCGGCGGCCTCGCGTTCTAGACTTGGCCCCGTGACCGGTGCGGTGAGCGGGGGTGGGGCCCGCAAGGGCCGGATTCCCGACCGCGATATCGCCGGCATCCGCGACCGCGTCCGGATCGAGGACATCGTCGGCGACTACGTGCAGTTGCGCCGGGCGGGTGCGGATTCCCTCAAGGGGCTGTGCCCGTTCCACGACGAGAAGTCGCCGTCGTTCCACGTCCGGCCCAATCACGGTCACTTCCACTGCTTCGGGTGCGGCGAGGGCGGCGACGTCTATGCCTTCATCCAGAAGATCGAACACGTCAGCTTCGTCGAGGCCGTCGAGGTGCTGGCCGACCGGATCGGCTACGCCGTCACCTATACCGGCGGCGGCAACACCATGCAGCGCGACCGCGGCAGCCGCAGCCGGCTGACCGCCGCCAACGCCGCCGCGCAGGAATTCTATTCGGCCGCACTGGAATCGGACGAAGCCGCCGCTGCTCGCCAGTATCTGACCGAACGGAACTTCGACGCCGCCGCGGCCCGTCAGTTCGGCTGCGGCTTCGCGCCGTCGGGCTGGGATTCGCTGACCAAGCACCTCATCCGAAAGGGCTTCGAGTTCAAGGAACTCGAAGCCGCCGGGCTGTCCCGCGAGGGCCGGCGCGGCCCGATGGACCGGTTCCACCGGCGGTTGCTCTGGCCGATCCGCAGCGCCAGCGGCGAAACGGTGGGCTTCGGCGCCCGCCGGATCTTCGACGACGACGTGATCGAGGCGAAGTACGTCAACACCCCCGAGACCGTGGTCTACAAGAAGTCGGCGGTGCTGTTCGGTATCGACCTGGCGAAGCGGGACATCGCCAAGTCCCATCAGGCCGTCGTCGTCGAGGGCTACACCGACGTGATGGCCATGCATCTGGCCGGGGTCACCACCGCGGTCGCGTCCTGCGGCACCGCCTTCGGCGACGAGCACCTGTCGATGTTGCGCCGATTGATGATGGACGACAAGTTCTTTCGCGGCGAACTGATCTACGTGTTCGACGGCGACGCCGCCGGGCAGGCCGCCGCCATCAAAGCCTTCGCCGGGGAGCAGAACCTGGCCGGGCAGAGCTTCGTAGCGGTGGCCGCCGATGGTATGGATCCCTGCGATCTGCGGCTGAAGTCCGGGGACGGCGCGTTGCGCGACCTCGTCGCCCGGCGCACCCCGCTGTTCGAGTTCGCGATCCGCACCACGCTGGCCGGGCACAACCTCGACAGCGCCGAGGGCCGAGTGAACGCCCTGCGTCAGTGCGTGCCCATGGTCGCCAAGATCAAGGACCCCACCCTGCGCGACGAGTACGCCCGGCAACTGGCCGGCTGGGTCGGCTGGGACGACGTTCCGCAGGTGATCGCCCGGGTGCGCGAGGAGGCCGGCCGCAAGCCGGTGGCCCGCGGCGCCGACCGGCCGTCCACGCCGGCGCGCCGTGACGCGGTGGCCCAGCGACCCGACCCCCGCGACCCGACGCTGTGGCCGCAGCGCGAAGCCCTTAAGGCCGCGGTGCAGTGCCCCGCGCTGGCCGGTCCGGTGTTCGACGCCCTGACCATCGAGAGCTTCACCCATCCGGGCTACGCGGCCGTCCGGATCGCCATCGAGGCGGCGGGCGGAACCTCGGCGGGCCTCACCGGGGCGCAGTGGATGGAGGCGCTGCGCGAGCAGGCGGCCACCCCGGCCGTCGCGGGTCTGATCAGCGAACTGGCTGTGGAGACCATCAAGGTCGACGACGACGAGAGGCTGCCGCGCTACATCGGCGGGGTGCTGGCCCGCCTGCAGGAGGTTTGGGTGGGCCGGCAGATCGCCGAGGTCAAGTCCAAACTCCAGCGGATGTCACCGGTTGAGCAGGGCGAGGAGTACCACGCCCTGTTCGGTGATCTGGTGGCGCTGGAGGCCTACCGGCGTAGCCTGCTGGAGCAGGCCAACGGTGATGACCTGACTGCGTGAGCTCGGCGAACCGGATACAGTTAACGAGTTGGTCTTCTGCAGCGAAAGGTCAGACATGGCTTCCGCATCCCACGCCCTGCGCTCTGCCGTCACGGCCGGTGGGCTGGCGCTCGCCGCGCTGACCGTTCCCGCCGTCACCGTGCTCATCGGCCCGGAGAGTTCATCGACCACCGCTGAGGGTCAATGCCTCGCCTGGTTCGGATCCCGTGGCGACGGCCAGTGCATCGGCTACTCCAACGGCACCCCGACCTACATCGGCACCCCCCAGGGCGGCTACCTCGGACCCGGCTACGGCAATGGGGTCCCCGGCATGTCCTCCGGCCCACTGCTGCCCGGCCAGACCTTCAACCAAGGCATCAATCCGTAGACGCGTCCCGACGGGGTTCGATCACCGTCGAGGTGTAGTCGATCTCGGTGAGGTTCACCACCGGTGGATCGGGGGAGACCTTCTCGGCAATTTTGCGACGGCCAGCGTCGATCACCGTTTTGGTCGCCGGATGCCCAGCGACGGCGCGAGCCGCACTGGCGATCTGCTCGTAGCGTTCCCGGCCGGCCTTGGTGCCCAACACGTAGCCCGTCGCCAACACGGCCACAAACCCGATCATTGCGCTCCCTGACTTCTAGGTGACTGCCCGTCACCATCCTGCCTGAAGCGTGGCGGGGAGGCTGCTTTGGCGCAGACGGCTACCCATGCGCTAAAGTCGGTCCGCGTCCCGGGTATCCGGGATCGGTCCCCTGTAGCTCAACTGGCAGAGCTTCCGACTGTTAATCGGACGGTTGATGGTTCGAGTCCATCCGGGGGAGCAAAGCCCCTACCGCGTTCCGGCGCTGGTAGGGGCCTTTTTCATGATGATTAGCTCCTTTCGCTCGGCCGTCTCCGTGCCCACGTGCCCACTTCTTGCCCACATTTTCGTCTAAACGGTCGGCAATTGTGGTGAGGTCGTTGTCGAAGAAGTCTTCCCTTGGCAGCTTGCCGGCCCGATGCGTGACGTTCGCCCGCCGTGGATTTTGGCGCGCCCGGCCTGTCGGCGGCGTTCAGTTGCGCCGACACGATCTAGATTGGATTTCGGCGGCACCGGGCTCACCGCGGCGGCTATCGGGTGCCCGCCGAGGCCCGCTGCCCGCGGCGACGGTCCGCGATTACGGCCTCGAACTTTCCCCGAAAGCAGGTTGATCACCGATGAACGATGCAACGAGGCCGGGTGGCGCGGGTGCTCCGGTCAGGGTCGTGGTCATCGACTCCAACATCTTGTACAGCAGCCAGCAGTTCCGGAAGGGTACAGGGTGGCAGGAGCTGTTGCTGTACGCCGGCAAGCACTGCAGCGCAGTGCAGTTCGCGGTTCCTGAGGTTGTGGTCCAGGAGCGCGCCAACCAGGAGTGCCAGCGCATCGCCAAGCAACATCAAGGCCGCCTCAAGGCGCTGCGGGACGCCAAGTGGAAACTAGCCAGTGCCGGAATAGACACCGCCGCCCTCCCGGCCGAAGAAGACGTCGCGATCAGGGTGCCCTCACGGGCCGAGGTTGCTCAGGCCATGCGCGAGGACCTCACCGCAGCTGGTGTTCGGGTGCTGTCCGTCCCGAACGCGGACCACGACGAGCTGGTGTCGTGGTCACTGGAACAGCATCCACCGTTCGACGCGACCGATAAGGGCTACCGTGACGCGCTCATCTGGCACACGGTCCGCGAGATCGCCGCTGCGCAACCGGCCGGCTCGCGGATTCTTTTCGTTGGTGCGGACAACGACTACCTCGAACCCAGTGCGGAGTGCGGCAAGGACGCTCCTCGGCCGCTCCATAGCAAGCTTGTCGCCGATCTGGCGCAAATCACTACCACCACAGTGACCGTGGTGCCCACGTTGCAGTCGGCCGACGAAATCCTCCCCGAACCTGACATCCAGCCAGACGACGATGAAGATCTGGATCGTGTGGTTCGGGACCGTCTAGCGCGCGACTCAGCGTTGCTCAACGCGGCGCTCGTGGCGGAGTGCGATCAGCTCATCGGCGAGGAGATCGGTTCCCCGGATGACCGTCCTGGCGGGCTCGTCACCCACAGCGTGCCCGACGTTGAGAACCTCACGATCATCGAGGTGAGTCCGGTTTTGGAGACATTCTCGACCGATGCCCATGAGCGATTTGAGGGCGACACCATCGTCGGAGATCTCAGCGTGGCCGCCGAAATCGGCTACGACGGCTATGTCCACAAGGCGGATCTTTATGGGCCGCGGGGTAATTGGACCGTCGTTGACCCCGACTGGAACAACCATTACGCCAACGTCGAAGGTGTGCTCAACGCCCAGCTGGTGTTCCGTTTCGTTCTCGCCGAAGATCTTGACCTGACTCTCGTCGCGATCGACATCGTCGACGACTGACGTCGCGTGCTCCTGGCGGCGGGCTCAGGCCAGGTCGGGGGCCGCCGCTTCAACGAGATGGCGAGCAAAGCACCTAACGCGCATCGGAAGCCTGTAGGGGGCATTTCGTTGGAGCTGCGACCCCTTAGAGGTTACGAGCCCACACTTTGCCCACCCTCTCGTCTAAACGATCGGCAAGTGCGGTGAGGTCGTCGTCGAACAGGTCCGCGTAGGTGTCCAGCGTCATGGCCGCGCTCTTGTGCCCCAGCATCCGCTGAACGGCCTTCACGTTCGCGCCCGCTGAGATGGCCAGGGACGCCGCCGTGTGCCTCAGATCGTGAGCTGTGACCCTCGGGAACACCGGCGTTACCGGCCGCCCTGCCCTGGCCTCAGCCGCCCTCGCCGCCTCAGCGGCCCGCTGGCATCGCTGCACCGCCCCAGACAGCCAGGAATCGTGCGTAGACGGCGACTTGAGGTGCCCACCCGTCTGCGAGGGCCAGATCAGCTCTTCCCTGCCCTTCCCAGCCACCGTGGGAGCCAGCTCGTTGATCACGAAGCGGGGCACGGCGATGGTGCGGTGCCGGCCGCCCTTGAGCGTTCCCGTGCCACCCCCGGTGGCGTTCTCCCACACCAGCACCCTGCGCTGTAGGAAATCGACGTCCTGGACGCGTAGGGCCGCCGCTTCACCCCACCGCAGCCCCGTAGTACCCAGGAATAGGACCAGGGAGCTATAGCGGCCGGCCTCGGCTGCCAGAGCGTGGAGCTGGTCGGCGGTGAGGTAGCGGTTCGGGTGCTTCACGATCGCGGGGAGCTTCACACCGCGGGCCGGGTTCGATCCGAGGCGTCGGTCCCGGAGGGCGTCCTCGAAGATCCCGTTCAGCACGGCGTGGGCGGCCCGCACGGTCTTGGCGCCGCGCTGCCCGGCCATGTCCGCGACCCAGGCCTGCACGTCGGTGTAGGCGACCGCTGAGAGCTGCGTCCTGGCCCAGCGTGGTGCGACATGGACCCGCCACGACGTTTCGATCGATCGGTAGCTGTTCGGCTTGAGGTGGCCCCGCTGGCGGGTGACCCATGCGTCCCCGAGGTCCCCGATGGTGATGCGGCCCAGTGAGGGTGCGACGTACTCGCCTCGCAGCTTGGCCACTTCGATGGCCGCGGCGAAGGCCTCGGCGTCGCGTTTGGTGCGGAACCCGCGTTTGTCGGTCTGTGCACGGTCTGGTGTGCGGTATCGGACGCGCCAGAGGGTCGTGCCGGCGGCGGTGGTGTACCGGCTAACCGTCGCCATCGGCCAGCCGCGGGTCGTCGGAGCCAATGGCCGCTATCTGCGCAATGATGCGGGCCACCCGCTGTTCGGCCTCTGCGCGTAGCCACGCCGGCCATGACTTGATGGCGAAGCTGTTGAGTGCCATCTCGTGATCGATGTCGGGTAACGGCGCCCGCGCGGTGAGCCAGTTCCACACGTTTTCGGCCTGATTCCACCGCTCCGCCCATGCCGCCCCGCCCGTGAAGGTGACGATGTCTTGCGGTCCGGCGGTGGTGATGTTCGGCATGAGCAGCGATGCGGGCGACACCCCGAAGACCGCCGCGAAGGCTGTGAGGTCGTCCACGGTGACTCGACGGGACCGGGTTTCGACGCGGCGGACTGCGACCGGAGTCATGGGCCATCCCACCACAGCCAGTTGGTCGGAAATTTGCTTGTAGGTGAAGTTGCCAGCTTCGCGTAGTCGTCTGATGTTGTTGGCGACCGTGATCGCGGTCGGTCCGAACTCAGGTTCTCTGCCCGTCACGCATTGAATGATGCAGTGCGAAAGTTTGTCAGTCAAGCGTGCATGTTTGACAACGCCCAGCAACAGTGCAACTATCGCAGTCGAGCGACAAACTTTGACAGATCGCATGTTGAGAAAGGCAATCCCACCAATGCAGAAGCATCCCGAAATCGCATCGTCGCGCGAGGCGGCGCACTTCCTCCGGATCAGTGAGGGCGCGCTGGCCCAGCATCGCTACCGCGGTACCGGCCCGAAGTTCATCAAGCTCGGCCGCCGTCGCGTGATCTACCGCTGGTCCGACATCTACGCCTACATCGACGCCAACACGATGACCCGTACCGACGACCCGCGTGCCACCGCTCCCACCAGCGCGAGCGCCTAAACGACGACAGCCCCGGTGCTACCAACACCGGGGCTGTCATAAAAGAAAGTGAATTGACAGCAATGAGTATCGCACCCCATCCTGCCGACCTGCAACGGCGCGGCGTGCCTCACCCACTCTGAGCGCGTAGCCGGTAGCGGTGACGGCGCTCATTGAAACTGCTCAGTTCTGCTCATCGAAAGTGCTCACTGTGTGGCTCCGCCATTGAGGGCGGGCCTTCCTCGATGCTGGTGGTCCCTTATAACCATCCAGCAAATTTTCGAGGAGGGCCCGCTTTCTT
>CAIRCP010000189.1 GCA_903877095.1 uncultured Actinomycetes bacterium | reverse complement strand
ACGGCTGTGAGATAGTTGCATCTACGAAATGCCCTTCAACGTGGTCGAATTTGATCCTCAAGAAATCTCATTCTCCCACCGCGACAGGGCATTTCGCTGTTACGACCCACTACGCGCTGCTACCGCATCGGTGCATTCAGGTTTAGCGAGGGTCGCCAGGGTCATGACCTTCTGGATACAGCACGTCGCAGGCAGTCCCCGACGCTGTCCAGCCGGTCACGACCCGCTCCCCGCTGCTGTAATCGACGCGGCAAAAATTCGGTCCCAGCCGCGTGATGTCGAAGACCTGTCTCGTGAATACGACGACGGTCCTGGGCGGCGAGGGCAAGGCGACCGCCGGCGGAACCGACTTCGGCCCGGACGGCTTCCGCGCTGTGTTCGTTCATGACGTAACTCCTTGGATTCTGGCGAGATGCCCCGCTGGAGAACCCCGCACGTTGGTGGATGCACTACCGTGCGCCGGCGGCCTTGGCGGATTCTCAACACGACCGACTGTCGGCGTCGGGTGAAGATTGACGCCTGATCGTCGGGGTGAGTTCTCCTCAACGTCGCAGCACGGACGGACCATCTGAGTCAAGCCGCGAGGCGAATAGGTCAGCGCTGCTGTCGGTGGCCGGCAATGTCGGTCACGCCTGGCTGACGGTCGGGCAGAGCACCAGCCGGTGCATGGCGATCGGCTGGGCGGCCGCGCCCCCGGCGCTGCTGATGCTGGCCATCCACGGCTTGCCGACGCTGGCCCGGATGCTGGGCAGCGACCGCCGCGACACACTGCTCACCGTGGTGGTGTGGGGTGTCACCCTCGGGGCGTTCGGATGGTCGGCGTTGGGGATCTTCGGATTCACCACCGCCATGGGAGTGCCCCGCGAAATGGCCTGGCTGGCACCGCTCGTCATCGACCTGTCGGTGTTCGGAGCCACCCGCGGCCTCGTCCTGACCGCCCCCCTGGCGGCCCGGATGCGCGCGGGCATGGCCTCCCCGACTTCAGACTCCCGGCCGCAGGCGGGTGCGCCACCCCTCCCAACCATGGCCCCCCCGCCTGCGGCCGCGGTTCCCAACGAATCAGCGCCGCAACAGGATCGGCCCTCAGTCGCGCACGAAGCGCGGGAGCGAGAATCAGCGGCGCCGCGCCCGCCGGCCCCCGCACCCACCGCAGTGCCCCCCGCGGCGGCCGCCGTACCGGAGGCCGTACCGACCGCTCGCGCTCGTGCCGTTGCCGTCGGTGCGGGGA
Organism: uncultured Actinomycetes bacterium; assembly: GCA_903877095.1. Taxonomy (GTDB): domain Bacteria; phylum Actinomycetota; class Actinomycetes; order Mycobacteriales; family Mycobacteriaceae; genus Mycobacterium. The sequence continues at coordinate 3,238 of CAIRCP010000189.1, read as the reverse complement.
CCGCCGCGGCGCCGCCGGTGCGCCCCGAGATCGCTGCTAAAGCCCGCGACATCGTCGCCTCGGGGGCAGTCCGCAAGCCCGTCGAGACGGTGGCCGCGGTGCTCTCGGCCGCCGAAGGCGAAACCCGCAAGGCCGCCATCGCCGAAAGAGCGGGTGTTCACCACTCGGTGGTCACCAAGATCCTCGACGCCGCCGACTCCCGCGATTTGGTCGACCTGGCCGAGGTCGGCTGACCATGGGCCACACCGCAGCCCCGCGCCCGCCAAGTCGACGGCTGGCCATCACCGGGATTTGTCGCCGGGGGTCATTCCAAGTTAGGCTGATTGTATAGTCAGTACACTCCGCCGATGTTCGGCGTGCGTCGACCCTCTTGCACGTTGCGAGAACGAGCTACCAGAGCGCACTTCCCGGGCGTAACGCGAAATGAACACGTCGGACTCGGACAACGGTCCAGCGCCACCCCGCAGAAGAAGGAACAGCCACCATGCTGAACACCCACCAGACGGAATCGTCGATGGAAGCCGCGCTGCCCCCAGCGTCAGGCTGGTATCCAGACCCCAACGGTGGGCGGAGTCGGCGCTACTGGGATGGCAACGCATGGGGTCCGAGCGAACCGCAGGGTCCGTACCCGCACGGCTACCCGCAGCAGGGCGGGTACTACCCGCCGCAACAGCACCCGGGGCATTTCCCGCCGCAGTACGTCGCGCCTTTGGTGCAGCCCCACGTAATGCAGGCCAGGGACCGGGCCCAGTACGTGCGGCAACAACGGGGCCACTCGATCATCAAGCACGTGCTGTTCGGCTGGATGCTGATGTGGATTCCGGCGATCTACTACACGCTCAGCCCAAACCATTACTGGCACATGTAATTTGGGCCGACCGACGAGCAAAGACGGATGCTCACGCCTGCGAGCACAACACTGACGGCCATCGCCATAGCGGCGGCTACCGCCGTGCTTTCCGCCACGACAGCGGGGCAATTGTTTTTCGCCATTCAGAGGCCACAACTCCGACGTCTACGAACCCCTCTGTCGAGGAGGCGCGGATGACGCAGACAAGTTCGAACCGACGCTTACCGCACTGGGAACACACGAACTGACGAGCAACTCAGCCGGTCCGATCCAACTGAGCGTTTGCTCGTTGAAATGCACTGTCAAACAACGATTGTAGGGAAATCATGATTCGCAAGCTCGGCCCGCTCTTCGTCCCACCACTCGGCTTTCTCGTCATCGGGATCGCGGCACCGGCGGCGCCGGCTCAGGCCGCCCCGGCGTCCACGCAGAGCTGGACCATGCCGAACGAGGTCGGAAAAGATCTCCAGACCGCCCAGGACGACCTTCAAGCCCTGACCGGCAACCCGGCGTACATCAGCACGTCGAAAGATCTCACCGGCCAGGGCCGACGCCAGATCAACGATCGCAATTGGCATGTCTGCAACTCCACGCCCGCCCCAGGAGGGACGTTCACCTCGCAGACCAACGTCGTGTTCGGCGTGGTGCGGAACGGGGAATCCTGCCCGTAGGTCGGAGGCACTCGATCTCCGCTTAGCCCACGCTCAGCGCTCCGGGAGGATGCGCCGCTCGAGGAGGACTCCCGTCTCCCGGGCGGCAGAACAGATGTGGGGTGCGGTTGTAAGCGGGACCAGGTTGGCCACGCCCTCGCTCATTGCGTCAGCTAACCGTTGCCAACCGGGGGCATTTCGCAACCCTGGCAACGACTGGCAGGACTCGGGACAGTCACGTCACTCACCCTCGACGACAAGTGCAGTGGGTCGGCTCCTGCGGCAAGGTGCGGTCTGACCCGCATGAGATGACGTGGGGACCGCCGCCCGGCTCGCCTGCCACAATCACGCGGTGAGCATCACCGAGATCGCGGGGTACCGCGTCATCCGCCAGCTCGGCGCCGGCGGGATGGGGCAGGTCTTCCTGGTGCAGCACCCGCGGCTGCCCCGCCAAGACGCACTCAAACTGCTCGATAGTGGGGTCTCCCGCAACGACGACTTCAAGACCCGGTTCCAGCGGGAAGCCGACTTGCTCGCTCAGCTGAGCCATCCGAACATCGTCACGCTGCACGACCGCGGGGAGTTCGAGGGCCGGCTGTGGATCACCATGGAGTACGTCGACGGCACCGACGCTTCGGAGCTGCTCAAGGCCGGCGGACCCGTCGACGCCGACCTTGCGGTCTCACTGGTGGCCGCTGCCGGTGCGACACTGGACTACGCCTGGCGCAAGCAGCGCGTCACGCATCGTGACGTGAAGCCCGCGAACATTCTGGTCGGAATTGACGAGACTCATGGTGCCTCGCCTATCGAGTCGGTGAAGCTCGCGGACTTCGGCATCGCCAAGGCGGCCGGTGAATCCACCTCGCTGACGTCCACCGGGATGACCATCGGGACGATGCAGTACATCTCGCCGGAGGCGATCGAGGGCGAGGTGGTCGACAATCGCTCGGACATCTATTCATTGGGCTGCAGCGCGTTCCATCTGCTCGCCGGGCGGCCGCCGTTCACGGGGACCACGATCGCTGCGACGATGTCCGCGCATCTGACCAAACCGGTGCCACCCATCAGCATGGTCAACGGGCATTTGCCGGAGAGGACGGACGCGGTCTTCGAACGGGTGCTGGCGAAGAATCCCGATGACCGGTATCAGTCCTGCGCGGAGTTCGTCACGGCGCTGCAGGAGGCGGTCGGCGCCGTCGAGGTGAGTTATCCGGCGTCCGCGCCGACCCTGTCTGCGGCGACGTCACCGAAGCGGGGTGCTGCGGTGGACCCGGATGCGCCGACGCAGCTGCGCAAGGGCACGGTGACGACGCCACCGCCCCAGCGGAAGTCCCGCACGGTTCCGATCCTCGCGTCGGCCGTGGGAGTGCTCGCCGTCGCCGCGGCGGTGCTCGGCGTATACGCGACTCGTGGCGGGAGCGAAGACACGACGACCACGGACACCCCGACCACGGCCTCATCGACACCCTCATCTCTGTCGATCACGTCGAGTCCCCCGCCGGCGCCCCAGCCGCCGGTTGCGCCGACGACAGCAGCGACCGTCACACCGGTGCCCACGCAGACTGTCACTGTGGTGCCGACGGTTGCCGCGGCTCCCGTGACGGCGCTCATTGAAACTGCTCAGTTCTGCTCATCGAAAGTGCTCACTGTGTGGCTCCGCCATTGAGGGCGGGCCTTCCTCGATGCTGGTGGTCCCTTATAACCATCCAGCAAATTTTCGAGGAGGGCCCGCTTTCTT
>CAIRCP010000188.1 GCA_903877095.1 uncultured Actinomycetes bacterium | reverse complement strand
CGTCTGTCTTTAAGAACGGGCTTCGCCCGTTCTTTTCCCGATCGGCCAAGGCCGATCGTGGGGAGTGTGGTTGCGCGCCAAGCGCTTCGCGCTTTGTCGGTGGGTTGTGTTGTGCGGCTTGTGTTTTGGTTGCAGCCGCTTGCGCGGCTGTTGGTGGTCGTTTCCCGTTGTGCTGCAACACTTTTCGCGTTACTCATCTTGGTTGCAGCGCGCTCCGCGCACTGTTGTTGCCCAGCAACGGTTTTCGCGAAACACTCACTATTACTGTTGTGGCACAACACAACCCCGCCGGACCGCGCTCCGCGCGAACCGGTGTCACCGCTGCACCACGACCACATGACCGCAACTCTACCCCCGAACCCGCCGGCCACCGGCGAAGCGCGCTGCAGCTCCACCCCCCGCACCGGGAACGTCAAGCAATGCTCCGCCCAGCAGACGGTGCGGGGGCCGGGCGGCGGAATGTTCCCCATTCCTCCGGGATGAACACCGGCATCGACCGGCATCGACCCCCGCTCGCCTGAGTGAGCACTCCCATCCACCCATCAACGCCGGGCTGCAAGTGCGTCAGAGCGGCCCCACCATCGCGCTGGACAGCCGTCACCACCTCCCAGTCGTCCACGCCCGCGCTGCTCACCTGGACGACAACGGCCTTGTCACCCGGCAGGACGCCCTTGACCGGGGACGACGTAACCGTCACGAAGGTGGCCGCCTGGTGCCGCCGTGAGCCGGCCCACGCAAGCAACGCAGGCATCTGGCCAAATGCCCGGCTGTCGTAGAGCACCAGGACCGGGGAAGGACCAACAAGATCCCCAACCGGCCTCGGGTCGGCCCAATACACCAACGGACTCATATTTGGATCACTCGACAGCACGATCTGCGACACCGACGAACGCTGAGTGATCACATCACCCAGGCCACCAAGCGCATCGCCGATCGCGACCTCGACGCTGGCCCCTACCGCCGCGAAGAACCGCTGCCAGAGCACCACCAGATCGGTGGCCAACTGCTCCGGGCCGTATGCCCCCTCCCGGATCTTCCCGCGCTCGTCACGCTCCACGCCATCAGCGATGATCGCCAGCCGCGCAGGACGGTCAGCTTTCTCCTCAATTAACACGCTCAACCGCCCGGACACCATCAAGCCGCTCTCACCCACTGCGGTGGCCTGGATATCTGACCGCTTGTGCAGCACGGCAAGGATTTCCGTGCCGGGGACTTTCAGCCGGCGAGCGGCGTAGGCGATAAACAGCGCGACAACCGCAGCGCCTTCCCGGCGAACAGCATTACCGCCCAGGCAATCCAGCAGGTCGCGGGCATCCCCAAGAGTGTCCACCGCGTCGAACGGGTCAACCACCGCCGCCAGCCGCGTACTGGCGCGCAGCGTCGTCGTGACAGACCTCGGAGCACCCTGCTCGTCGACCAACCCGTACGCAGCTTCCCAGCGACCCACCAAAAATGACGCATGCCCCTTCATATCGCCGACGACATTGACATCAAGCAGCAGATGATGACCACTGAACAGCAAAGCCGGCGACAGCGCCTGCAGCGACCGATCAGTGGTGACCAGAACCGCCGGGAAATCGACCGGCTCCCCGTCCACGCCCTGAAAGCCCAACGTCGGCCCGCGCCCCAGCGGATCACCCTCGAAGCGCCGCTCCCCCACCCGGTAATGCACCTCGGGGCCATGCTCGGCGGCCAGCACACCAAAGCAGAAGCCCGCCGGCAAACCCAGACCCTCGTCAAGCTTCCGCAACGTAGCGTCAGAGACCTCCACCGGCTGCGCGTGCTCAATATCGATAATGATCTGCCGCGACGGCCCACCCGCCTCCTGCACCGCGACCTGACTCAAAAACCGCTTCTCACGCGCCCGAAGCACCACACCAGCAAAGGACCGAGTATTCAACATAACTCTGTACTCTACCGGTTTAGACATATCCTGCCTAGAGATGTCTTCCCCGCCAGCCGGGCGGGTTCACTTGGAAGTAGCCGGAGCGCGACGCCAGCCCCGCGGACATCACGCTCAGCGGTGTACGGAACGCGCCTCGATCTGACCGCCGCCCACCCCCCCAAGCCGCTAACCGCCGACGTCGTCGAAGGGCTCGCCGCACATGCCGGCGCGCTGCGCGCGCCCCACCGACCCGACACCACGCCGCCGGCACTCACCGGGCGAACCCCGAAAGACGACAACGGGGCATCACCGCGGCGCGGCGTGAGACCTCCCCAACAAACGCCACAAGACCCGGATCCACAGCACTGCGGCCCACACCAAGGAGACAGACCCCGGTGACACATTCGCCTCACCCCGACTCCCCCAGTGCCCCGCGCAGCGGGCACGCGAACTCCTCGCCGAGAAGCGCCCAAGAACGGTCCCAGCGGGCCGCGACGAGGCCGGCAGTCACTTCTCCGGCCGCGGCCGGCCCAGCAGACCCACCGCAACCATCGCCTCGTCGAACACGGTGCCACGAGGCAGCCGCTTGATTATGGCTTTTCCCGGCATGCCATTCGGTCGCGACCTGGCCCCCTCCATGCTGCACCGCCATACCGCGCACAACGAAGCCCTCGCCCGTTAGGACTCAGCGAGGCCGCTGCCCGGGCCGCGGAAGCTGCGCACCCAGAGATCGTCGCCGCCGTGGCAATCGCGCACAAACGGGCCGTGGCACGGCTGGATCAATTGAAGAAAGCCCTACCTGGCGAGTAGTCTTCGGCGGGCTATGTGGATCGATAGGACAGCGCCGCCGGATGAGTTGCGGGGGTTGGTTGAGAACGTGATCTCCCAGACCCGCGAGCTGGACAGAGGTCTTCCTACCGATCCAACGCCCGACGCTCTGACGAAGTGGTTCACCAGCGTCATCCCCGATCTGTTCGATCCGGTCGCTGACCGCAACGCTGTGGGTGAACAGGCCAAACTCCTGTACAACATCGAGGGCAGCGGTCTGTCTGTCAATGGATACCTGACCCTGGGCAGCTACGTCGATCGCCGCCGGGGTCTGGAGTTGTATTCCGCAGCCTTCGGCAGAGTTGCTGCGGCCCAAGCGATCAGCCAGATCGACGTGTACCGGGCACTACGGACGGAAATGCAGCTGCGCCCAGAGCAGCAGTTGGCATGTGTGTCGTGGAATCCCGCCCACGTGGCGTCCAGCAAACCGTTGTATCTGTATATGGCGCAGGTGAATCCAGCCACGATCGCCGGGATTTCGGTGTGGCGTGAATTCCATCCCATCGTCTGGACGGAAGCGATCCAGTGGGAGCTGGTCAGACCCGACTTAGCCGGTCGCAACGATTGGGTCGGTTAGGTCTGTTGCGCTTCACTCCTTTCCCGGCGGGTATCTCCATCGGGTGGGCGTAACGGCTAACTCCGCTTAAGGGTGTTGGGCCATCCCCTTGGTTTAGTGCGTACCGTTATGCGAGCCAGTACCCCCTCAGAGGTGCAAGAGATGCGCCAGCTCCACGCGCAGGGTACGAGCTTCGAGGAACTGGCCCGTCGCTTCGAGTGCGCCGCGTCCACCGCCGCCCGGATCTGCAAGCGGTGGAGCTTCCCCGAGAGTCCGTCGCAAGATTTCTAGAGGCGCCCCCGACTCCCCCATCAGACCCCTTGTCCTGTCAGAACGCGACGCCACAAACCTAGACGGTCGGGCAGACATCATCTGCGGTCGTCGTCGGATCTGCTCTGGCCGAGATGCGCTAATGACGCCAGACATTCACCCGCTGCGAGACCTCAGCGTCGGGATCGCCCTTCATGTGTGGGGAAACCCAGATGGGTTTACGCAGAGCGCGTTTGGGTCCGCAGGCCTGCTGCCGCCAGTGTCCAGCCACCCACCACCGTTTGTCGGATTTGCGCCGCTGGCCTGCATCACCGTCGTGATCGCTGCCGCCGGTGGCGGGGCGCCGCAACTCGATCAGGCTCACGGTGGCGGCCGGCTCCCCCTCCGTGGCCTCGGCGGGGCGACCGGTTGCGCCGGTGCGAACAGTGCGTGTTTCCACGAAGCGCACCTGGCTCATGAGTAGCCACGCCGCACCCAGCACAGACAGCGCCGACTTACGGCCATCCTCCAACCGGTGGGGGACCGGCTCGTCAAGATCCCACACCCCGATCGGATGTGACAGCAGCGGCAGGCGCGCGACGTCCGGGCCGAGTTGCCCACCGAGGCGGTCGCTACGGAACGCGCAGCTGACGCTCACTTGTCCGTCGCGCGCTCTCCATGCCATCGCGTCCACAGGCATCGGGATCCGCTCGGCGCTGCCCGGCACTGGCCAGTCGAAGACGCCCGCTCAGGGGAGGAGATCGCGCTAACATCAACGATCAGAATCACGCCACTGAACTGGGGGAATCGATGACAGAGCCGGCACCATTTTTCATCACCATAGCCGTGGAATACGAGGACGATGTCAGAAGCTCCCTCGAAGAGGTGGCCAAGGATGCGGGCGTCGAAAAGGGATTCACGTTGGAAGATGGCGGTCCGCCTTCCGCTGCGAGCGAGATGCAGTTCGATCCCGTCACCGTGGCAGCGGGACTCTGGGTCGGTCATATCGTCCTCAACCAAGTCGGAAACATGACCATCCAGGCGGTCATCAAGAAGCTCGTCAAGAAGGTCCGCGAGAAGGCTAGCCAGAAGTCGACTTCGGAATCTCCAGAAAAGCCCAACACGAAGATCGTGTTGTTGCTTCCTGATATTTCGAGTGTCACGCTCGACCTAACCGACGCCGCAGACGTAGAGATCAAGATCAAGAAGCTGGCAAGTCATCCGGCATGATGGATAGCGCGATTCGCGCCGAACTACTCTCTCGAGTGCATAAGTCACGTGCAACGACGCAATCAGACTCGCTGACCGTCATCCTCAATTTGGCCGACATGACCCCTGCAGTGCTCGCAGCGCTCAAGCACGTCTTGTTGTTGCCCGACCATCTCGACGGATCCGACATACCCGAACAAGCACCGGCGGACTTTGCTCGACGCAACCTGGACGCACTCAGCGAACTAACCGTGGCAGACGGGATTGAATTCGCCACAGCGATAAGCGCATTCATACACGAGTGTCGACACGTCCACGATCTGCGATCAACCCGGATGGGTGCAGAATTACTATTGCACGACCTTCGGGTGTATTCAGGTATTGGGGCATTGCTCGATCGCCTAAGCGACTGGCAATCGGTCCACCCCGACCTCGGAATTCCACTGCCCCTCAGCGGCGAACTCGAGCTCTTCACTGGAGAATTCGAGGATATCGCCAACAAGGTCCGGGCATCACTAGTGATTCGGGAGCGCGTCTCGACGTGGTGGAACACCAGGTCCAACACTCCAATGATCCCTGGGTACTCCATTCGCGATCTGTTCGAGTTCGTGGCATTCTCGACTCAAATTGGTTGGCTTCAGACAATATTCCCGGACTGGATCGCCCGATCCGTCTTTGCACTGAGCCTCGACGATGAGTCCACGGCGAACAAGTACTGGCGACCGTTTAGCGTCATGACCGCCTTGGCGAGCCGATTCGAACCGCCTTACCAAATTGCTCCGGTAGACGCTTCCCGGTTGTTCTGGTCGGCGTTGAACGCCAACGGAATCGAAGTAACTGTCGAAAATGGCGACGCCACCGCCCAGCATCCAGGGACGTGGTTCGTACTCTTCGGGAATCGTCTGGTCGACCCCACCGATCGTCCGTCCTACGCCACAGGTCGAGAGTCCGCGTGGGCGTGCGAATTCGTTCTTGCTCAGCATGATGTACCGGGACCGAAGGAGAGATTCGAGGCAGCCAGTGCAGCGTTGGATGCCCTGCAGCCCAAAACATTTAGGGATATGCTCGGACCGAAGCCGAACCGATTCTCGCCCTATGAGGCAGTCTTGGTCGCATCGGAGGTGGCGATCGACTATCGCGACATGAATCGACTGATCTGCCGAGACCCCAGCAGTCACGCTCCGAAACGGTACGTCGATCTGCTCGTTTCGGGCCAGCTGACCACCGTGCATGTTCGCGTCTTCGACGCAAGCGGTCCCCTCGGCGACTTCCGAACGGCGTCGCACATCCCATCTAATGGCGTTGGGGCCGCACGCATCGCATCGCAGGCGAGCCAGCAGATGCGGCTGCTTCTCGAGGGCACAGGCGCCGTTGTGTCGCCGTACGCCGCGGAGGTTCTTGCCACGATGCGCGGACCAGGGCCCGGCGGTCACGGGCTGCGATTCCGACTCGGCAAACCGGCACCCACGCCGTGCCCGGAACCGCCTCCCCCACAGTGAGTCGCTCGCGAGCCGCTGCGTGGGCGACCACGTCGCTGGCGGATCGCCCCGAATCATCCTGCGTCCCAGCGCGGCCGGGAACGATATGCACCGACTACCTAACGCGACGGCTGCTGTTCGTCGGGCGGTGAGAGCATGACGCAACCCAGATACGAAATGCTCGCCGACTGAACCGCCCCGGGTTTCGTGCACACTCTGCTAGGCCGCGTGTTATGCGTCTGACTTCGCCGCAGAGATGCGGTGTGAAATTACCCAAGGTCATGGTGCCTTCCCGTTGGGTTTGGTGTTGCTTTTCGATGGTGGTCCAGACGTTGCTGGCGGGCGCGGTCCAGGCCGTCGCGACGGGCTTGTCGGAGGGCGTGCCCGCGGCCGTGGTGTTCGTCAACGGGGGTGACGTAGCAGGGCGGAAGTAGACGTTCTTGGTGTCGATGAAGTAGCGCGAGGTAGAGCACGGGAAGCCGCAGCCGTCCGGTCTCGACGAGCATGAGCGGGTTGAGAATTCGCCCGGTGCGGCCGTTGCGTCGTTCAAACCGGCTGCTGCCACGGATAGAAGTTACGTCCAGGGACGTGGTGTATCGGCAGGTAGGGCCGGTGGGCGTGTCGTAGCCAGGTAGTAGGCGGTCATTGCGTGATCCTTCGAAACGACCGGCAAAGTCAATCGAAGGGAAACAACGCAATGACCTCCTCTCACCTTATCGACGCCGAGCAGCTTCTGGCTGACCAACTCGCGCAGGCGAGTCCGGATCTGCTGCGGGGGCTGCTCTCGACGTTCATCGCCGTCTTGATGGGGGCCGAAGCCGACGCCATGTGCGGGGCGGGTTACCGCGAACGCAGCGATGAGCGGTCCAATCAGCGCAACGGCTACCGCAGTCGTGATTTCGACACCCGTGCCGGGACCATCGAGGTCGCGATCCCCAAGCT
>CAIRCP010000187.1 GCA_903877095.1 uncultured Actinomycetes bacterium | reverse complement strand
TGCGAGACCCGACCAGATCGCCGGCTGCTGTCGGTGTTTTCGTCGCTGACCCACGACCTCGACCGCTGTAGCTGTGTAGCGGTGCGTCGGTGTTGTGTAGCTGTGTGTCGGTTGACCCGCGCCGCCGCGCGGCGTCGGGTCCGCTGCACGGCTTGATCCCAGAATGATCCCTATGCCGCCCGTGATGCCCCACAGCGATAGCCGCCGCCGAGCCGAGGACGCGCTGGCGTTACGCGCCCGTGCGCGGACGTGGGCCGAGATTGCCGACGCCCTCGGATTCAAGACTCCCGCCGGGGCGCGTCATGCCGTGCGGCGGTTGCTCAGGTCGAGCCGGGCGACCGTGGCCGAGAGCCGGGCGGAGTCCGCCGAGGAGCTGCGCGTCGTCCGCTCGGCGTTGTTCGACCACCTCGCCGACGCCAAGGGCACGGGTGACGCCGACGCCGCGACGAAGCTGGCGCGGGAGATCACGCGCAACCTCGACAGCGCGGCCAAGCTCGACGGTCTGAACGCGCCGCAGCGCACCGAGGTCGAGGTGACCGTCCACCGATCGCCCGGCGAGCTGATCGACGCCGTACGGGCCGAGCTGGCGGCTGCTGCCCGTCCGCACGATCGACCCCGCCAGCTCGACCGCGTCATCGACGCCGAAATAGTTCCGCTACCGACCGAGGAGAACACCGCATGACCGCCAGCACCATCGACACCTCGGGACTCGACCCCGTCGCCGACGCCGCGCTGACTCTGGCGAAAGACGCCGCCGAGGGCCGCGTGAGCGTCGCCACCGTCGAGCAGGCGGCGGCGGATCGCTGCCGGGCACTGTTCGGCACCGTGGCCGGGCCGGGCGATCCGCTGTGGCCGCTGCACACCGATACCGCCCGGCAGGCGATCAGCCTCGGCGCGTTCACCGCCGCCGAGCTGTCGGAGTGGGTCGCGGTGTTGCGCCAGCGCGAGGGCCGCAGCCGCTAGGCCGGGCCGACGCCGGGGGAGACCCCGCCCGATTGCCCTCGCACAGCCCGATCCGGCACACCGTTGGCACACTGCCCGGCACACCGGGGGTTACCCGGCACCGCCTGGCGGTGGCCGAGCTGCGCTGACGCCGGTCACCTCGGGCCGCAGCCGACCCCCGACCGCTGGTGTTCCGATCCGATACCGCCCCGGCTGACGGCTCCCAGCAGTGAGTTAGACCTGGTACCGCTGGGCCAGGTACTCCACGACGTCGGCGGCGATGTTCTCTGCGGTCTCGGGCCGCTCGGGGAACAACGGAGCGAACGCCCGGCCTGGGTGCAGCGTGTCCCAGCGCGACCGCACGCCCTGGCGTCGTCCCGCGCCGGGGTCGTGGTTGCCGAAGCCGTCCAGCAGCCCGTTCCAGACCGGAGTGAACCGCGAAATCAAGACGCTCTCCCCGAGCGGAATCCAGATCGGCTCGACCACCAGCCACCGGCAGGTGAAGTCGGCGATGTCCAGGTTGGTCGCCGCCTCGACGCTCCTAGCGTGCTCGCGCAACCTGCCAGACAATGCGCGCGTGCGGGTGCCGTGCTCGACCTCGATGCCTCGGCGACCGCCAGCCGGTACGGCCTTGCCGACGTATATCGGCACCTGAGAGTCGTACACCGAGGCTGTGAGCAGCGTCGAGTAGCACTCCATCGCACCGTTGTAATAGATCGCGTAGACGCCTGCCCCGAAGAACTGCGGCACAGCCCCGAGCGGCGTCGGATCGCTCACCAGTAGCTGTGTGGCGATGCTCTTGCCGAGGTTCTCCATGTCGAGCGGATTGAACGACTCGGTCACGCCGAGGCCCGACGCCGCTTGGACGCGCGCGCCGACTTGCGCCGAGCCAACTCCTCGCGAACAGCGGCCTCGGCTAGGTGCTCCGCAACTGAGGCAGCGACCTTCTGGGCTAGCAGCACCGGCACGGCGTTGCCCAGTTGGCGCATGGCCTCGCTCCACGCGCCGTGGAACTGGTATCGGTCGGGGAACGTCTGGAGGCGCGCCGCCTCGCGGACGGTGAAGTACCGGATGCTGCCGTCGGGCCGCAGCAGCATGTTCTCGCCGCCCGGCACGCCGTGGACACCGGCCTTCAACGCTTTTGCTGGCGCGTCGATGGCACTGCCCGTATGGCCTGGGTAGGAACGCGCCCCCGGCTGGAGAACGTGGTTCAGGTGCGCCCGGCTGCCGTTTCGGGTCGGCTCGGGCAGCCCCTTGATGGCGTCGCGTACGGTCCGCCACGGGCGGGAGTTGGGCTGTTGCTCGGCGAGTAGTTGGGCGCGGTGGATTAGTGCTGCTGACGCCTCGGGGCGGTCCTTGCGTGCGACGCGGTGCCGGTCCCAGTAGTCGCCGGTGACCCATTGCGAGTGCGCCAACGCCGCCTTGGAGTGGTCGGCGTCGGGGAACGCCCACTCCGCCGGGACATCGCTACGGAAGCCGACGAAGAACACCCGCCACCGCTGCTGCGGCACCCCATAGTCGGCGGCGTTGACCAACGTGGGCACCACCTTGTAGATCAGTTCCTCCGACGTGGCCGAGGTGTGTTCGCGCTGGAGTCGGTGGAGGTGGTCGGTCCACGTTTCGCCCTCGCGACTGACGATCTCGGGGTGCGCCAGGCGGAGCTTGATGTACTCGAAGTAGTTGGCGAACGCCGTCCGCGTCAACCCTCGGACGTTCTCGATGATGAACGCGCGGGGCCGCAGTTGGCGAATCACTTCAGCGGTGGCGGGGAACATGTCTCGCAAGTCGTCGGATGCCCGTGCCTTGCCGCCCATCGAGAACGGCTGGCACGGCGGACCACCGGCCACCAGGTCGATCGGCGCGGTGATGGTTGACCAGTCAACGCCGCGCACGTCACCCTCGGCGACCTGCCAGTTGCGTACCAGCGGATAGTCGGCGGCGGCATTCTCGCGCACCGTATCGCAGGCCCATCTGTCCCATTCGACTACTCGAACGGTCTCGAACCCCGCGAGCTTGCAGCCGAGGGCCAGACCCCCCGCCCCCGCGAACAGCTCCACCGATTGCACGGGTGAACACTATCGGCCAGCTCTCGGGCACCGTCCGAGGCGCGCCTGTGTGATGTTGACGCCGGTTCCGGCGCACCCCTGCGACCTACCGTGGCTGTGTGACCGCTCCCGCTGCGCTGCCCGAGTCCGTCGCCGCCGTCGTCGGCGTCGAGATGATCGCGGCCAGCCGGTCGAGCCGCCGCCCGGCGACGCCTGCCGAGCTGGCGGCGCGGATGCTGCCCGGCTTTACCGTCGTGCCTGCCGTCGCGCTCATCTCCGACGTGCTGGCCGACGCGATCGGCAACCCTGACCGCCGCTATGTGCTGTCGATGCCGCCGCGCACCGGCAAGTCGCAACTTGCCAGCGTCGTCGCGCCGTTGTTCGCGCTGATGCTCGACCCTGACGCCTCGGTGGTCGTCAAGTCATACGGCGACGCGCTGGCGCAGGAGCACAGCGGCCAGGCGCGGCGGCTCGTCGGCGACTACGCCGGGCTGCTCGGGTTCTCGGTCGATCAGTCCAAGAGCGCGGTCGATCGCTGGCTCGTCGCCGGGCGGCGCGGCGGTGTCCTCGCTGGCGGAATCGGCAGCCCAACAACAGGGTTCGGCGCGTCGCTGCTGATCGTGGACGACCCCGTTAAGGGTGCCGCCGAGGCCGACTCACCGGCCCACCGTCGCCGTCTGGTGTCGGCGTTCCGAGGTGACCTGCTGAGCCGGTTGCATCCCGGCGCGAGCTGCGTGGTCATCAGTACCCGCTGGCATCCCGAGGACTTGAGCGGCGAGCTGCTGGCCGAGGACGGCAGCCGGTGGACTCACGTCAACGTGCCAGCGATCAGTACCGCCGGGGTGCCGGATGCCCTCGACCGCGAGCCGGGCCAGGCGGTGACGACCGCGCTGGGCTACACCGCCGCCGACTTTGAGCGCATCCGGCAGGCGGTCGGCTCCCGTGCGTGGGCCGCGAGCTACCTCGGCACGCCGAGCATCCCCGAGGGGTCGCTGATCCTGGCCGACTGGCTCGACGCGCACCGGCTCCCGGCGGCACCGGCTCGACCGACGCGGATCGTGGTCGCGGTCGATCCCGCCGACTCCGGTCAGGGTGACGCGACCGGGATCGTCGCGGGGTCGCTGGCACCCGACGGCACCGTGTCGCTGATCGCCGACGCCTCGGCGCATCTGACTAGCGACCAGTGGGCGACCCGCGCCGCCGAGCTGGCGATCACCCTCGGCGCGAGTGCCGTTGTGGTCGAGGGATTCTCGTCGGCCACGACCTACGCGCGGCTGGTCTCCGATGCGCTGCGCGAACAACAGCCGCCGCAACACATCTCGGTCAGCACCTGGCCTCCCAAGGGCCGCGCCCGAGTCGGCGACGCGGTCAGCCGGTCGGCGGGAATGCTGGCCGCGCTGGAGAACGGGCGGTGCCGGATCGCCGGGCACCTGCCCGACCTTGAGGCCGACATGGTCGCGTGGCAGCCGGGAGCGCATCAGCCCGACCGGGTCGCGGCTGCGCTGATCGCGTTCGACACCCTCGCCGACGCGGCGGGTCAGCAGTGGTCGATCGGTGTCCCGCTCGGCAGCTCTACGCGGCCCGGCGTCATAGCGGAACGGCTAGGCAGCCGCCGCCCGGTGGTCGATGCTCTGGTGGCCGCGACGGCTGCCCGGCAGCGTGCCGAGGCCGACGGCACCGACCCCGACGAGACCGCCGAGGTGCAGCGCGTGGCCTCGGTCGCGTCGATGGCCGGTTACCTGTCCCGGCGAACGGACGCCCGTGGCGGTTACGACCCGCTGGCGCACCTCGGCTCGGCGGCGCGTTCGCGTCGCTGACTCGCTGCGCCTGGCTGCCAGTCCTAACCTGTCCGCATGGACATCGAGGCCGTGATCGCAGCCCTCGGCACCCGCTTTGACGCTGCCGAGGCGGCGGTCATCGAGCGGATGCTGCGGGAGTACGGCGGCACCATCCCCGACGCTCAACTGATCGAGGAGATCGGACTGGCATTGGCGATCCACCGGCGCAGCGCAAGGTAGGCCCGATCACGGCCCGGCTGCACCCCTCGGGCGAACACTGGAACCGGCTCGGCCACAACCAACGTCGCCGCCGGGCCACGACCGACGAGGACAGACCATGCAACCAACTACGTCGCACCCGACCCGGCAGTGCGCCGCACCCGCGCTCTACCTCCAGAGCCGCGAACGGCAACGCCGAGAGGCCGCACGCGCTCTCGGCCTCGACCTCGACACGGGCCACGCGATCCCGCGACCGGCACCGCTCGACGCCGCCGCGCTGCTGGCCGATCGCGTCGAGGCCGACGCCGACAACCTCGGCCAGCGCGACCGGGTCGAGGTGCTGACCGCGCTGGCTGCGTTCAGCTCTGCTGAGTCGGCCAGCCGGTCGGCGGCTGCGCTGGAGTCGATCGCGGCGTCGCTGTCGAGGTTGGTTAGCGGTGTCGCCGCGTAGCGCGACCGAGCCGCTGCACGGTCAAGTTCTAGCGTCACTGACTATGAGTAACCCCGTAGAGCAGACCGTCACCGACCCGGCCAGCCGCACCGCCGCAAGCTGGTCGGCCCGGTACGCCGCGCTCAAGTCGCGCGGCGTCGAGGACACCGACCCGCGTGCCGCCGAGTGCGTTGCCGCGCTGAGCTTCTGGCGGCTCAAGCGCACGATCGACGCGGAGGTTGCCGCCGGGCATGTGTCCGCGACGTACGCCGAGACCGTGACCGCCGGGCTGCGCGAGCAGGCGGTGACCCCGTGACGATGTTCAGTCGTTGGCGTGCTGACGACCGGGCCGAGGATCACGACGAGCTGACCGAGCAGACCGAGCAGCGTCGGCGACGCCGGGCACGGCAGCGGATCATCTACGGCGGCGGGTTCAGCCTCACCACCGAGGTCGCCGAGATCGTGACCCCGCTGGCCGAGCGGATCGCCGCCGAGCCGTCGCCGTCGGTCTGGTGGCAGCGCGTGACCGAGCTGGCCGACGCGACACACACGGCGATCGTGGCGGTGGCCGATCTGCTGGCCGAAGCCGACGCGCTGCGCCGTACCCGGCACCTGGCGGTCGAACCGCGTGGCCGGGCGGTGGTGTTGCTTTGCGAGCAGGCCAAGCAATACCGGCCCGACGCGGTGAGAGTCACCGACGACGAGCTGGCGGCGGGATCGTGGGCGGCGGTGCTGATCGACATGGCGCGGCCCTACTCCGCCGCGCTGGCCGACCTGCTGGCCCGTGCTACGCCGCCAGGTACAACCCGAGGACGGCTGTGCCCTAGCGAACAGCTAGAGGCCGCGTTACGGCTGATCGACTCACCCGCGATAGCTGCGAGAAACACTCTCGACACCGCCGCCGCCGGTCGCTCTGCACGGCAGACTCCGCGACCGACGCGCTCCGACGAGATCGCCGCCGCGCTGGCCGCGCTGGGAGTCGAGCCGTGAGCGAGTTGCTCAGGGACTCTGAGGGACTCCTCCCCACCACAACAGATTGGCTCAGGGCTGCGGAACTCATTGAGGCTCGGGCGCAGGGTGATGTGGAGGGTCAGTACAACCTCCTCACTGCCGCAATGGACTCCACGCCGCCTCGGGTGGTTGCTCTGCTGCAAGCCGTGTTGCACCTCGCCTGCGTGGACGCTAAACGGGCGGCTCGCATACGTCAGCGCGTTGAGGCCGACCACCGCGATTTGGGCGTGGTGATCCCGTGAGCGAGTGTCCCGACTGCCGCACGCCTGTTGCCACCTGGAAAGGCTCGGCCCACGGCTGGCGGTGCGGCAAGTGCATCGACAAGCGGATCGGCCTCGACCGCAACGTGATTCACACAACGGAGTCGCAGCGGTGACTCCCATAGATTCCGGCGGCGACGGTTCACTCCTGTCCCGTCGCCGCCGGTTCGGACGCCGGGAGCGCGTTGCGCGTCCCGTAGACGGGCGGCTGCTGCACCCGGCGTCCACCCCGGCAGAACGGGTCGAACACAGCCGAGGCGGTGGCATGGTTACGGACCTCGCCGCCTCGGTTGTGGTTAACGGAAAGGGCATGACGCCATGAGCTATCCACATCTCGACGCGTTCGTTCGGCATGAGCGCAGCCGGGTCGAGACTGCTTGGCATGAGGCGGCGCACGCGGTCGCCGGTGTCCTGCACGGCGGCGTACTCACCACCGCGACCGTGACCGAGGGCAAGCGCAAGGGCGCAACGTTCAGCAGCCCGAGTGGACTGACGACGTTCGCCACACTGCCGTCCACCCGGCACGCGCCGGTCGCCTACGCGGGAGTGTGGGCGCAGGCGCGAGCGCGAGCAGGTCGCCGACCGGGACGGCGCGAGCTGTTCTCGGTGCTGGAATCGACTGGCTGCCGTGACCGCGAGGTGCTGACCGCTGCCGGTGGGCCGGATGCCGGGGAGTCGGTGGTGCCGCTGCTGGAGACCTGCTGGCCGAGCGTGGCCGAGGTGGCGACGAAACTGCACCGACGAGGCTCGGTGACCGAGGCCGACGTGCTGGCTGCGCTGAGCCTGTCGGCTGACCCGGCGACGCGGATGCTAGAGCTGTCGATGATCCGCAGTGGTGCCGCGCCGGGATCGTTCTCGGTCAGCAGACCCGCCTAACTGCGCGGCCCGTGATACGTCTGCGGTATCACGATGTTGTGCCGCTGCGTCGCTGCGTGACACCGACCTGTAGCACGACATTTCGGGGCGATCGGTGGGCTGTGTGACCCGTCAGCGACCTAACCCCCGTTGTGCCAACCAGTGTGCCAAGACATGCCGAAACGGCATCGACGGCACTAGACACCGTGGACGTAATGACACGTCCGAGCTGGACACATTGAACCTGGCACGACGCCGCTAGACTCCGTAGACGTTCGGGCACGGATTTACACACCAGCGGTCGGGGGTTCGAAACCCTCCGCGCCCACCACTCCTCCCGCATCACAACGACGGGTCCATCTAGGGTCTGGTTATGCGGATTCCGACGCGGGTGTTCGTCACCGGGGCCTGCGGATTCATCGGCCGGGCACTGATGAACCGCTTCGCCGAGCTCGGTTCGGCGGTGTCCGGCGTGGACCTCGCTGCGGATCCGACGCGGGATGTGGTCGCCGGCGATGTCGGCGCGCCCGGCGACTGGCAGCAGCACGTCGAAGGCAGCCAGCTGGTCATCCACACCGCGGCGGTGGTGTCCAACAACGCCCCATCGACAACCTGCTCGACGGCGTCGTCGCCGCCAGCCTGTCGGACAACGGCAGCGGGCATATTTTCAACATCACCGACGGTCGCGATGTGTCCTGCCGGGAGTTCTTCACCCACCACCACCGGTGGCTGGGGCGCAGGGGATCGCCGCTGAGCCTTCCCACCGCGGTGGCCCGGCCGGCGGGCGCAGCCGGGGGGTTCATCCTCGGTCGGGTGTTACGCCAGGACACCGAGATCAATCCCGGCACCATGGCGATGCTCGCCCGCAAGGCCGGGTATTCGATCGAGAAGGCCAGGAATCCCTGGGTTACACGCCGGCGGTTCCTCTGATCGAGGGCATGGAGAGGACCGAGAAGTGGCTCAGGGAACAGCGTCTGATTCCGTAACCTGTTGCCTGATGCGTTAATCGGCGGATGCTCTGCCGTCGAGCGCCTGCGGGTGGCAGGTTCGCAGCAGCGGCGGAAAGAAGAACGTCTCGGCGCATCTCCGGCAGAGCACGGTCCGGTGCGTCGACGCGCAACGGCACTGCGCCGAGCCGACCAGGATCTGATGCGGACCCCACGGTCCTCCGCAGCCAGGGCACCGGGACGGTCGGGGCTCAGCCCAGCCGCGCCTGGTGCGCCGCAACCTCATCCTGCAATCGTACAAATGTTCGAACGCCGATGGCTGCTGATCGGTCAAAGGGGAGTTGTGAGAGGCTTCCCGCGTGACTGCGCTGAGGGCGTCGCTGCCGGCGGGAATCCTGGCCGGTTTCCTCGCCGATCTGGTGCTCGCCGATCCGCGCCGCGGGCATCCGGTGGCGGGGTTCGGTTGGGCGGCAACAGGTCTTGAGCGGCTCAGCTACCGCGACAGTCGCGCCGCCGGTACCCTGCACACCGCGGTGCTCGCCGGGGGTGTCACTACGGCAGCTGCCGTGCTGCAGCATCGGGTCAGGTCCGGGTGGGTCCGGGCGGCGCTGATGGCGGCGGCCACCTGGACTGCCCTGGGCGGGACGACACTCGCCCGGACCGGAACGCACATGGCTGAACTCCTGGAAGCCGACGACATCGCGGGCGCCCGGTCGCTGCTGCCGTCGCTGTGCGGCCGCGACCCGGCAGCTCTGGACAGCGCGGGTCTGGCCCGGGCGGCATGCGAATCGATCGCCGAGAACACCTCCGATGCTCAGGTTGCGCCGCTGTTCTGGGCTGCTGTTGCCGGCATGCCCGGTGTGCTGGGCTACCGGGCGGTCAACACGCTCGACGCCATGATCGGCAACCGTTCCCAGCGGTACGCCCGATTCGGTTGGGCCGCAGCGCGTTTGGACGACGTCGTCAACTACATTCCGGCCCGGTTGACCGGCGCGCTGGTGCTGGTCTGCGCCCCGCTCGGCGGGGGATCACCGGTCCGGGCGGCGCGGGCCTGGCGGCGTGACGCCGCCCGTCATCCCAGTCCGAACGCCGGAGTGGCAGAGGCGTCCTTCGCAGGGGCCCTCGGCGTGCGCTTGGGCGGCCCGACGCAGTACCGCTACCAGTTGGAGATCCGGCCCACACTGGGCGACGGCGCGGTTCCGGGGCCGGCGGATCTGCGCCGCGCGGTGCGGCTGTCACGGATGGTGCAGACCGGCGCGCTTGCTGGAGCGCTGGCGATCAGCGCCGTCGGCCGTAGCGGTCGTCGAGCTTCTGCTCGGGGGTGAGCGGTTCGGCCGCGGCCTGTTGGTCTGCTTTGCGGGCTGATTCCTGCCGACGGGTCTTCAGTTCCGAGTAGACGAAATACCCCAGGCCGAGCGGGGCGACGATGCCGAACGCGATCCATTGAATTCCGTAGGACAGGAACGGCCCGGCGTCGAGTTGCGGCAGCGCCAACGGTTCCAGGATACCCGGCTGGTTTTCGACCAGCTGGACGTAGGACCTAGTCAGTGGAGTCTTGATGAGCGGGGCGATCTGCTGGGTGTCGATGGCGTACACCTGCTGGTAGCCGGCCTCGGTGAAGGGTTGCTTGTCGCCGGCGGTCTGCGAATCACGCAGCCGCCCGGTGATATTCACGGTGCCGCTCGGGGGTGGCGGGATCGCCGGGACGTCGGTGCCCTGATCGGGGTGGACGTAGCCCCTGTTCACCAGAACCGTCGGGCCGCCGTCCACCGCGAAGGCGTTGAGCACCTCGTAAGCGGGGGCGCCGTCGATCACCCGCAGCCGCACCAGCACCGCGGTCTTGGGCAGGTATCGCCCGGTTGCGGTGACCCGCCGCCACTGCACATCGGCAGCCGACGAATCCTGTTGCGGCAGAGCCGATGTCAGCGGCACGGGATCGGCGGACACCGACGCCTCGATCTGGTGGTTTTCCCGCGATGTTCGGCTGTTCTTGCCCAATTGCCACGGCGCCAGCACGGTCAGGCACAGATAAGTGAAGGCCACCACCACCAGCGCCAGGGCGATCCAGCCCGGCCTGAGCAGGAACGGCAACCGGCGCATCAGCCGACCGTCCCGCCCGCGCCGAGTTGTCCGTCGACCCAACGGTGCAGGCCGGGCAGCGCCGCGTCGATCACTTCGAAGGCGTCGACGAAGTCGGTGTGGTCGCCGTAATAGGGGTCCTCGACGTCGGGGGCGTGAGCGGCGGAGCGGGGATCGAACGACCGCAGCATCCTCAGCCGCGCCGGGTCCACCCCCAATCCGGTCAGAATGCGAAAGTGATTGCGGTCCAGGGCCACAACCATGTCCGCTGACAAGTGGTCATCGTCCACCTGGGCGGCGCGGTGCTCGGCGGGGTACCCGCGGTCGCGCAGCACCCGCACGGCGCGCTCGTCGGCGCGCGATCCCACATGCCAGCCGCCGGTCCCCGCGCTGGTGACCCGGACCACGTCGGCCAGGCCGCGCTCGGCGATCTGGTGGGCGAACATCTTTTCGGCCATCGGCGACCGGCAGATGTTGCCGGTGCACACGAACGTCACGTGCAGCAGCGGCTCCCGGAGATCAGACACCGAACACCTCCCGCAGTTCCCCGACGGTTCTGACGTGGGCAGCCGGCGGCCCGGTCGTTGCGGCGTCGCTGAAATCGCAAGCGCCATAACCCCAGCCGACCACCACCGTGCCGATCCCGTGCCGGGCGGCGCCCTCGACGTCGTGGGCACGGTCACCGACCATAACGACGCGGTCCGGAATCGGGTCCAACTGCGCCAGGGCGCGGCCCAGCACCTCGGCTTTGTCGGCGCCGGTTCCGTCCATCCGTGCCCCGGCGATCACCTCGAAGACATCGGCGACGCCGAAGTGGCGCAGGATGCGCCGGGCAGTCGGTTCGGGTTTGGAGGTGGCCACCGCCAGACGCACACCGGCCGAGTTGAGGTCGGCCAGCAGGTCGGCGACTCCGTCGAAAAGGGTGCTCATGGCCCATCCCCGGCGGCTGTAGTCGGCTCGGTACGCGGCGATCGCGGCGTCGGCCCGCGCACCCAGGCCCAGGCTGTGCATGGTGTCGTTGAGGGGAGGGCCGACGATCCGGGTCACCAGGTCGCCGCCGGGAACCTCCGCGCCTACGGCGGCCATCGCGTGCCGGAAGCTCGCCAAGGTTCCTGCGGCGGAATCAATCAGCGTGCCGTCGAGGTCGAAGATCACCAACTCCGGGGTGTCGGCGGCAAGGGACGTCACGCCTTCATTGTGGCTGACGGCGGGGACGTTTTGCCCCGCCCCTCGGGACAGGCTGCCTCGCTCATCCTCGGCCTCGCACCTCGGCCGAGTCGTCGGCTCGGCGGGACTACTGTTCTGAGGGTGACCGAGCAGCCTGGCCGACCGGAAGTGCGCCTCGCCGCGCGCTACCACGGAGACCAGGCCGTTCGCCCCGGGATGCTCGACTTCGCCGTCAACGTGCGCCACGCCCAGCCTCCGCAGTGGCTGCAACGGCGCCTGGCCGCCCGTCTGGCCGACCTCGCCGCCTACCCCAGCGCCCGCGACCACGACGCCGCGGTCGCAGCGGTGGCCGCCCGGCACGGCGTCGCCCAGGAGAACGTGCTGCTGCTCGGTGGCGGTTCGGAGGGCTTCGCCCTGCTGCCCGCACTCGGCGCGCGGCGGGCCGCGCTGATCGCGCCGTCGTTCACCGAACCGGAAGCCGTTCTCTGCGCCGCCGGCGTGCGGGTCGACCAGGTGGTGCTGCCGCCGCCGTTCACCCTCGCCGGGGCGGCGGTGCCCGGGGCCGCCGACCTGGTGGTGATCGGTAACCCCACCAACCCCACCGGAGTGCTGCACCCGCGCGACGACGTTCTGGCGCTGTGCCGGCCGGGCCGCATCGTGGTGGTCGACGAGGCGTTCGCCGACGCGGTGACCGACGAATCGCCGTCCGTGGCCGGCGCGGGCTTGCCCGATGTGCTGGTGCTGCGCAGCCTCACCAAGACGTGGTCGCTGGCCGGCCTGCGAGTGGGGTACGCGCTGGGCGCCCCGGAGGTGTTGGCGCGGTTGGCCGCCCGTCGGCCGCACTGGCCGCTGGGAACGCTGCAACTGGAGGCGATCGCCGCCTGCTGCGCGCCGGAGGCCGTCGCCGAGGCCCGGGCCGGGGCCCGGGAACTTGCCGAGCTGCGGGCGCCGATGGCCGCGGCGCTGCGCGGCCTAGGACTCGACTTGGTCGACGGTTGCGCACCTTTCGTGCTCTTCACCGTCCCGGACGCCGCGCTGATGCGTAAACGTCTGGCGGCCAACGGCATCGCGGTGCGCCGCTGCGACACCTTCGTCGGGTTGGGGGAGAACTACCTGAGGGCGGCGGTGCGGCCGGAGTGGCCGGTATTGGTGGCTGCGGTCGCGGAGGCGCTGGAATGAGCGTCCGGCTGGCTGAGATCATCGCCGTCCTCGACGAGGCGTACCCCCCGTATCTGGCCCATGACTGGGATTCCGTCGGTCTGGTCTGCGGCGACCCGGACGAGTCCGTCGATGCGGTGACGGTCGCGGTCGACGCCACCGCCGCCGTCGTCGACACCGTGGGCCCGCGGGGACTGCTGCTGGCCCACCACCCGCTGCTGCTGCGTGGGGTGGACACGGTGGCCGCCAGCACCCCGAAGGGGGCGTTGATCCACCAGCTGATCCGTTCCGGCGCAGCGCTTTTCACCGCACACACCAACGCCGACGCGGCCAGCCCGGGGGTATCCGATGCCCTGGCCGCGGTCCTCGGTCTTACCGTCGATGGCGTCCTGGACCCGGCCGCCGGCGGCCCGCTCCAGGAGCGGTGGGTCATCCTCGTGCCGCCGGCGGATGCCGAACACCTGCGCCAGGCCTTGTTCGCCGCCGGCGCCGGAACCGTGGCCAACTACACGCATTGCAGCTGGAGCGTGGTGGGTGAGGGCCAGTTCCTGCCCGGCCCTGCCGCGAACCCGGTGGTGGGCTCGGTGGGCACGCTGTCGCGGGGTCCGGAGCAGCGCGTCGAGGTGATCGCCCCGGCCGCCATCCGGTCGCGGGTGCTTGCCGCGCTGCGGGCCGCGCATCCTTACGAGGAACCGTCCTTCGACGTGTTCTCGCGTACCCCGATGCCCGGCGGCGTGGGCATCGGCCGGATCGGGACGCCGGCCCAGCCGCTGTCTTTTGCGGCGTTCGCGGCGCAGGTGGGTTCCGTTCTGCCCCAGACCAGTTGGGGAGTGCGCGCTGCCGGTGATCCGGACGCGACCGTGTCGAGGGTGGCGGTCTGCGGTGGCTCCGGTGATTCTCTGCTGTCGGCGGCCAGGGCTGCCGGGGTGCAGGCTTACGTGACCGCCGACCTTCGTCATCACCCCGCCGACGAACACCGGCGGGCCAGCGATGTCGGCCTGGTCGACGTCGCCCACTGGGCCAGCGAATACCCTTGGTGCGCACAGGCGGCGGGTCTGATCAGCGACTATTTCGGTGACGCCCTGCCGGTGACGGTGTCACCGTTGCGCACCGATCCGTGGAACATCGAGTTGAAGGAGTGAATCAAGGGTGAAAGCCGAAGCGGCACAACAACGGTCGCTGCTGGAGTTGGCTGATATCGACGCCGAACTCAGCCGACTCGCGCACCGCGCCACTCACCTGCCCGAACAGCAGACCTATGACCGGGTGCAGGCCGATCAGCGCGCCGCCGCCGATCGTGCCGCCATTCTCGGGATTGCGCTGGAAGATCTCGACGCCCAGATCGCCAAGCTCGAATCCGAGGTCGACGCGGTCCGTAAACGGGAAGACCGCGACCGCGGCTTGCTGGACTCCGGATCGGTCACCAACTCCAAGCAGCTCGAAGAACTCCAGCATGAGCTGGGCACCTTGGAGCGCCGGCAGGCCAGCCTGGAGGACGCCCTGCTGGAGGTCATGGAACGCCGGGAGCAACTGGCGGGTGACCAGGCGCGCGAACAGGCCGGGGCGGACGCTTTGGGCCAGGATCTCGCGACGGCCGGACAGGCACGTGACGAGTCGCTCGCCGAGGTCGAGCAGGCCCGCGCAGAGCGGGGTGCCCGACGGGCTGAGGTGATCGCCACTCTCGGTAGCGAATTGCTGGATCTCTATGAGCGGCAACGCACAGCGTCGGGAATCGGCGCCGGACGGCTGTTGGGCCACCGCTGCGGGGCCTGCCGCATCGAACTCGACCGGGGCGAACTGGCGCGGATCTCCGCCGCTCCCGAAGACGAGGTGCTCAGGTGCCCGGAGTGCCGGGCAATCCTGCTGCGGATCACCGGTCCGGCGTGAGCCTGCGATGAAGGTGGTCGTCGAGGCCGACGGAGGCTCGCGCGGCAACCCCGGCCCGGCCGGATTCGGTTGCGTCGTCTGGTCGCACGACCACAGCACCGTGCTCGCCGAGCACGGACAGTCCATCGGGGTCACCACCAACAACGTCGCCGAGTACCGCGGCCTGATTGCCGGCTTGGAACAGGCCCGGCGGATCGGCGCCGACGACGTCACGGTGCGGATGGACTCCAAACTCGTCGTCGAGCAGATGACCGGCCGCTGGAAGGTCAAACATCCAGCCATGGCCGAATTGCACCAGCAGGCAAGGGCTTTGGCGTCGACCTTCAGCCGTATCACCTTCGGGTGGATCCCCCGCGAGCAGAACAAGCACGCCGACCGGCTCGCGAACGAGGCGATGGATCGTGGGCCGGACGGCGATCTGGCCCAGGCTGATCCCGCTCCGGTAGCCGGCGACCCGCCGCCCGCTGCCGTCGCGGTCCCGCCGTCGACCTGGACCGGCAACCGGGGCGGTCCGACCCGTCTGCTGCTGCTGCGCCACGGACAGACCGACCTGTCGCGGCAACGGAGATACTCGGGCCGCGGCAACCCCGAACTGACCGACACCGGCCGCCGCCAGGCCGCCGACGCCGCCCGGTACCTCGCGGCCAAAGGCGGCATCAGTGCCGTGGTCAGCTCACCCCTGCAACGCGCCCACGACACCGCCAAGGCGGCCGCCGACGCCCTCGGCCTCGCCGTGCAGGTGGACGACGACCTCACCGAGACCGATTTCGGGCAGTGGGAAGGTCTCACCTTCGCCGAAGCCGCCGAACGCCACCCCGACGTTCACGGGCGCTGGCTGCGCGACACCAGCCTGCCCGCGCCCGGCGGAGAGAGCTTCGACGACGTCGCGCTACGGGTGGAACGCGTGCGGGACCGCATCATCGCCGAGCACGGCCCGTCGACCGTCCTGGTGGTGTCCCATGTGACACCGATCAAGACACTGCTTCGCATGGCCCTGGGAGCGGGAACGTCGGTGCTCTTCCGCCTGCACCTGGACCTGGCGTCGTTGAGCATCGCGGAGTTCTATCCCGACAGCGGGACCTCGGTGCGCCTGGTCAACGACACGTCTTACCTGGGGGGCTGATCACCGGTGTCTGGCCACGACCACCACACCACCGACCACCACACCACCGACCACCACACCACCGACCACCAGGCCACCTGGGAGGAGCACTATTCGGCCAAACCCCAGGTTTGGAGCGGCCGGGTGAACTCTCAACTGGCCGCGATCGCCCCTCACCTGAGCGGCGGGCGCGCCCTGGATGTCGGCTGCGGAGAGGGCGGCGACGCCATCTGGCTCGCCGAGCACGGATGGACCGTCGTCGGGGTCGACGTGTCGCACACCGCCCTTGCCCGCGCGCGGGCGGCCGCTGCGGAGCGTGGCGTGGCCGGCCACATCGAATTCGCCCAATACGACCTGACCAGCAGCTTCCCCGAGGGTTCCTTCGACCTGGTGTCGGCGTGTTTCCTGCACAGCACCGTCGCGATGGACCGGGCAGCGATCCTGCGCCGGGCGGCTGCCGCGGTGGCGCCCGGGGGAGCGCTGCTGATCGTCGACCACGCCGCGGCCCCGCCGTGGGCCACGAAGATGCACGATCACGCGTTCCCGGGTCCGCAGGATGTTCTCGCCGGGCTGGACCTCGACGACACCCGGTGGCTTGCGCAACGGGTGGAGGCCGTCACCCGCTCGGCGTCGGCTCCGGACGGTGCGGCGGTGACGTTGGTCGACAACGTCATGTGGCTTCGGCGCATCGCAGCGGGTGAGCTTTCGCACCCCTGAGTTGGCCCCGGGCCGCCGCATCGTGTAGATAACCCCCGTGGACCAAGTGGCTGATTCAGCAGAAGTGCAGCAAGCGATAGCGCGGCGGCTCAAGCGCCAAGCCGCTGTCAACGGGACGATCGTCATCGCAGCGGCGCCCGGGATGCTCGACGAGTACGTGACACTGTGTGACGACACCTTCAAGGCCGCCGGGGTGCACTTCGACGGCGACGAGTTGCAGCGGCTGCGCGCCATCCTCGCCGAACAACTGGCCAAGGCATTCGAGTCCACCTCGCGCTCGGAGATCGTGGTCACCTACGAATCCAAATGGGGCTTCAGCACGCTGGATTACACGGTCTCCCCGCGCTGGGTCACCATCGAAGCCGCCTATGACAACTGGGTCGCGACCCGTCAACCCCCGCTGTTCGGGAAGGAACCTGACGCCCGGGTCTGGCGGTTGGCCACCGAGACATCCGATCCGGGGAGTTTCCCCGTGCTCGACATCGGTGCCGGAACAGGGCGTAACAGCCTCGCGCTGGCCCGGCGCGGTCATCCGGTCGACGCGGTGGAGATGAGTCCCCGGTTCGCCGAGATCATCCGCACCGAAGCAAAGCAGGAACACCTGAACGTTCGCGTCATCGAACGGAACATGAGCGCCGCGCGAGACGAACTGCGCAACGACTATCAGCTGATCATCCTGTCCGAGGTGGTTTCCGACTTCCGCAGCCTTGATCAGGTGCGGGAGGTCTTCGAGCTGGCCGCGCGTTCGCTGGCGACCGGCGGACAGCTGGTCTTCAACGTCTTTCTGGAGAAGGACGGCTACGTGCCCGACGCCGCCGCCCGGCAGCTGGGCCAGCAGCTGTACACGTCGATCTTCACCTACGGCGAACTGGCCGAATCTGCCGCGAATCTGCCGCTGCACCTGGTCGCCGATGACTCGGTCTACGACTACGAGCAGGCGAATCTCCCGGCCGGCTCCTGGCCGCAGACCAGTTGGTACGCCGGTTGGGTCAGCGGCCAGGACGTCTTCGACCTGCGCCGGGATCGCAGTCCGATCGAGATGCGCTGGCTGGTCTATCGCAAGGCCTGGTGAGCTACTGATGAGGCGCTGACGGTCAGGGGAGCACCCGCATTCGGGGAAGGCAACCGCCGAGCAGTACGTTAGTGGGTGCGGACGAGTTGGCCGGGCGGCCGCGGCGTACTGGTGACAGCGCGTCGAGGAAAGTCCGGACTTCACAGAGCAGGGTGATTGCTAACGGCAATCCGAGGCGACTCGCGGGACAGTGCCACAGAGAACAGACCGCCGCCTGCGTGCAGGCGGTAAGGGTGAAACGGTGCGGTAAGAGCGCACCAGCATCCCGGGTGACCGGGATGGCTCGGTAAACCCCACCCGAAGCAAGGCCAAGAGGCCGCACCTGGTGCGGCTGCGCAGGTGTTCGAGGGTTGCTCGCCCGAGCCTGCGGGTAGGCCGCAAGAGGCATCCGGCGACGGGTGTCCCAGATGGATGGTCGCCGCCGCATCGCCCTAACCGGCGCTGCGGAACAGAATCCGGCTTAGAGGCCAACTCGTCCGCCCCTACGGGGCAACCTGGTACATCAGTCCGGCCGAGTCGCCCTTACGCTGCGGCGCAGGGCTTTCAGCGCGTCGCCCAATTGCTCGCGGCACTGCTGCGACAATTCCTCTTCGCGCTGGTACAGCACGCCGTAGGTGAAGGTGTCCTCACCGGCGGCATGGGCGGCGGCAGCCTCTGACAGCAGAAAATTCCGGCTCACCACGCTGTCCTGTTGGTCTCCGAGCAGGCCCTGGATCACCTTGGCGTCGGCCGATACGTCGCTGTGACCGGTGGCGGCAGCGACGTAGCGAAGTCGCTTGGCGGCCTTTCGAACTCGGTGCAAAGCCTCGTCGCGCTCATGCTCGTCGACGGCCTCTGCGGCGGCCCTGGCGCGGTTGCGGACGCGCTTGTACCCCGACCGGATCGTGGCATGGGGATGGTCTTCGTCCGGCGGGGGAGCGCTCACCACGACGACGTCCAGCGCGTCGAGCAGACGGAAATACCGCGCCGACCGCATGGCCTTCAGCGATCGGTTCAGCCCGGCCTTGTAGCGCAGCCAGCCGCCCTCGACCAGACGCAGCCGCACCGGCCCGCGCACCAGTTCCGGCGGTAGGACGTCCAACGCGTCGCGGTAGCGATCGGTGAGCACTTCGGCGTCCCGGGCAATCCCCAGTACGCCGGCCAACTCGCGCAGTTCGCTGAGGACCGTCGCGTCGTCGGTGAGGCCGAATTCTTCCTCGGAGGCCTGCAGCAGACTGCGGATCTGACGGATGGTGACCCGCATCTGGTGGACGGCGTCATCGGCATCGGCCCGGACCGCGCGATCCCACGACAGCAATTCCGCGACCTGTTCGGCGACGGCGCGGTGCACCGGGTCCGACGGCGGTTCCGGCCGATCAGGGGTTGTTTCGCCCAGCACCTTGGCCAGCTTCGAGCCGTGGCCGGCGGGGGTGCCGCCGGCGTCGTGCACCCGGTGCGCGAGCCGTTCCAGAACCCCGCTGGCGTCATCGATGCCGGCGTCGACCAGTTCCAGTTCCCATTCCCGCCACTGCTGTTCGCCCTCGGCGCTGCCGTCGGCCGGATTGAGCCGGTAGGCGGTGACGGTGTCGTCGCAGAACTCCGCGAGCGCCGTGCCGTCCGTGCCGTACAGCATGGTCAGGTCGCGCTCGGTGGAGATCCGCGCCACCGGCACCACCGGGCGGTCTCGCACGATGGCGCGGACGACGTCGAGCAGCGCGTCGGGCACGTCGCTGTGGTCCCCGGTAGCGCCCAGCGGCGAGCGGATCTCGGTTCGGGCTTTACCGGCGGGGAGTTTGAGATGCCAGCCCTCGTCGTGCCCGCCGGTCCGGCGCCGAAGGGTCATCCAGTTGACGGCGAGGTCGTGGTTGACGGTGTCGAAGTACACCGCGTCGAGATGTTCCGTCGGCGGCTTGTCCACGCGCGACACGATGGCGAGCCCGTCGAAGCAGGGCGTGACGCCAGACTCTGGCGCGTCGAACTTCAACTCCAACTCGACGACCCGCGTCGCGTCGCCCGATTTCCCCATGACCTCAGCGTGTCATAAGAAGCGCCGGTTGGGCGTGGTTGGGCGTGGAGTAGCCGGTTAGAAGCTGTGTTCCTCGGCGGGGAAGGCGCCGGTGGCAACCTCAGCGGCGTAGTCCATCGCCGCCCGCCGCAATTCGCCGCCGACGTCACCGAACCTCTTGACGAATTTGGCAGTTTTTCCGCTGGTGAGCCCGGCCATGTCCTGCCACACCAAAACCTGGGCGTCGCAGTTGCGGCCGGCGCCGATACCGACGGTGGGGATGGTGAGCTTGCCGGTGATCTGAGTCGCCAGTTCGGCGGGAACCATCTCCATGACGACGGCGAAGGCGCCGGCCTCCTGGACGGCGATCGCGTCGGCGATGGTCTGCTCAGCGGCGTCGCCGCGGCCCTGCACCCGGAATCCGCCGAGGCTGTTGACGCTCTGCGGGGTGAATCCGATGTGGGCCATCACCGGGATGCCGGCGGCGGTCAATGTCGCGATCTGGTCAGCCACCCGCTCGCCGCCCTCAAGCTTGACCGCGTGGGCGCCGGCTTCCTTCAGGAACCGCGTGGCGGTGGCCAGCGCCTGGGCCGGACCTCCCTCGTAGCTGCCGAATGGCAGGTCCGCCACCACCAGCGCATGCTGGGCGCCCCGGACAACGCCGCGGACCAGCGGAATGAGTTCGTCGGCTGTGACCGGAACGGTGGTGTCGTAGCCGTAGACGACGTTGGCCGCGGAGTCACCCACCAGCAGGACGGGGATGCCCGCCTCGTCGAAAAGCCGGGCGGTGGAGAAGTCGTAGACGGTGAGCATGGCCCACTTGTGCCCTTCGGACTTCATCCGCTGGAGATGGTGGGTACGGATTTTGGTGAGGGTTGGTGTTTGCGCGGGCGTGCCATAAAGCGACTGCTCTGACATGTTGTCCCCAGATGTTCGCCGGATCGATCCTCGAGGCCCATCCGGGTCCCCGGGTTCGCGTGACCCCTCCATTCTGCCATTGCGCGGAGCCCGGAGGAATCGCCGGGAGAGTGCACTTGATCACAGCGAACATGCCTAGGATCGACCGAATGGAGCACCTACAGCGGCTCAGTGGTTTGGACGCCAGTTTTCTCTACCTGGAAACCTCGACCCAGCCCCTGCACGTCTGCTCGGTATTGGAACTCGACACGTCCACGATCCCGGGCGGATACAGCTTCGAACGCCTTCGCGACGAGCTGTCGCTGCGGATCGCGGCCATTCCGTCGTTCCGGGAGAAGCTGAGCAACACCTTCCTCAACCTCGACCATCCGGTGTGGGTCGAGGACGAGGAATTCGACGTCGACCGCCATGTGCACCGCATCGGGCTGCCCGCCCCCGGGGGCCGGGTGGAACTGGCCGAGATATGCGGGCATCTGGCCTCATTGCCGCTGGACCGCCGGCGCCCGCTGTGGGAGATGTGGGCCATCGAGGGACTCGACGGCAGCGACGCCCGCAAGGGCGGCCGCCTCGCGGTGATGACCAAGGTGCACCATGCGGCCGTCGACGGCGTGACGGGCGCCAACATCATGTCGCAGCTGTGCAGCGTCGAGCCGGACCCGCCGCCGCCGGCCCCGGTAGAGGTAGCCGGGCGCGGGGTGAACCCGCTGCGGATCGCGTTGGGTGGTCTCGGCAGGTTTGCCAGCCGGCCGATCGACCTGGCCACCAATGTGCTTCCGGCGACCGTGACGACGGTGGTCGACACCGTACGTCGAGCGGCCGGCGGACGCGCGATGGCCAACCCGTTCGCCGCCCCGCAGAGCCCGTTCAACGGCAGCATCACCGCGCATCGCAACGTGGCGTTCGCCCAGCTTGATCTCGATGACATCAAGACCGTCAAGGACCACTTCGGCGTGAAGGTCAACGACGTGGTGATGGCCCTGGTGTCGGGGGTGCTGCGCACCTACCTGCTCGACCGCGGCGAGTTGCCGGAATCGAGCCTGGTTGCCATGGTCCCGGTCTCGGTGCATGACCGTTCCGACCGCCCGGGTCGCAATCAGGTGTCCGGCATGTTCTCCAGCCTGCATTCCGGGATCGAGGACCCAGCCGAGCGGCTGATGGCGATCGCGGAGGCCAATACCGTTGCCAAAGAACACAGTTCGGCCATCGGGGCGACCCTCTTGCAGGACTGGAGCCAGTTCGCCGGCCCGGCGGTGTTCGGGGTTGCGATGCGGGTGTACGCCCGAACCCGGCTCACCGAGTCGCGCCCGGTGCACAACCTGGTGATCTCGAATGTGCCCGGACCGCAGGTTCCGCTCTATTTTCTGGGTGCCGAGGTCCAGGCGATGTATCCACTGGGCCCGATCTTCCATGGTTCGGGTCTGAACATCACGGTGATGTCGCTCAACGGCCGGCTCAACGTGGGCCTGATTTCCTGCCCGGAACTGCTGCCCGACCTTTGGGACATGGCGGACGGGTTCGCCCCCGGCATCGCCGCGTTGTTGGCCGCGACCACCGCGGAACCCCGCTGAGCGTGCCGCGGGTCGCCCTACCAGCCAACTCCGGTGATCATGGCAGCATATTGGCCATGAGGCTCTCTCCGCGCGCCCGGAACCTGCGCACCGTCCTGGTGCTTCCCGCCGTCACCGCCCTGCTGGCCGCCAGCGCGGGCTGCAGCACCGTGGTGGGAGGGACAGCCGTTCTCGCCGAACCGCGGATCGGCCAGCCGGTGTCGTGGGGCCCGTGCCGGCATTCCGGCGGCGGTGGCAACGCGCTCCCCATCCCGGCCAGTGCTCAGTGCGCCAAGATCGCGGTCCCGGTCAACTACGACGATCCGGACAGCTCCCAGGCCACCCTCGCGCTGATCCGGTTCCCGGCTACCGGCGAGCAGCGGATCGGATCGCTGTTCATCAACCCGGGCGGCCCCGGCGAGTCCGGGATCGAAGCCGCGGCCAGCCTGGTCGAGGGGCTTCCGCGGTCGGTCCGCCAGCGCTTCGATCTGGTGGGATTCGACCCGCGCGGTGTCGGAGCCTCCACCCCGTCGCTGTGGTGCAACTCCGACGAGGACAACGACCGGCTGCGGGCCGACCCGCAGGTCGACTATAGCCCCGCGGGTGTGGAGCGCATCGAAAAGACGACAAAGGAATTCATTGCGCGCTGTGTCGACAAGATGGGCAACGACTTTCTCGAAAACGTCGGAACCGTCAGCGTCGCAAAGGATCTCGATGCCCTGCGGGTCGCGGTCGGCGACGACAAGCTGAATTACCTCGGCTACTCCTACGGCACCCGGATCGGCGCCGCCTATGCCGAGGCCTATCCCGACAAGGTCCGCGCCATGATCCTCGACGGCGCCGTCGACCCGAACGCCGATCCCATCCAGGCCGACATCGACCAGGCGGAGGCCTTCCAGAAGGCTTTCAACGACTACGCGGCCGACTGCGCCAAGGACATGAACTGCCCGCTGGGAACCGATCCGGCCAAGTCCGTCGCGGTGTACCGCAGCCTGGTCGACCCGCTGGTGCAGAAACCGCTGAAGACCAAGGACCCCCGCGGCCTGGCTTACAGCGACGCGATCGTCGGCACCGTCATGGCGCTGTACTCACCCAACCTCTGGAAACATCTCACCCAGGCGCTGACCGAGATGACCAAGGGCCGCGGCGACACCATGCTGGCTCTTGCCGACATGTACATGCGCCGCGATCCCCAGGGCCATTACACCAACGCCACCGATGCCCGGGTGGCCATCAACTGCGTCGATCAGCCCGCGGTCACCGACCGCGACAAGGTGATCGAGGAGGACCGCCGGCTGCGCGAGGTCGCGCCGTTCATGAGCTTCGGGGAGTTCACCGGCCACGCGCCCATGAGCACCTGCGCCTTCTGGCCGGTACCGGCGACCAGTAGTCCGCACATCGCGACGGCCCCCGGCCTGCCGCCGGTGATGGTGATCTCCACTACCGGTGATCCGGCGACGCCGTATCAGGCCGGTGTTGACCTGGCCAAGCAACTCGGCGGCGGGCTGCTGACCTTCAAGGGCACCCAGCACACGGTCGCCTTCCAGGGCGAGCAGTGCGTCGACGACTACGTCGCCGCCTACCTTGTGGACCTCAAGCTGCCCCCGAAGGGCGCAACCTGCGGTTGACACGATGCGGCGAGAACCGTCGCGGTTCTGATACCGAGGTGTGACCCGCCGGCAGTGCCGGGGTGCGGGCGGGCGTGTCACTATGGCGGCCATGACGCGCTCGAATAGGGCCGGCTCAGCCGTGTTCGCGATGTCCTCCCCGATCTTGTCGGCCGCCGCACTGTGCGCCCTGCTGACCGGGGTGATCGCACCCGGACCGGCTGTCGCCGCCCCCGGCGTCGGGCAGACGGCACCCGCCATGTGGGGAGGCTGCGAACGTTTCGTGTCCGACACCTACCTGCCGGCCGCCCTGTGCGCCACGGTGCCGGTGCCGATCGACGATGCCAATCCCTCTGGCCCGCAAGCGAATCTGGCCGTCATCAAGATCCCGGCGCGCGGCGACCGGATCGGTGTGCTGATGATGAACCCCGGCGGTCCGGGGGCGTCGGCGGTCGACGCGATGGTGAGTCTTGCTGACTCGCTGGCCGGCAGTTCCGTCGCCGAGCATTTCGATCTGGTGGCTTTCGACCCGCGGGGAGTGGGTCATTCGACGCCGGAACTGCGGTGCCTGAGCGACGCCGAGCAGGACGCGTGGCGCCGGGAGTCGATGGTCGACTACAGCCCGGCCGGGGTCGCACGCATCGAGGAACTCAACCGAACGATGGCTGGGGAGTGCCTGGACCGGATGGGCAAGGAATTCCTCGCCCGAGTCGGAACCGCTTCGACGGCAAAGGATATGGACGCCGTCCGCCAGGCGCTCGGTGAGGATCAGATCAACTTCCTGGGCTACAGCTACGGCACCGAACTGGGTACGGCGTACTTGGAACGGTTCGCGAATCGGGTGCGGACCATGGTCCTCGACGGGGCGATCGACCCTGACCAGAATCCGCTGGACTCCCTCGTCGAGCAGATGGCCGGCTTCCAGGTGGCCTTCAACGACTTCGCCGCCGACTGCGCGCAGTCGCCCGACTGCCCGCTGGGCACCGACCCGGCTCAATTCGTCAACCGCTACCACCAGTTGGTGAATCCGCTGGTGACCAAACCGGGTCCGACGTCGGATCCGCGCGGGCTGAGCTACTCCGACGCCCTCACCGGCACGATCAACGCGCTCTACACGCCGCAGTACTGGAAGTACCTGACCAGTGGCCTGCTCGGCCTGCAGCGCGGGTCGGACGCCGGCGACCTGCTGATGCTGGCCGATGACTACGACGGCCGTGATGACAACGGTCATTACAGCAACGGTCAGGACGCCTTCAACGCGATCCGCTGCGTGGATTCGCCCACCTCCAGCGATCCGGCGGTGTGGGCCCAGGTGGACAAGCAAATTCGCCAACGCGCCCCGTTCCTGTCCTACGGGGATTTCACCGGCTACGCCCCGCGCGACCTGTGCGCGTTCTGGCCGGTGCCGCCGACCTCGGCGCCGCACGTCGTCGCGGCGGCGCCGGCGGGCAGCGTGGTCGTGGTCTCCACCACCCACGACCCGGCCACTCCGTACCAGGCCGGGGTGGACCTGGCCCGGCAGTTGGACGCACCGCTGATCACCTTCGACGGCACCCAGCACACCGTGGTCTTCGACGGCAACGACTGCGTCGACGACGCGGTGGTGAGCTACTTCGTCGATCGAGCGGTGCCCGGCAACCTGTCCTGCTGAACGTCATCAGGTGTAACACGCAGTTAACACCTGCTGCCTACGCTCGCGTCATGGACCGCCAAAAGGAATTCGTGCTCCGCACGCTGGAGGAACGCGACATCCGGTTCGTCCGGCTGTGGTTCACCGACGTGCTCGGATACCTCAAGTCGGTCGCCATCGCGCCGGCCGAGTTGGAAGGCGCCTTCGAGGAGGGCATCGGGTTCGACGGCTCGTCGATCGAGGGCTTCGCCCGGGTCTTCGAATCCGACACGGTGGCCCGCCCCGATCCGTCGACGTTCCAGGTGCTGCCCTGGACCACGAGTTCCGGCCAGCACCATTCGGCGCGGATGTTCTGCGACATCACCATGCCCGACGGGTCGCCGTCGTGGGCGGACAGCCGCCATGTTCTTCGCCGCCAACTCGCTAAGGCCAGCGATCTGGGCTTTTCCTGCTACGTCCATCCGGAGATCGAGTTCTTCCTGCTCAAACCCGGGCCCTACGACGGGTCGGTGCCCGTCCCGGCTGATAACGGCGGCTACTTCGACCAGGCCGTGCACGACTCGGCGCCCAACTTCCGCCGTCACGCGATCGACGCGCTGGAGCAGATGGGCATCTCGGTGGAGTTCAGCCATCACGAGGGTGCGCCCGGCCAGCAGGAGATCGATTTACGTTACGCTGACGCCCTTTCGATGGCCGACAACGTGATGACGTTCCGCTACGTGGTCAAGGAGGTCGCGCTCGCCGAGGGCGTGCGGGCCTCGTTCATGCCCAAGCCGTTCGCCGAGTATCCCGGCTCGGCCATGCACACCCACATGAGCCTGTTCGAGGGCGAGACCAACGCCTTCCACAGCGCGGGAGACCCGTTGCAGCTCTCCGACGTGGCGAAGTCGTTCATCGCCGGAATTCTGGAGCACGCCACCGAGATCAGCGCCGTCACCAACCAGTGGGTGAACTCCTACAAACGGCTGGTGCACGGCGGAGAGGCGCCCACGGCGGCATCCTGGGGCGCGGCCAACCGGTCGGCGTTGGTGCGCGTGCCGATGTACACCCCGCGCAAGGCGGCGTCGCGCCGCGTCGAGGTGCGCAGCCCCGACTCGGCGTGCAACCCCTACCTGACCTGCGCGGTGCTGCTGGCCGCCGGGCTGCGCGGCATCGAGAAGAACTACGTCCTGGGGCCGCAGGCCGAGGACAACGTCTGGACCCTGACACCGGAGGAGCGCCGCGCGATGGGCTACCGGGAACTGCCGTCCAGCCTGGGCGTGGCCCTGGGTGAGATGGAGAACTCCGAGTTGGTCGCCGAGGCCCTGGGTGAGCACGTTTTCGACTACTTCCTACGTAACAAACGCGCGGAGTGGGAGGAATACCGCAGCAACGTGACCCCCTACGAATTGAAGAAGTACCTGTCGTTGTAAGCACGCCCGCGGTGGGGGGACTCGTCCCTCGTCCCGCATCGTCTAGCGTCATGGGCGTGGCCAAGCCCGCGACGTCGCGACCCCGGTTGCCCGGTGTCGGGCGGCTGGGATTGGTGCACCGTTCCGCGGCGGGCCACCTGGCCGCTCTCGGTTGGGACAGCGAAGCGCACATCGAACTGCTGTGGTCGCTGTCGCGGTCGCCGGACGCCGACGCCGCACTGCACGCCCTGGTGCGGCTCTCCGAGGTGCTGGGGCCGGATTGGCCGCGGCTGGATGCCGCGCTGCGCACGGACCGCTCGCTGCGCGGACGGCTGTTCGCGGTGCTCGGCTCGTCGCTGTCCTTCGGCGACCATCTGGTCGCCAGCCCGTCTTCCGTCCAGCTGCTGGCCGGTCCGCTTCGGCTGCCCGACCCCGCGGCGCTGCGCCGGGTCTTCGCCGACTGCATCGCCGAATTCGGCACGGCCCCGGCCGATATCGTGCCGGCGCTGCGCAGGGTGTACCGCGATCAGCTGATGATCCTGGCGGCGCTGGACCTGGCACCCACCGTCGAGAACGAGCCGGTGCTGCAGTTCCGAACAGTCGGCGCGCACCTGTCCGACCTCGCCGACGCAGCGCTCGGCGCGGCGCTGGACGTGGCGGTGGCAGGAGTCTGCAAGGACGGTACCCCCCCGCGACTGGCTGTGATCGCGATGGGGAAATGCGGTGCGCGGGAACTGAATTACGTCAGCGACGTCGACGTCATCTTCGTCGGCGAGAACGCCGAACCGGTCACCATGCGGGTGGCGGGGGAGATGATGCGCCTGGCGTCCGAGGCGTTCTTCGAAGTGGACGCGGCCCTGCGCCCGGAGGGCAAGGCCGGTGCACTGGTGCGCACCCTCGAATCGCATATCGCCTACTACCAGCGCTGGGCCAAGACCTGGGAGTTCCAGGCGCTGCTCAAGGCCCGGCCCGCCGTCGGGGACCCCGAGTTGGGGCAGCGGTACGTCGACGCCCTCCTGCCGATGGTCTGGAACGCCTGCGAGCGTGAGGATTTCGTGCCCGAGGTGCAGGCCATGCGCCGCCGGGTGGAATCGCTGGTTCCCGCCGGCCACCGAGACCGCGAGCTCAAATTGGGCCCCGGCGGCCTGCGTGACGTCGAGTTCGCCGTCCAGCTGCTGCAGTTGGTGCACGGCCACACCGACTCCTCACTTCATGTGGCCTCCACGGTCGACGCGCTGGCCGCGCTGGGAGCCGGCGCCTACATCGGCCGCGACGACTCCGCGAACCTCACCGCGTCCTACGAGTTCCTGCGGCTGCTGGAGCACCGCCTGCAGCTGCAACGACTCAAGCGAACGCATCTGCTGCCTCCCGAGGACGACGACGAGGCGATGCGCTGGCTGGCCCGGGCCGCGCACATGCGTCCGGACGGCACCCACGACGCCCTCGGGGTGCTGCGGGAGGAACTCAAGCGCCAGAACGTCCGGGTGTCCAAACTGCACGCGAAGCTCTTTTATCAACCGCTGCTGGAGTCGGTCGGCCCGTCGCTGGGATTCGCCAACGGCATGTCGGCGGAGTCCGCCGAACGTCAGCTCGCGGCGTTGGGCTACGAAGGTCCGCAGAGCGCGCTGACGCACTTGTCCGCGCTGGTGAACTCCTCCGGCCGGCGCGGGCGGGTGCAGGCCGTGCTGTTGCCGCGCCTGCTGGACTGGTTGTCGGACGCCCCGGACCCGGACAGCGGCCTGCTGGCCTACCGGCGGATCAGCGAGGCATTGGTCGACCAGCGCTGGTTTCTCAGCACGCTGCGCGACGAGAGTTCGGTGGCCAGGCGACTGATGCGGGTGCTGGGCACTTCGGCCTTCGTGCCGGAACTGCTGATGCGGGCGCCGGAGGTGATCCAGCAGTACGCCGACGGCCCGACGGGTCCCAAGCTGCTCGACGTCGACCCCGAGGGGGTGGCCCGGGCGCTGATCGCGTCGGCCGGACGCCACCGCGACCCGGCTCGGGCCATCGCCGCCGCCCGCACGCTCCGGCGTCGCGAGCTGGCGCGGGTGGCCTCGGCCGATCTGCTGGGGATGCTGAACGTCGAGCAGGTGTGCGTGGCGTTGTCGTCGGTCTGGGTCGCGGTCCTGCAGTGCGCCCTGGACGCGACGATCCGGGCCAACACGCCCACCGGAGGCGTTGCCCCGGCGGCCATCTCGGTGATCGGGATGGGCCGCCTCGGCGGCGGCGAACTCGGCTACGGGTCCGACGCCGACGTGATGTTCGTCTGCGAGCCCGGCGCCGGGGTCGATGAGACGCGGGCCGTGAAGTGGTCGGTGACTGTCGCCGAGCAGTTGCGCGCGCTGCTCGGCTCGCCCAGCGACGACCCGCCGCTGGATGTCGACGCCAACCTTCGCCCCGAGGGCCGCAACGGCCCGCTGGTGCGGACACTGGCGTCCTACCGCGCCTACTACGGGCAGTGGGCACAGCCGTGGGAGGTCCAGGCTCTATTGCGGGCGCGGCCGGTCGCCGGGGACACCGACCTGGGGCTGCGCT
Organism: uncultured Actinomycetes bacterium; assembly: GCA_903877095.1. Lineage (GTDB taxonomy): Bacteria > Actinomycetota > Actinomycetes > Mycobacteriales > Mycobacteriaceae > Mycobacterium. The sequence continues at coordinate 5,854 of CAIRCP010000187.1, read as the reverse complement.
TCCTGGCGATGGCCGACCGGATCCGCTATCGGCAGGGTGGGATCTCCCCGGAGGCGGTGCGGGAGATCCGGCGCATCAAAGCCCGGGTCGACGCCGAGCGGTTGCCTCGTGGCGCCGACCCGAACACCCACACCAAACTCGGCCGCGGCGGGCTGGCCGACGTCGAGTGGACGGTCCAGCTGCTGCAATTGCAGCACGCGAATGCCGTTCCGGAACTTCAGAATCCGGCCACCCTCGCGGTGCTGGACACCATCGCGGAGGCGGACTTGATGCCCGCTGACGATGCCGCGCAGCTCAAACAGGCGTGGCTCACCGCCACCCGGGCGCGCAACGCGCTGGTGCTGGTGCGGGGCCGGCCCACCGACCAGTTGCCCGGGCCCGGCCGTCAGCTCAACGCGGTCGCCGTCGCCGCCGGCTGGCCCAGCGGGGACGGCGGGGAGTTCCTGGACACCTACCTGCGGGTGACCCGCCGCGCCAAAGCCGTCGTGAACAAAGTGTTCGGAGGCTGACCATGCCGGTGGATATCCGGGGCGGAGCGGACGAGGCCCCTTGGGTCGTGGGCAGCGAGGGGCGGCCATGAAGTTCTACGTCAGCAGTGCCTTTCTCGACACCCGGGAGATCGTCGAGATCGCTAGGGCCGCAGATGAAATCGGCTACCAGGGCATCGCGATTCCGGACCACGTCGTCAACCTGGAGACGTTGCGCACCCCGTACCCGTACACCGATGACGGTCAGCGCCGCTGGCAGCCGTTCACCGACTGGCCCGACCCGTGGGTGCTCGTCGGTGCGATGGCGCAGGCGACCACCCGGTTGAAGTTCGTCACCACCGTCTACATCCCGGCCATGCGCGACCCCTACACCGCCGCCAAAGCCGTCGGGACCGCGGCGTTGCTGTCCGGCGGCCGGGTCGAACTCGGCGTCGGGGTGGGTTGGTGCGCCGAGGAATTCGACCTGCTCGGCCAGTCCTTCGCCCGGCGCGGCAAGCGGACCGACGAGATGCTGGAGCTGATGAAGTCCCTCTGGCAGCCGGGGTGGCGGCAGTTCGACGGCGAGTTCTACCAGACCCCGCGCCTGGAGATGACGCCGACGCCGCCCCGGATACCGATCTACGCCGGGGGACTCTCCGATGTCGCGCTACGGCGCGCGGCGCGCAACGACGGGTGGATCGGCGATCTCATCGGCCTTGAGCAGGCCGCTGCGTCGGTGGATCGCATTCGTCAGCTCCGGGCCGAAAAAGGCTTGGAGATGGGCGATTTCACCGTCATCACACCGCTTGTCGACGCATACACGCGCGACCACTACCGCCGCGCCGGGGACGCCGGCATCGACGCGGTGCTGACCATGCCGTGGGTGTTCTACTGCGGACCGTCGCCGTCGCTGAGCGAGAAGATCGAGGGCATGCGGCGCTTCCACGACGACTTCGCTCTCGACGACCAACCTCGAATTTTGCGCTCCTAGCGCCTGGCTCGCTGAAGCCTTCGGGGAAATGCTGACTGAGAGGTCTTCGAAACATGCGCAGTGGGTCGAATCGCGATGGACGGGAACTCGAGCCGGATACGGGTGAGGGCAAGCCCGGCGGGCGGCGCCGCCGTACCGGTGCCGGGTCTCATTCCATTCGTCCTGTCGAGGTGAGTCAGCCGCTGCCGCTGCCGCTGTCGACGGGGTACGGCCGTCATGTAGGTCGGGTAGGGGCGTTGGGGGTGGGTGCGGCCCTGGCCTCGATGCCGGTGGCCTACGCCGATCGGCAGGGGTCTGGGTCGACGGGCGCGTCGGCGTCGGGGTCTTCCGACACGTCATCGTCGAGGAGTCCGGCGCGTGGGTCGCATGCGACCGTCCAGGGCGGGGCGAACTCGGTGGCCGCGGCGGTGAGGGTGCCGTCGGCCGCGGCGTCGGTGGCCACTCCTGCGGCGGCTCCGTTGGCGTGGACGGCGGTGGCCTTCACCCGCCGGGAGTCGGGTGGCGGTTCGACGGCCTCGACGCTGGTTAGTGGTCAGTTCGTGGGGCTGGGCAAGCCGTCGGCGACGGGCTCGTTCAAGTTGTTCGGTAACGGCACGGCCAGTGATCCCAATGGCGGGATCCTCATCGGCAACGGGTACACCTACACCAACTACGAGGGCGCTTGCAGGTCCGGTGCGTGCGCGGGCGGTAAGGCCGGTCTGCTGTTCGGCTCCGGCGGTGGCGGCTACGCCGGCGGTGCGGGCGGTTCGGCGGGCCTGTTCGGTGACGGCGGCGCCGGCGGCGCCGGCCTGGTAGAGGTCCACAGCGGGGTCGGCGGCGCCGGCGGCACGGGCGGCCTACTGTGGGGCAACGGCGGTAAAGGCGGTGCCGGCGCGGCGCTGATCGGCACCGGCGGGTCCGGCGGCGCAGGCGGGGCGGCCGGAGCCGTGGGGTTGCGGGGTAACGGCGGCGCCGGGGGCGCCGGCTGCGCGGGGACTGTCAACGGTGGGAACCAACGCGCCCTAGAACAATCGCCGGGTCTCCTTCAGCCATGGTGAAGGGCTGGATTAGCGGCGTTGAAGGGCTAGATTAGCGGCGTGGGCGAGTTCCCGAGCCGTCACTCCACAAGCGACGGAGCGCTGTCTGAGGCGGACTCGGAATTGCCCGGAGGCCCTATGGCAGGCGACGAGCCGCAGGTCCTGCTGAAGGCCTGCATGGACGCGATGATCGATCCGCAGGTGTTGATCGAAGCGGTCCGCGACCCCCGTGGGGGCGTGGTCGATTTCATCGTCCGAAGCGCCAACCGCGCCGCTCTGTCCTATCTGCGATCGACCGATGATCAGCTCAACGGCGGCGGGGTCTCGAAGATCCTGTCGAGTCATCAGGCACCGGGGCTGCTTTCGCGCTTCGCCCGGTGCCTGGTGGACGGGGAGCCGGTCAGCATCGACGACTTCCCGTATTTCAGCGAGACGCTGGGTGAGCTACGCCGATATGACATCCGCGCTGCCCGGGCGGGTGCCGACCTTCTCGCGATGACGTGGAGTGACGTGACCGGCCGTTCGCAGTTCGTCGAACGGATCGCAGTCTCGGAACGGAAGTTCCGCCGGTCGATGGACAATGCCGCCGTCGGCATGTGCCTGATCACCCCGGAGGGCCGTTTCGAGGACGTCAACGACGCGCTGGCCGAGTTCCTGGGCTACGACGCCGACACGCTGATGAAGAAGACCTGGCAGGAGTTGACCGCACCGGGTTACCTGGACGAGGACTTCGAGAACGTCAACGCGGTATTGGAAGGTCGCCTGGACTCATACCGAGGACTCAAGCAGTACATCCACGCCGACGGTCACCTGATCTGGGGTGATCTGTCGGTCGGCTGTCTGCGGGACGAGGAGGGCCGCGTCCAATACTTGATCTCCCAGATCACCGACGTGACCGCCCAGGTGGAAGCCGACGAGCGGCATCGTGTTCTTGCCGAAGAGCTTGAGCGGCAGAAGGACCGAATCGCAGCCTCGGAAACGACTTATCGTCTGCTGGCCGAGAATGCCGGCGACTTGGTCTGCCAGACTCGCGAGGACGGCAACGGCGCCAACAGGGTCGTCTGGGTTTCGCCGAATGTGCAAACAGTGCTGGGCGCACCCCCGGAATACTGGGTGGGCCGGCGTCTGCGGGAATTCGTTCTGCCCGAGGATGCGCAGTCACATTCTGCCCGGTGGCAGAAGGTCAGTGCGGGCGGGGCCGTCAGTCAGCGCGTGCGGATGGTTTCGGCTGATGGCACGCCGCATTGGTTCCATGCGCGCATCAAGCCGTTCTACGATGCCGAGGGGCGCCGCGATGGCGCTGTCGTCGCGGCTCATCTGGTCGATGACGAGGTGGCCGCCGATCAGGCGGTGGAGCAGGCCCGAAGGGCGCAGGCCAGGGCCGACGAACGCTACCGCCGGTCGATGAAGTACGCCGCTGTCGGCATGTGCCTGGTCACCCCGGGAGGCCGGTTCGAAGAAGTCAACGAGGCGCTGTGCCGGTTGCTGGGCTACGACGCCGACACCTTGACGCAGAAGACGTGGCAGGAACTGACCGTCCAGGAGTACATGGAGGAAGACCAGCAGAACGTCGATGACCTCTTAGAAGGCCGCCGGGACTCCTTCCGGATGGTTAAGGAGTACCTCCACGCCGACGGTCATCGGATCTGGGGGGATCTCTCGGTGAGCTGTATTCGCGACGAGAACGGCCAGGTGGAGAACTTCATCTCCCAGATCATCGACATCACCGCCCAGGTGGAGGCCAACGACCGGGTTCGCGTTCTTGCTGAACAGCTTCAGCAGCGGACCGACCAGGTGTCCGAAGAACTCGGCAACGCCGCCACCTACATGACCTCGATCCTGCCGCGTGGCCTGACCGGTGCGGTCGACGTGTCATCGCGGTACCTGCCCGCCCGTGAACTCGGCGGCGACATCTTCGACTACCGGTGGATCGACGACGATCACCTGGCGGTCTACCTGATCGACGTCTCCGGGCACGGATTGCCCCCCGCGCTGCTGTCAGCCTCGATCCACAACATGCTGCGCTTCGGGAACCTCGCACCGGCCAGCCTATTGGAACCCGACACCGTGCTGACCGAACTGAACCGCAGGTTCCAGATGGATCAGCACGGCTATCACTACTTCACGATGTGGTACGGCGTGGACGCGCCGTCCAGTCGCATATTGCGCTATTCCAGCGCGGGTTCCCCACCTGCTCTGGCCTTCAATCCCGTCATCGGCACGACAGTCGCAGCCACCGAGCTGGCCACGACCTCCGCACCCGTGGGGATGTTCGCGGACACCGCCTTCACCCTGCGCAGCTACACCGTGCCGCCGGGGAGTCAAATCCTCATCCACAGCGACGGCGCGAGCGAGATCACCCTCGCAGATGATCGGCAGCTGTCGTTGAAGGACTTCAAGAACCTCGTCGGGCGGCTGGCCCAATCCCCACCCTGGTCTCTCGACGGCCTCATCGAGGAACTGCACACCCTGGCACAGTCAAGCGTTTTCGAGGATGACTGCTCACTGATTCAGCTCACATTCCCCCGGAACGCCGAGCAGGGCCGGGGCGCAACCCAGGTGGAGATCGACGGCTTTCGCGACCCGCTCGCGGCTGTTCAAGCCGCGCTGGATGCCTTCTGGTCAATCAATCCCCACGTCCCCGAAGATGTGCGGCTGCAGATGGCAATCGCCGCCGCAGAGGTGGGCGCCAACATCGTCGAACACACCGGGCGCGGCAAGCCGCTGCGGATCCTGATGGACACGTTCCTGGTCGACGATCAGGTGCACGTCGACTTCACCGACGACGGACCGCCGGTCGCCATCGACCTTGCGTCGGTGACCATGCCCGACCTCATGGCCGAGCGCGGCCGGGGCCTGGCGATGGCCCAGGCCCTCCTCGGCCAGTTGGCGTACCGCTGCGACGAGACCGGCAACCGCTGGATGCTCGTCGGCAAACGTTTCGAGGGTCCAGGCGGCGAGGGGCTAGACGTGCTCGGTGACCGCTGACTCGTCGGTGGCGGCCGATTCCTCACCGAGCACCTCGAGGATCTCCCCGATGTAATGCCCGTTTTCCAACGGGTGCCGCAGCGGCCGTTCGGGCCGGATGCGATAGGAGTTGCGCCGGCCTTCGCGCAGCCGCTCCAGGTAGCCCGCGTCGACAAGGTCGCTGACGATGCGTTGTGCCGCGCGCTCGGTGACACCGACCTGCTCCGCCACATCCCTCAATCGCAGCCCGGGATCACGGGCGATACAGAGCAGGGTGTGTGTTTAGCCGGGGTTGTTGGTAGCGGCTGTGTGAGGAAGTGGTAGCGCGGGCGCGGGGATCTGGTAGCGGTCCCCGCGCCTGCGCTGTGGTCAGGTGGTGTCCTGCTGATGGCCGTGTCGGCGCATGTTGGGGC
>CAIRCP010000186.1 GCA_903877095.1 uncultured Actinomycetes bacterium | reverse complement strand
TGTGAGATAGTTGCATCTACGAAATGCCCTTCAACGTGGTCGAATTTGATCCTCAAGAAATCTCATTCTCCCACCGCGACAGGGCATTTCGCTGTCACGACCCACTACGCGCCGCTACCGCATCGGTGCATTCAGGCTAAGGCCCCACCCGCCGACAAGAGCAGGGGGGAATGAAGGCCGCATGACTACCGAAAGGATCAGTACCCATGACCACCCGATCAGACGCGACAAACCCGGTCAGCCCCGCCGCGCAGGACCCCCACCACTTCCGCGCCGGCCCGACGTGGGAGGCGTGCATCCCGTCGACAAAGGAGTCCAGGGCCGCGCCACCGTTGACCGCACGACTCGACGAGGCTGCCTGCACAAGGTCCATCGGCCGGTCGTAGCCCATCCACGTTGTGACCGCGACGTCGCCGATGTTCAGGCTGCGGTCGGCCTTCAGCGTGGCCTGGAACATATCGAGGGACTTCGCGTCGCTGCCGTTGAAGGCGGCGAGGTCCTGCCCGGTTCCCGGGACGAAGGTCGCGGTGCGTTTGGCGTTGTCGGGGTTCCCGATTGAGACGGCACCGTGGCCCTGGTCGTCGATGAGGGAGAGGTATCGCCGGGTGCCTTCCGGGGCCGGGGATTTCAGAGTCTTGTCCACTGCGATAAACCCGTCGCGGGACCGAACCGCGTTGTCCCACTCACCTTTCCACTTCCGATACGCCCCAAAGTCATCACGCACCGCCGGTGCATGACCGTCGGCCCAACTCGGGTGCTGAGCGCGAAGCCGCTCAACCTCGGCGTCCGCTGCGGACTTCAGTTCAGCGAGGTGGCGCTGGTTGTAGAGATCGCGATCCGCGAAAGGCATGCCACCGTGGTTTCCGATCGCGTGATCGGCGTCGTAGGCACGCTCTTTCTGCTCCGGGGTGAGGGCGTCCCACCAGCGCCTGAACTCCGCGGGGTCTTCTGGCGGGGCGTTTGGGGCCGCGTCGGAGCCCGGCGCGGAAGGGCCACCCGACTCGGGAAACGACGTCAAGCCCAGGCCCATGGTTGCGGTGGTTAGCCGCCCGGCCACGCCGCTGTCGGTGGCCAACAGGGCGGCGACGTTCGCCCGCAGTTCGGTGGCGAATGTCTCGGCCTGGGTCTGCCGCAGAGCCGCGGTCCCGGCGTCATACAGGTGGGCGTCGGTGACCGAGAAATCCTCTCCCACGGTGAAACCGGCACCCTCGGCCGACTGGACCGTCCGCAGCACCAGGCGGCGGGCCTCGTCGATCTGGGTGGCCCCGGTGCGGGCGATCTGCGACGCGTCGTGCAGCTGGTCGGCCAACCTGACGACCGTGAGGCGGTCGGTGTAGGCCTGGTGTTGGGCGGCTTCGGCGGCGACGCCTTCCCAGGGCGCCCCGCCGGGATGGTTGATCTGCGTGGCTACCTCGGTGAAGGCGTCCTCCCACACCGCGGCGGTTTTCGTCCACTGCGCGGCCGCGTCTGTGAGGTGCCCCGTTCCCCAACCGCGGACCTGCGACAGCGTCGGCATCCCCCCGACGGCCGGCATCTACCCGGTCACCGACAGTTCGGCGAGTGCGGCGGCGGCATCCGCTTCGTGGGCGGTGTAGCCGGCCGCGGCGGTGCTGAGGTGCGTCGCGGTGGCGGTCAGCCGCCCGGACAGTGCCGCGGCGGCCAAGCTCGCTTCGGTGCTAACGGCGGCCACAGCGGCAGCCGAAGGCTGAAACGACGTGGCAGAGGCTGCCTTCGCGGCGCTGGCAACGGCCGCCGACTTAGTTCGGCAGACGCCGGCCAGCGACACCAGCCCGGCCGACTCGACGGACAACACGCTCATAACCCCCGAGTTTGCCAGTTAGGTGACGCCCCGGACAATTCAGCGACGAGCATCACGAAAAGTGCCCGCGAAACACCCTCGGTGCCTCAGATAGGAATGCCCGCGAAATGGTGACGCTCGCCAGGCATGAGGAGTGTGTTGTCGGCGTCGTCGCGTGCGGAGATCACCAGCAAGTTCGCCAGG
>CAIRCP010000185.1 GCA_903877095.1 uncultured Actinomycetes bacterium | reverse complement strand
GTCCAGGCAAGCAACACGCCGATCCGGCGCGGCGCACACAGTTTTCCCGCCAACCATCATCGTAGAGTACATGTACTTGACGTTAAACAACCAGCTAGACACGCATATCAATCCGAACCGCCTGGCGTAGCTACAGATAAGGTGTCGGGACACGTCTGTACCCCGACGTCACCCGTATCGCCTGGGCTCGATGCCCAATCTTCATCCAGGACGAACACGACCTTCTTGGGCTTCTCGGGATCAATCTCGAATTCTTTCGCTCGATCCCGATGGTGGCCGAGACGGACGGCTTTCTACGCGATCTAAAGCGCTTGCAAACGCCGATTCGGAACAAGTGGGAAAGGTGCAAGAAGATGCTGGCTGAGGAGAACTCCACCTCCGTCAAGGGCCTCGGCTTCAAGCGGTGGAAGCCCGGCGGCCCTGACTGCTACTCGGTTCGGGTGGATCTCAAGTACCGAGCTCACTTGGTTTATGACCGCGATCGACAAACCTGGCTTGCTACGGAAATCGGGGACCATAAGGCCCTGGGCCACGGATAGGCGATCCGGATCGCGGGAGTATCCGAGGGTCGCGCTTGGTGCACATGGACGCGCGGTTTCCTGGAAACGGCGGACCCCGCAAGTCAGGTCACGAAAGAGCAGAACCGCGAGGGGGTCACGGTCACCATCCAGGATCATCGAGGGGCAATGACCAAGACCTGTGATACCACCAAATCCGCCCAGCGACAGGCACTCCTGGCTTCGTACATGCAACGTGCTGTCCTTGGCCCCCAGGGGTTCTGTTGCAGTTCGGCGATCCAGTGCAGGAATTCAGCGATGGCACAGAAGCAGCCGGTCGACTTCGCCGCCGGGCAGTTGTCACACCTGGGCAGGTTCTACGACATCGAAGAGGACGCGATCCCACTTCGGATCCTCGTCATCGGGATGGAAACCGGACGAACAGACCAAGAAGTGTCGCTGCAAATGCGCCGGCGGCAGGTCCTCGAGTCCGCGGCATTGACACCCAAGGCTCGCAATCCACACATGATCGGTGTGACACACGCACTTCGGACGCTGCACGGACACCACACCGGCCAGGACCCCGCCGGAGAGTTACTACAGTTCGAGGGCAGGGCGCACCCGGAACACATCTTCGACGCGTACGCGATGGCCAACGTCCGTCTCTGCACGTCGGTGAAGGAGGGCACGACACAATCGCGTCCAACACGGGTTATGACCGAAAGCTGCGTTCGTCACCTGGAAGCAACGATCCGCATCCTCGAGCCCACCGTGTGTGTCGTGCAAAGCATGCGAATTCCCAAGGCCATCGCACCCATTGTGGCTAGCAGGAAGCAGGTGGCACCGCACCTCGCCGAGGTCGAGATAGGCGGCGTCCAGACCTTGATGGCGGAATTCTCCCACCCGACGGCATACGCCGAACTGAACTGGGGTCGATGGACCAACATGCCCTACCTGGACAACACCGTCGTTCCCACGCTGCGACAGGCACGCACGCACCTGGGCTTGAGCTAGCCGAGCCGGGAGGGTCGACGTCGGCCACTCTGTACAGGGGCGAAATTGATTGCAGGACAACCCGACCCAACGCAAGACGCTCGCTTCTTGGGTTCCCCCGGCCAGAGCCGGTGAGGGTGTCAGCCACACACCGGGAACCCGGGCCCGCTCACACCTTCGGGGGTCAGAACGTACTGGGCCCCTCCTGAATCCTCCGGCATCACAATGTCGGCCAACCACAGAGTCCGAATATGGGCGCCCTGCTGGTCGAGCAGCACCGGGGAAAGCAACTCCAGTGCGGCGTTGACACCGTGGCCGTAACGGCCGCTGAGCTGATCATGAAGTCTCTGGACTAGCTGTTCGCTGACCGTCAGGGTCCACTCCGGGGAACGCGTCTGACGACGGCGTTCGGGCATTTCGGGGATAAACGCTCCGCGGATATGGACCCGAAGCGAAACGATCGGCGTCGCCCGTGCAATCGCGGCAGTAACTCGTTTCTGTTCCTCGCCTCGCAGACGACCCCGGCCGGCAAGCCAGGACATTGTCCGGCGGGGACTGAGTCCGAACACCTGGGATGCGCCCGTGATGCCTCCCATTCGCCATACCGCTGCGGCGCGGCGCACGGATGAAACCCGGTGCGCTGGTAGGCCCGCTGACTTCCACCGGCGCACCGCGCCAGGGGTGCATCCGGTGGCCTGAACAACCAGCTCTTCCAGATCACACCGGGCTTGCGCGGTTGCGGCGGAATCCAGCAGCGCCGCATACAGGGGCCAGCTGGGCACCGGGATCGACCAGTCAGGTTGGCCGTAGCGGCTTTGACGCGCGGCGACCACGCCGCGAGCGGTCGCCGGCCGCACCTCCCCGGAACTGTCCTGACGCTTCCCAACCCTGGCGAGCGCTGATCTGCGCGCCGGCGTGGGGGCAGCGGGTCCGCACGGATCACACAGAAAGTGCACGAAGTCCGCCGATACTCGTGCAGCGCGAACAGGCGTGCCTGCCAGCTCCGTGAGCAACCGCTCCAGCGGCCAGGTATGGAGGTGGTTGTAGCGGGGATTGAACAGGGCAAGCTCATCGATGCCGTACCGGTGGTGGGCCAGCAGCCCGTAAGCGACGATCTGGTAGAGAGTCCGCGCGTCCAGGCCCCATCGGGGGGTGCCGTCCCGTCGACGCCGGCCCACCACCGCCTTGATTTCGATCAGGGATCCCCCGGCGATGAAGTCGCCATCGGCTGCGATCGGGGCATCGAATGTCGGCCCATCGATCAATGGTCCGGGCTTGGATGCCAGGTAGGGCAACAGGATTCGCTCGGCGCGGTCGAGAAGGATGTGAATGTCGCGCATCGCCGACGGCGGCATCAACCCTGCCAGCCCCTCGGCAGTGGGATTGGTCGCCACAGTTGTCAGCGCCGAACGCTCGAAGGGCACCCCTCTGGCAATCTCAGTCAACAGCGCAAGTGCCCAACATCCGCGCGCGAGTCGCTGGCGAGCATTCACATCGGCCGCCGCACCGTCGCGCATCTGCCGCGCCAACAACTGCACCTCGGCGATCACGGCCTGCCCTGCCGAATCCCAGCCTTGGTTTCTTGTTGCGGCAATCAAATATCCGCTGCCAGCTACGGCGAGATTCATCGTCGCGTCGGGATTCAACCGCAGCCGCAGCCCGTACTCGAAGGCCGCGCCGAGGGTGCCCGCGGGGACACCTGCGGGCGGCTCCAGCGGCCGCACATCCCACGTGGACTCCCGGAAGGCCCGATAGACCAGTTTCGCGTTCGGCAGGTGCGCAGAGAACCACTGCCGCAACGGTTGTCCGGACCTCCGAAGCTCCTCGGTAACACTCGACCACGGGTATCGCGCGTCACCAGTTGCCTCGCGGCCATCCATCGACGCGGGATCCTTCCCGTCGTCTGCGACTGCCGCGACGCCAGGGTTCCGAGTACCGGCATCCCGACCCCAGTGGTCCATGACCACAGGCTAAGAGCGGGCTCTGACAAGAACCGGTCCCGACCCCGCCCCAGGACACCGGCACGCGGAGGCAAGAAATCGGCGGGCGGCGATAACTCTTAAGGATTACGGGGGATGCCGGCCTGCCGCGCGAGGGCCGACAGGTCCACCGCGGGTGCGTCGGACATCCAGACGCGGGTGCGGCCCATCGGCAATTCGCTGCGCATCGGATAGACCCGCCACCACCAGTGGTGGACCATGACTGCCCGAACCAGCACTTGCCCGTAAAAGTAGTTCGGGACGGTCAGGGAGGCGAGCGCAATGTCGTTGGCGCGCATGTTCTCCCAGGCTCGTAGCCGGTTGACGTCACCGGCGCCGGGCACGGGCTTTTGGAGGTTCCTACGCGGCCGGGACGGGAAAGCGCGGGTGACGATGATCTGCTGCCACGGTTTGCCAACCAGTTTGTTGATCACGACGTTGTGGGGCAGCAGCCAGCCGCGTTGTTCCCATTCCGGCCACGCCCTGCCTTCATCGATGGTCTCGATGGCCATCACCGCGTGCCGGTAGGACTGCACCGCGCGGACCTCATCCATCGGGGGCGCCAGTTGGAGCTCGGAGAGCCTGCCCGGTGGGATCGCGAGCCGGTACTGGGTTGGGCCAGGTGCGATCCATCGGTAGACCGTCGAGGGTGCGGTCCCGGTGTAGGCCGCGATCGCCGCGGCGTTCACGCCGCCGCGCGGCCCGACCCCGTAGCAGTCCTTGAGCATGCCGATCAGCCGTTTGTGGGTCCATCGCGGCCCGGGCGCCGGCTCGATCGCCTCCGCTCCAGCAATCGTCACTGCGGTTCGATACCGAAGTCGTCGATGCTCAGGAATTCCCATTCGGCCACGGTCCGGTCATAGATGGCGGTCAACTCCCGCTTGAGGTCATCGACCCCTTTTTCGTAGGCAGCCAACAGGGCGTCGATATCGGCGGGGCTGACCGTCATGCGCACCGTGCGCCACCGATTGGATCCATAGGAGGTCGGGTTGCCGTCGCGGTCGAGGACACTGGGGCCCTGGTAGCCCGTCACCCACACGGTGCCGCCGCGCTGGCAGGCTTGCCGGCCTGCGGCCGTGGTGCGATAGCCCGCGGTGACACCGCGGCGGCCGCGTCGTGTTCCGGTGACTTGTTTAACGGCGTTCTTCAAGACCGTGAGGTGATCGGCGGAGGGCTTCTGCGTCCCGGCGGCCCAACGGCGCACCGTCCCCGGGGCGACGCCCAATGCCTTCGCGGCCGCCCGGGCGTTGACCGCACCACCCCGCGGCCCCGGACCGAAGACCGCCTGCAACATGCTCAGCGGATTGTTCTCCACGGCCGCAGCGCGGCCGGCGAGCTGCTCAAAGGCCTTGTCGGCGAAGCCTTGCACTGATTCACGCATCGCCCTGCGCACCGCCGCCGCGGTGACACCCAGCCTCGCGGCGACGGAGTTGACGGTGGCCGCCCGCGAGTCGAACACCGAGGCGTGTTCGACGATGTCATCGGCGGTGACTCTCCGGTCCCGGCGCCCGCGCACCATCAGTCCTGCCCCTTGGAAGTCTCTGTGGTGCTGAGCATTTCAGCGCGCCACTGCTCCGGCGGGGTCAGCATCTGCTTGCCCCGATAGTTGCGGCCGTTGAGGAACTCCAGATGCTCGGCGAGGATCGCCGAGCCCTCGGGCTTGTACTGGCCGAACCCGCGGCCGAAGGACCTCCCATCCCCCGGCCAGGCCGAGACCGGATCCGGGTCATCGGAGGCATACAGCACAGTGTCCGTGATGCACGCCAGCGGCCAACGCCCGCTGTCGACACCGATCTGATGGAGCTTGTAGATGATGCTGGCCGAGGCTCTGGACACGATGTGATAGCGCCGCTCCGGGCTGTACCCGGTCTTGCCCTGCAGGTGCTGCAACGATCCCATCAGCCCGATGCCGGCCACCCGAACGATCTTCGCCTGATCCCGCACCGCCCGGTCATCGGGATCGTCGGTATCCAACGCCACAGCGAGGTCGCGGAAACGCTCATACCAGCCGCGCAGCACCCGCCCGTGCTGCGGCCACACATAAGCCTCCAAGACGGTCGGCTGATACCCCAACACGATCGCCCGCTCCAACCGCGGCGTACACACCCACTTCGGTCCGCTGAACTTGTGCCCGCGCGGGTTGAGCAGGTACGGCAACAACCAGTCCTGCACCTCGGGAACCTCGATGAGCCAGTACCCGGGAAGCTTCGGATCGAACGCCACCCCGTCGCGATGATGGACGGGATCACCGATGGGCAACTCCAACCCCGCGATGGCGGCCGGGTAGGAACCGCCACGGTCGTAGGCATGCACGTACCTCATCGCCGCTTCCCCCTCGGTGGGCTTCCGCGACCACTCGAAATCGCTTTCAAGATCGGTGATTCCGTAGGGTTCCTTGGTGCGCGAGGGAGCCAAGACGATGTCGCGCCATTCCGCCGGGGACCGCGTCTTGGGCCGGCTTTGCACCATCACGTCGATCGCGGTCACACCCGAATTGATCTTCAACGGATAGCCCAGCCGATCGGCGAACATCTGTAAACGGCGGGCGATCCGCGCCGGATCGGCGCCCGCCAGGATCGGATTGTCATTGCCCTGCTTGCGCGTCATCCCGGGGATCAACGCCACCAGCGGACCTTTGAGGTCCTCGCGGTCGGGCCGGAAGATCCGGGTCCATGTTCCCAACTGAGGTGTTTCGCTACGTCCGCCACCGAACCCCCATCCGTCATCGGCGGCGAGAGTGACGAACTCCAACGCTGCGGTGAGTTCGCGCAGCGACTTGTTCGGGTCGCGCCGGCTGATCGCCTCGACGTCGATCCCGACCGCGCGGCAAACATCCTCGGTCACCCAAATCTGGCCGGGCTCAGAGAACTTCTCACTCAACCGGTAACCGATGTTGTGCTGCCACGCCAACTGCGCCACCTGACCGACATGCACGATCGGCTCGACCAGCTCCACGCACGTTCCATCGGGCAGCCACAGCCCATCGGTATGCAAGACGCCGGCAACCACACCACCCACCTCGGCCGCCGCCCGCACCACCCGCCGCCGCCCGGCGCCGGCACGCTCACCACCGCCCACCACAACGGCAGGCCCACCGACATCGTCGCCAACCGAATCCAGCACGGCTGCTTCATCTTTCACACCCACCAGCAGCCCTGAAACTCCCGCCACCCGCTCACCAGCGGGAACCGACACGAGCGGGCCCGCGGCTGGTAGATGCAGCGCACCGGTGAGCGCGGCGGCGAGCTCGTCGTCAGTCTCGGTGCTCAGGATCTCCAAGAGAAGCGCGTCGGTCACCTCCGCGCGGGACGCCGCCACCAACCGCCCCAACCGCGTGTAGGTGTCTGCAAGGTCGATGACCGTCTGCGTGGCCTCATCGAGGCCGACGGCGTACAGCAATCCGGCATCCCGCGCGTAGAGCGGCCACAGCTTGTACTCACGCGAGATCCGCATGGCCGCACGCCGGCCACGGAAGCGAACGTGGGCGGCAATAGCGGCAGCCCACGCCGGCTGATAGTGGTGGGCCAGCCCGCCCGTCCACACCGACCCATCCCCCAGAGCATCCAGGTAACTCCGGGCAGCCGACACCAAAGCGGTGCTACGCAGTTCGGGGTCGGCCAGCGCGTCGCGGAACCGACCCGCCCAGGCCTCCAAGAGGCGCCCTTGCTGGGGCCACACCATCGCCGCACTGATGTTCAGCTCGCTGACCGCCAAACCCGCCCCACCGTCGCGCACAGCCGCGCTCAGGCCGGTCAGATCTTCACTGCTCAGCCACACCTGTACCGGCTGATCCCACCGCATCCGCGGATGCGGAAGAGGAAGCCCCGCCGGAAGCCCCATCCCCTCGGCGGCCGGCAAACAGGCCAACCACACACCGAACGGCCGCTTGTCGGCACGGGCCGCCACCGCCGCCTTCTGCCCCTCCAACCGTTCGGGCTGGCCCGAACCGAGGGAAAGCATGCCCGCTGAAGCCAGCTTGGGATGGAGCTGCTCGAGGAGCACCAACTCGTGCGCCCGCTCCAACGCACGGTCGACCAGAGTGGTGTCCATGACCCACGTCGGCTGCACCGCCGTGGCCAGTTCCACATCGGCCGGCAATCCCGCCGCGGCGACTGCAGGGGCGCGACGAGCGTTCCTGGCGACCTGGATCGCATCGAACACGACCGCAGCGGAGCCGACCGCGGTGCGCTGCGGAAGAACCCCTACCGCCGCCGTCCATTGGCGCAGCCGCCGACCGAGTTCGCCGGCGTCCTCACAAACGACGTCGTCTCCGCCGGCCAGCCACGGCTGAGGCTCTGCCACCACCTCGATACCGATCCGGCCCGGACCCGAACCCCGCGCTACAACCAACCGACCGTCGGCCCCCGACAATTCCCAGCCGCGACTCACCAGCCCGGCCAGCGCCCGCCCCAACTGTTCGTCAACGTCCTCGCCGATCGTCGACTGACCGGTCAACTGCCGCACCGCAGCACCGACCACCCAGACCCGCGCCGACTCGCCCAGCAGACAGCCCCGCTTGTCACGGGCCCAAACGATCAGCGACTCCAGCTTGTCCATCGACGTCACCGGACCGGTCAACCCCATCCCGGAGGGCAGGTGGCTGCCGTCGGAGGCGACGATTACCACCGAACGATCAGGGTCAGCAGCAGAGACGCTGTTCAAGAAACCCGCCCTCTCCTGCGCTGATCGACCTCCAGCCAGGCCCAGCAGGAGCCGAAAGCTGTCCGCGTGTTACCCGCGTGCAGCTAAGTTTAGAGTCGGAGGCCGACAGCAAAATCCGGCTCCTGAGCTGGCCCGACGGGCCGAAGGCAGGCGGCCCAGAGAGCGCCTAATTTTCGCGGGAACTCATCGGTTCGGGCTACCTCTCCGCGAGTAGGACGATCACCATGCGCTGCGCCAGTTGTGAGTGCCCCGCCAGGCACTCCTCTCGACGCCTGCCCGTAACTCGGCGGCCGCGCGACGCAAGTCCGCGTTCCAAAACGGCGGCAATGGCTTTCGCCTTCGCTCTACCCGGCTTGCCCTGGTCCCGCTTCAAGCTCCGGCTCTTGATCGGCAGGCGCTGGCTCCCCAACTGGTTCTGCCATGTCCCACCACCCCTCGACAATCGCGCGGATGCGGTCGGCGGGCTCACCCGTCATGGGGATCAGCGTGGTGGGCTTGCGCCCCACACCCACCAACGAGCATCCGAGGGTGTAGACCGCCGTCTCGCCAACGATGTAGCGGTCGTGTATGTGCTGCGGGTCGATGATCCTGATGTTGACCGAGAGTCCGGGGAGTGCCTGATACAGCTGCCAGCGAACCAACTCTCCGTCGCTGTTGGGCCGCTTGAGGATGACTCGGGTCGTACCGGTGAACTTCGCAACGTCAAGGAATTGCTCGGCCTTGAGGTAGGGGTCCACGATCAAACAGTCGCCGATCTCGGCGATGGTCCCGACCAGGCTGCCCCATGCGAGTGGATCTTGGCCGTCGAGCACGGTGATGTCTGACGTATCGGATTGATCAGCGTCACCGACGAGTGCCGATCATCCAGCGACGTCGCTCGATCACACCCCGGGGCAAAAGAATTCGGGGCAAGGTTGACTGTTGTTCTCTACCAGTGCTTTTCATGTATGGCTATGAAGCGCTAAGGCTACGTCTCCACGCTAACCGAGCCGAATGTGTTTGCTGGAATTTCCACAACTGTGTTAGTGGCCCCCCCCCGGCTTCGCCGGGGTCGGGGTCGGGGCTGCGCCCCGAGGCTGGGTTGGCTGGCTACGCCAGCCTATGTGTGGCTTGAGTCATGTTGTGCCAGTTGCATTTTCGATGTTGTTGCGTGTAATTGGTCTTCGCCCAATGGTTTTCGCGTTTGGTGATTTGTTGTTGTGTGACAGTGTTTTTCGTTCGTGATTATGGTTCGCGCTCCGGCTTCGCCGTTGCACGGTAGGGCTTGTGCTGTTTGCTGGAATTTCCGTATTTGAGTAGCAGCGCACCCGGGGCTTTGCCCCCGTCCGGCCGGCTTGCGCCGGCCATCATGGGCCGACCGAACAGGGTCACACCACGCCCAGGCAAGCCAGCCAGAGCCGCCGGCGCCGGAGCCCATGAGCCCATGAGCCCATCTTCTGGGAGACCATCCCCGAGCCGGCCCGCACCTTCCTCCAACGCACCCACGCCGGCTACAACAACCCGAGCGACTGGGAGATCGGCGGTCACCGCACAGCGCGGCGAGGTCGATCCCGCCGTCGGAGACGTGCAGCCACCCCACCCCTTGATCTCCACCACTAGTGGCCGATTGCTGGGCCATGGACGTTTCCCCTCTCGAATCACACGTGCTGTGAACCTTTTTCAGCCCCCGCCGGTGCTCCGCCACTGTTGAGGCGGTCGCGCTGATGTCAGGCATTGGCAGGACCGTAACAACAGGGCCGGACACGCCCTCTTACACAGATCCGGCCGCGGGAACGACTCCGAAAATTCGGTGCCGAAGCAGGCGCACACCCTGCGAATCCCACAGGCCGACAGCCGCTTTGCGGCACTCCATCTAGGTGGGGTTAAGTCCGCTGTTTAGGGCGTCGATGCGTTCACGTCGAAGGAGCCGGCGTCGCGGTAGTCGGTGTCGTCGAGGTCCCAATACTGTCCGTCGGGGTCTCGCACGGTGTCGTGCTGGCAGTCCGTGCAGCGAAACGCCGCCATCACGCCCACGAGGTGGCGGTCGCGACTCAGTCGCGCCTGCCCGATCGCGGGCGGCGCGGTCGCCGGATCGCTGAACAGCCGGCCGGTGCAGACCAGCACCGGGCGCTCACTGCGGCATCGCCCGCACCGGCTGGGCCGCTTCGGCGGCGGGCACATGATGATCGGGGCGCTGTCGATCCACTCTCCCCATTCCACCGGTAGGCCGTCCCAGCGCGGCGGCAGATCATGCTCGCGTGGCCACAGCTCCAAACCGGGCTGATCCTCGTTGCCCCGCAACCCGATTCACCCCAGCCGGGCGGCGAACGCCCACCGGCCAACACCCACCATGGCCATTAGGCGACGCTGAGGTCGATGGTGGCGGGGTTCTTCTCACCCAGTACCACCAGTTCGATGTCGGAAGGGACGTAGCCGGACGACCGTAGATAGACCAAAAGCTCCTTGGGGCCAACGGTGTTCGCCCACGCCTGCCCGCGCCGCCAGAAGTCTTTGGTGTACCGATTTTCCAGCGCCCCGAGGACTAGCGCGAGGGTCATGACCTGGGCGCGGCCGTCGTCGGCCAAGCCGGCGGCGTACTCACGCAGCACCCCCGGGCCGGGGCGGCGCCCGAGCAGCTCGGCCGCGGCATTGCCGGCGTGGTGGTCACCGAGCAGACCACTCTCCGCCACCAGCATGGCGGCGCAGAACACCGCGGCACCCTTCGGCGGTTTCTTACCCGCCAGCAGGTTGGTGCTGATCCACCGCCGGCGCACCTCGGCCGCAGCTTCGCCAAGCCGGTTGAGGGCGGCCACGTTTCGCCGCGACTCCACCAGCACCGCGTCCTCATCAACGCCTCCCTCGACACAGGCCGCAGGCTCATCACCGGCATCCTCGACGTCGCCATCCTCGGCGTCCGCGAAAGCACCGTCGACAACGTCAGTCACGTCGTCATGCCCAGGAGCGGGCGGGGCCAGCCACGACGGGGTCAGGCCCGCCGCCTGGTAGTCCAGGCAGTACCAGGTCGGCACCGCCACCCACGCAGCGCTGACGCTGTTGTAGTGCCGCAGACCTTCTGCGGCGACCGCGTCGCGATCGAACTTCGTGTGGTAATCCAAGTCGTCCTCGTCGACCAGCGCACCGCCCTCGTCGAAGTACCGTTCCTCCTCCCCCAGCAGCACCGCCCACAGCGCCGGGTCGACGACCACACTGTCATCGACCCACTGCCCGGCAGCGTCACGCAGCGCATGCAGCGCCACACATGACACATCCTTGACCCGCGGCGCATCCTCCAGAACCGTGAATCCCTTCTCCCGGTAGCCCACTGCCGCCTCAGCCAGCAGCCGCGCGGTCTCCCGGGCACGCCGCAGCTGGGACAGCAGGTGCTCGAAACGCCCCGGCGGGGCGGCGATGAGCTTCTCCACCACGCCCGCATCCTCGGCGAACTCCGCCACCGCGGCCGCCTGCGCCAATGTCAACTGCCCGCTGGCCAGCGCCGCCATCGCCGCAACGGACTTACCGGCCTCGGCCGCCGAGCTGATCACCGCCCGCGGCTTGGACAACAGCTTGGCGGTCTTAGCGACCGTCACACCGGCATCCAGGATCTGCTGAATACCGCGGGCCCGCTGAGCATCACTGAGCGCCACATGCTGATCGTTGGCGACGATCTGCTGAATCACCCGCTCCACGTCACCGTGAACGGAACCATCTGCAGCGGTGGGGATCACATACACCGGAATCAACGGCAGCCCCGCCGCGCGGGCCGCCAGCGTGCGCCGCTGACCATCCCGCACCATCAGCCGGGCATCGTCGTCACAGATCGCGGTGACCGGCACCAGCACTCCATGCTGGCGCACGGAGTCGACGAATTCCTCCTCAAGATCCGGCTCGTCGCGCACGTTGGCTCCGATCACCAACGTCGTCGGATCGACATGACCGAACGATCCGAGCGCACCACCGTGAATATAGGAAGGGTGTTCTGCCATGGCGGCGACGTTATCGCCACACCCGGACACCGCCCCTGCCACGGGAAATGCTCCGCGAATCCCAGGGCAGACGTTGCGGCAGAGCGCTATTCACCGTTGCCCTGACGGGACCTACTTACCTTGTGCCGAGCGGGGCCCGCGCTGTCGCGGGAATCCAGTGATGGCCCGGCAGGGCCGCAGCCACAACGCGGCCGCGGCGGTCGAGCTCGATGAACAGCAGACCCGTTTTTCCAGTCGCCGGGTCGACAGCGACGACGGAGCGCCGAAACTTGTCGCCCCCGCTGGCCGAGTCGTCGACCACGATCAGCGCCATGTGGGCCAGCAGGATCTGGGTGCCGACCAGGCCCCTGTTGACGCGCAGATTGCTGTCGGCGCGGGTCTCCGGCGGCGGTTTCACTCCCGCATACCAGCCACCGGCCATCGCCACCACACCGGCGCCGATGAGCAGTATCGCGCCGGGTAAACCCGCCCACGACTGGTGAAAGATGCGATCGGCAGCGCTCAAGCCGAAGCCGGCAAAGGCAGCCAGCGCACACCAGCCGAACAGCGGCGGATCTCCATCCGAACTCATGTTGTCCCTCCTCCAAATTCCTGGGCACCCCGCCGCCGCTGCACGTCGACGATCGCCGCGACTGCGTCGTAGTACGGGCAGCCGGTGGTGCAGGCGTACCACGCGGCCAGGCGGAGGCCTGGCCGCGACGTCCGGCTTCGGGGCGGCAACGACGGTATCGGTGTGCACCGTATCGCCCCCCTCCGACATTCCTCACGCGGCGGCCGCGGCGATGCAGGTGTCGCACACCACGGAGTGCAGCGGCAGTTCATTGCGTACGCTGCCGGGCTGTCCGCAGCTGACACATCCCCCGTCAGGACAGGCGGTGAGCCAGTCGGGCCAAACAGCCTCGGGAGCAACGGTTTCACTTCGACCGACCCCGCTGCGGGTGTCGCCGCTGCGCAGCCATGCCGCAACGGCGTCCGCTTCGGGCAGGTGGGGGTATTGGCGGCGGGCCCGCCGGGCGGCGGTGACGACCGCGGCCGCCGGGGCGGGATCCCCGCCGAACAGCGCCGCGACCGCGGAGACCATCGCCGCCTGTTGACCAGCCGTGGTGAACGCCTCGACCCGCCGGTAGGCATCCTCGGCCTGTTCGATCTGCTCGCGCCGCTGCTGAGCGGCATGGCGGCGGTCCCAGCTCTGCTGCAACACCGCCAGCCGCGGCCCTGACCCCGGCAGGTTCATCGCCAGCCGCCACATCGCAAGCCGAAACGGCCGATCCACTCCCCCAGCTGGAATCTCCGCACCCAACACCGCCAGGATCTGATCGGGCCGCCACCCGCGAGCAAGCCTGGCGCGCAGAGCTTTTCCGAGCATCCACCGCAGATGCCGGGGCAGTTGCTGGAACAGCGCCGGCATCCCGGCCATGACCTGGTAGATCTCGGCGGCGTCGATGTCCACCTCAACCGGTCGCCCCGAACCACCTCCTGGCTCGGCGTCGGCGCGTTCGTGGGGGGTAGGGGGGTTCTTTCGGGAGAAAGAAGTAGTAGAGGGGCGGGAAAAGGGGACGACCACGCGGCCGGAATCGTCGCGGTCGAGCTCGTGGATCCCGTCGAGCAGCCGGCGGTGCACCTCGATCGTCGCGGTGGCGCCGCGGCCCCGCGCCGGCAGGTAGTTGATGATCTCCAGCCGCTGCAGCGTGGCCAGTGCGCGACCGACGCTGCGCTGGTGAGGATTCGACGGGCACAGTGCCACGATGTGGTGCAGCCGGATCCGGTCGTCGCGGATCCGGGTCCACCGGGCCGGGAGAAGTTCGACGACAGCGGCGAGGACCTCGGAGGCCACGCCGCGCAGGCCGGCGGCCTGGCCTGCGGCACCAAGCCGCAGGGTCACCCGGTCGGCGTCGTGGAAGCTGATCCGACGCCGCTGACCGCCGCCGCCGGCACGGGTAGGTCGGGGTGATCGCAGTGTGATGTCACGATGGGGCGCGTCCACTCGGGGCGTATGAGGGTATGCGCTATCGTGAGAGCTCTCAGGCATGAGAAAACTCCCTCAAGGGAATATGGGCGCAAGCCCGATCGAGGACGAGCGGGAACTCGACCTCAACAACGCTCAGAACGTCGCCCCTGGCCTCCTACAGCCGGGGGCGACGGCGTTTACTGAATGTTGTTGGCCTGCAACACGGTTATCCAGTTGTGGCGAACCCGCCCCGCACCCTCGCGACCGCCGGCCAGAGCGACGACAAACCCACAACTAGGCAGCATCAACCGCCAGGTAGCGGTGCGAGATGGGGAGATTACCGGAAATGCGTTGGTGCGCTTCCGGATTCGTTGGGCGACATTCGCCTCAGATGATGGTGTGGAACTCCGCACGCACAGACGTTGTAGGCCGTGCGCGGGTTGTCGTCATAGGCGGCTCCCGATGGCTGAGTGAGATGTGCTCACCGGGATCGTGACACGGACAAGCGCGGCATGCCGCGACCGACACGCGTGCGGCATGCCGCGAAGAAATTTTTAGCCACCCCAAGGTGTGAACCTCGATGCCTGCCGAGGACCCGACCCAACAACAAACGACGAGCCGTAAGCCCGCCGGCCCGGGTCGGGACGATTAAGCGCCGGTTGGCACGCCAGCGGCGGCGAACAACGGCTCGCACTGCTTCAGGATCAACTCCGGAGCGCTGCGCAGACCGTTCTCGCGGGCCACCCGCTGCAGCACTTCGAGATGCTCCTCGAGCATCCGCACCGAAACCTGGGCGGAACGCTTGCGCTTCTCACTGCCCGACCGCTTGCTCTTGGTGTCCGCAGCTACCGCCATCGTCTCGTCTCCACTCGTCTCAACAGCCACAATGCACTGTTATGTCTTGTCGAATGTCCTGTTGCATGTCATGTTATGCAACCACACCGAGTGCGCGGATATCCGCGCACGGCGTGTCGCAGGCAATGTACTGTTAGGCCCACTCAACCGGACAAACCCACACGTCGATGACAGGACAGGAGGATGCAGCCCGACCGTGGAAATCAGGTCTACGCCGCCCCAGCGGCCGAGGATCACCGCATCCCAGGCTGCCCGCCGCCGGATCTGGCCCAATGCCACCGACGTCCGAACGATCCGCAGACACATCGAAAGCGGCGACATCCCCGGATGCGTCTACCGCCCCGAACATGCCAAACAGGACACCTGGTACGTCTACACCGACGTCCCGCCCTTCACCCCCAACCCCGCCCCAGAGCCGGCCGCTACCGCGCAGATCGACGCCACCACACTGACCGCTGCCCTGCAGATCATCTCCGACATGCAAGCCCGCCAAGCCCGCCGCGACGCCGAACGCGACGCCCAGATCCTCCAGGCTCTCTCAGCGATACGCTCCCGCGAAGCCGAGATCGAGCAACTCATCGCCGACGTCCGCGCCGAAAACGCCGCACTGCGCGCCGATCAACTCGACTACGAAAGCCGAATCACCCTGCTCCTGGCCGCGCAAGCCGAAAAGGACAAAGGCGCAGCCGAAATCCTCTCCGGAGCGCAACGATTCCAACGCGCACTCGAACTCACCCAGCAAGTCATCACCGACATGCACCTGCCCAGCTTCGGGCCCACCGACACATAAGGATCCGCACCGCCGCCCATCGGCTCCGACCACCGCACCGGCTTGAAGTACCGGTGGATCAACGGCGCTGCCGGGGCATGGTTGGACCGCCGGCGGCAGCCTTGTGTGTCGACACCGGCGTATGCGGCCATACAGCGACGGCCCACCCGGCAGGTTTGGCTCCGATCGCGGCAACCACAGGAGCCGGGAGGGCCGCCACCGCCCCCGCTACCTGCCGCCCTGGGGGATGCCCGCCAGGTCGATCCGGGCGGTTTCCTGAAGTTCCGACGCCCACCGGTAAACCCGTTCCCCCATCTCGCCTTCCTCCCATGCCGCGACGAGCTGATTGGCGGCGACGTCGGCCACCGCCGGGTCGAGCCGGAACAGCACCGCCAGCAGGAACACCAGGCCGTATCCGTTGTCGGCGTTGAGCATCCGCTCCAGATACAACCGCCGGTCCCCGCTGATGGTGTGCCCGGGCGGGTGGTGGAGCTCGTCAGCAACGAGCCGCATGCTCAGTTCCATGGACTCTTCGAAGTGCCGCAGCCAGCGGGTGATCTGCTCGTCGAGCAGCGTGCGTGCGGACGCGACGGCGCGGGCCTCGCGGGTGGCGGCGTCGTCGCGGGACAGGAACGCCGGCGGCGGCGCCTCGTCGAGCGCCCACTGCCGCAGGATCGCCCGGACGTCGGCGTAGTCGAATCCCGCCGCCGAGAAGGCCGGGAAATCCCAGTCGAAGCGTTCCAGCCGGCCGGCGAGGTCGAGCAGCCGCCCCGACGAGCTGTCGGTGGCGACCATCCGCCCGCTGGGCAGGTGAGTGAGAACGAATCCTCCACACATCACCGGTTGGCCGTCCTCGGCGAGCTGAACTCGAGGCGTGACCGCCAGTTGCGGGCAGCTGGTCGCCATCCCGCTGACGGTGAGGGTGCAGTCCTCACGGATCGCTACCCGAACCGCCACGAAGTCCACCGTTGAAGGCGTCATCGAAATTCTCCTCAGATCGATCGGTTCGATAAACGACGCTTACGCGACGGCATCCTTACGTCCGCCCACCTCGGGGACCGGCTCCAGCCGCGCCGACGGGCCGCCGGACGAGTGGGCATTACGGGCGGTCGTGCCGAAAGTTCTGGTGGACACCAGGATCCGGTGGCCCGGCTTGCGGTTGTAGGCATCCATCGCCGCGATCGCGACGAGTTTGGCTTGACTGCCGTGGGTGTGCTCCCGCAGCGCGAGGGCACGGGTCTTCAGCTGACGCGGCAGCATGCCGAGGAGGACATCACGCAGCCGCGCGGTGTCGATCGGACGCCGCCGGGGATCAGCCGGTTCGCCGAGGTAGTGCAGCAGGAGACCGACACCGTGCACGATCGGCGCGTCGTAGGCGTCCAGTCGGTCATCCCAGCAGTCATAGATCAACTGGAGGGTCTCTCCGACCAGCTTCGGGCCACCCAGTTCCGCCAGCTTCTCCAGCGTGGACGTGCACCGAACATGGCCATCCTTGGGGGCCGAGTTGATGACAAGCCTGGCCGCTTTGCCGATCGGGTCTTTGACCTTGGCGACAGCCACTTCGATCGCCATGACCGTCTCGTCGTTAGCGATCTTGCGGGAGCGCCAATGATCCCAGGTGGTGGGGGCCCGCCGCTGCCGGTTCAGCTTGTCGAACAGCGCGGCCTCTTCGGCCAGACTCAGCCCGGAGTGCACGTTGACGACCATCACCGGCGGTTCGGCCAGCAGCGCGGCCGCGGCGACGCGATGCTGGCCGTCGATCACCGCGAACCGCGGGGACTGCCCGTCGGGCCGCTCGCTGACCTCGACGATGCCGGCCATCCGGGGATCCCACGCGGCGGCGAGCTCTTTGGTCCGCCGCACGTCGAGTTCCCGCTGATAGGTGTGGTCGACGAACAGGTCGGCGACCTTCATCGCGGTGACGTAGGTGTTGGTGTCGCTCATCGTTTTCCCTTCCCGTGGTTGCTGATTGAGGAGCGCGCGCCGTTGGTGGTGATCCAGCGGCCGGCAGCGACGACCGAGTAGATGCCGAACGCGGCGTCGGCGGCGACGCCCGCCAGCATGCCGTGACCCACCGACATCAACACCGGTCCGCGGCGACCGCGCCGACCATCTCGTGCCGTCATGACTGCCCGGATCTGGCCAGCGGACCGCTGACCCAGTCCGCGAGCGGATCCACGTCGGGAATCCCGAGCAGCGTGAGCGGATTGCCGTCGGCGATCTCCTGCGCCCACTGCGTAATCTGCTCACACATGCCGTCCCCGGCATCGCACAATGCCAGGTACTGGCGAGTCGCGATGTCAGCCACTTCCGGCGAGAGGCGCTGCAACACCGCCAGTAAGTACACGTTCCCGAACCGGGCGACGCTACCCGAGATCGCCTCGACCCACGCATCCTTGTTCGTGGCAATCAGCTTGCGCTCGTAAATCGACTGGAAGTGCTTGGGCCACGTCTCCAGTTCCTCATACATCAGGGTCGTCGCGGGTTCCCGATCCCGCGCGACCTTCCTCTCCTCATCGTCACCCAACAGCGTCGGCGGGCCGGTGTAGCCCTGATCGATCTGCCAGTCGCGGATCACTTTCCGTGCCTTGTCGACCATCGCCGTGTTCTGGGGGCTGGCGAAGTGGGCAGGGTCACTGAAATCCCAATCACCGCAGTCGGTGAGCGCCGAGGCCAACACTTCCAGCCCGTGCGGATCGCGTGATCCGACAACCGCCCGGCCGGTCGGCGAGTGCAGCAGGTTCCAGGATCCACGGAATACGACACCATCACCGGTGTTGTTCACGCCGATGGCCGGCACGATGACCAGGAAGGGACATGCGGTGGTCTGAGCGGGCAACTCGACGGCGGTCGTCGTGCCGTTGATGTCCAGGGGCACATGCTGGCTCGCGAAGAAGGATGCTGTAGCTGCTGCATTGTCGGTCAACGGAATTCCTCTCACCGGCGGGTTACGCGTCGGGGCTGGCCATCAGTGTGACCCACCACCCGGACATCACTGCAGCGCTGAATGTGCGCCCAGTCCGGCCGCCCGACAGGTCGCCGCTCGCCCGGAGATCAGGGTCCTGGCGACGCCTTTACAGGCGCCTCCTTGCGCCCGTGTTGATCCGCGGCCGAACTGGGCGGCGGCGGCAAGAACCCACTGACCATGGACCCGCTTGCCGCGCGCCGGTGGCCCACCCCGGATCACGCCGGACCACCCGCCACTCAGCATGGAACGCGCGTACACAGGTTCTCAAGACCACCCAAACCGACCGCCGCGCAGCACTATCCGCGTCAGGAAGTGGGTTGTCCGGCCCACTCGATAGCCTGCCCCCAACCACGCCCGCCCCGCCCCCCGGAAGGGCGCGCCTTCCACGACTCGTAAGGACACCACCATGGCCACCCTGACGGAACTCGCCGCCACCCCCGACCCAGAGTTCTTCGACAAAGCGTTGTGCCCCCAAACCGATCCGGAGATCTTCTTCCCCGAGAAGGGCGAATCCAACGCCGAAGCCAAATCTGTCTGCGACCGCTGCGAGGTTCGACGCAGCTGTCTTCAATGGGCACTCGACAACGAGATCAAGTTCGGTGTGTGGGGCGGCCTGAGCGCCAACGAACGCCGAACCTTCCTCGCCGGCCGGCTGATCACCAACAGGATGACCCTCCGCCGCCTCGAAGGCATCCACCGGCCCACGATCGCCGCGGACACCCAGCGCCTCGCCGGCTGAGCGCAATATCCCGTCCGGCCGTCCAGACAACAACAAACCACGAAAGCTGGCGGCAGCACACTGAAGTGCACCACTGCCCGCGCTGCCGCGCGGAGTAGCGCCCGACCGATCTACTCGATCACGCCCGAGCGCAGAGCGTGGGCGAAAATGAGCTCTTCTTTCTGCCGCGTCGCCACCGTTCTTCGCGCCGACGACACTGGGCCGCAACGTCCTTGGACGAGCAGCTCGGCGCCTACACCGCGACGGCACCAGACCAGCGACACGCCAGCCAGATCGCATTCGCGCATCGTCCACCGCGACGGCCGCCGAACGCCGGCCGTCAGGATGAGTCCGCCGCCGTAGCCGGCGAGGACGTTCAGGGCATACAAGGCTCGCCGAGGTGCGTCGGCGCTGACGAAGCCGGTGATGGTCACCGCGGACGGCGGCGGCATCGGCCCGATATCGGCGGCCCAACCCTCCCACACGGCCAGAGTCGACGGGTCCGTTTCAGGGCCGTGACCGGCGCTCACCCGCTGCCGCGCTACCTCACGGCCGATCACCACGACGGGACTAACCAGAAAACTATTCACGCGCACCGCCAGCAAACAATTACCGGGCCAGTTCACGGCGGCGGCAGCCGCCGCGGCACCGCTATTGCGAGAATCAATAACGCTGTGTGACAATGAGAGTGCCCCCCCTAGAAGCCTCGCGCCATGTCCGCGAAGCGGCTCATGTGGAGTTGGTGGCAAACCGCCAGACTGCGCGTAGGCCCTGATCTATTCTTTGCCAGCAGAAGGTCAGCTTCGCCGGCGCGGGCGTCGTCAGGGTTGTAGGCGTCGGGCCGGTGGATCAGGATCACCATATCGGCGTCCTGCTCGATGCTGCCGCTCTCCCGCAGATCGGACAGCATCGGCTTCTTGTCGTGCCGGTCTTCAGCTTTTCGGTTGAGTTGGGACAGCGCGACGATCGGCACTTCCAGTTCCTTGGCGAGCAGCTTCAACGACCGCGAGTAGTCGGAGATTTCCTGCTCGCGGGACTGGTAGTTCTTCCCGCCGGTCATCAGCTGCAAGTAGTCCACCACGATCATGGTCAGGCCGTGCTTCTGCTTGAGCCGGCGCGCTTTGGCGCGGATCTCCATCATGGTCAGGTTCGGGGAGTCATCGATGAACAGCGGCGCTTCGGCGCACTCCCCCATCATCCGGGCCATCCGGGTCCAGTCATCGTCATTGCACTGACCCGCGCGGACGTTGGCCAGCTTCACCCCGGCCTGCGCGGAGATGATCCGCATCATGATCTCGCTGGTACTCATCTCCAGGGAGAACATCACCGCCGGATGACCGTTGCGCAGCGAGCAGTTCCGCAAAAAATCTATAGCGAGCGTGCTTTTCCCGTGTCCGGGCCTGGCCGCGACCACGATGAGCTGGCCGGGCTGAAACCCATTGGTCAACTCGTCGAGATCCCGGAAACCGGTCATCACCCCTTTCTGAGACACCCCCGATCCGAGGGCGTCGATTTCATCCAGGGACGGCTGGATGAGGTCGGCGAACGACCGGAACTCTGTTGCCGTGCGCCGGTTTTCGGCGACGTCGTAGACCTCGGCCTGCGCTCGGTCGACGACCTCGCTGACGTCAACGCCCTCGGCGCCGGCGTAGCCGTACTGCACCACTCGGGTGCCGGCCTCCACCAATCGGCGCAGGATCGCCTTCTCCGCGACGATGCCGGCGTAGTAGCCGCCGCTGGCGGCGGTCGGCACGCATTGGATCAGGTCGAGCAGGTAGTTCGCGCCACCGATCCGCACCAGCAGCCCGCGCCGGTCGAGGTCGGCGGCCACCGTGACTGCGTCGGCGGGTTCCCCGCGCCCGTAGAGATCGATGATCGCCGCGTAGATGTTTTGGTGGACCGGACGGTAGAAGTCCCTGCCGTCGATCTTGTCGACGACGTCGGCGATCGCGTCCTTGGACAGCATCATGCTGCCCAGCACGGCCTGTTCGGCCAGCCCATCGTGCGGCGGGGTGCGCATCGCATCGATCGACCCCTCCCCACCGCCGTCCCCGTCCCGGCCGGCGCGGCCCGCGCCGCGCCGCTGGGTGTTGCGCTCGGTGTCGTTAGCCACGCTCATGCTGCTGCCGCCCTTCTGGCGTTGATGACTGCTCGACGTACCGCGTCGCGTGCTGCGGCCCGCACCTCGGCGGAGGCGACCGGCCGCGGCGCCTCCGGCACGTACCGGGGCGGCGCCGCAGTCGCCGCCGCCACCTGCGGGCGGGCGGGCAGCCCGGCGACCCTGTGGGCCAGGAACCCGGCCGGGTGCGCCAACCTGTCCGGCCAGCTCAAACCCCTCTCACGGGTCTGGGCGTCCAGCGCGGACAGCAGCTGGCGCGGTGTCCAGGCCCGCAGCTCCAGGTGGCTGTCGGCCAGCACCTTGGCCAGCGCCCCGGGATGAACCTTCCCGAATCCCAGGCACCGCCCGGCCACATGCCCGGCCAGCACCAGCACCTGCCGTTCTCTGGGCTTGGCGGCCCGTTCCCGCTTTCCGCCGGCTGGGCTGGCCGGTGTTGCTTGTGAAGTCCTCCGGCGCCGCCGCGCGGCGCTTGGTGAGGACTTCACAACAGAAGAATTCTGATCAAAGTCACTGGTAGAGGAAAGGTCGCAAACAGCCCGAGACAGCAGGTGCCACAACGACGGACGGTTGTAGCGGCCCTGGGCCTGCCCGGCCCCCCGCTTAACCTCCATAGCCCACCCCGACGGCGCCAGGATCGCCCGCCGGATCGTGGTCACCGACCGCTGCGAGCACTTACCCACCGCGGCCGCGGCCTCTGCGGCAATCCGCTCATTGGTGACCGCGACGTTGCGGCCGGTGCGGCCCTCGGCGTGGCGGGCGATCACGACCACCACTGCACAGAACAGCCGGTAAGACACGTGGTGGGCCTTGAGCACCGCAGCGCCTTCATCAGTTGCCGCCCAACGGCATACGGTGGCGATCCACCGCCGCCGCGACAGCCACATCGGAACGGTCGCCGGAACCTTCCCGGCCCCGCTGACCCAGTCAGCAAACGTCTCACGAACCGCCGAACGGCCACCAGCGACACCGCCGGACCGACCCGCATCGCCCTCCATAGGGGCGGCGGCGGGAGCGAAACGGCTGCCGATATCAGGTGTTGAATTGTGTTCAGGGCACGCTGTACCCTGGTAGCTACCAGCCACGGTAGTCCCTTTCGTCTTAACGTGAGGGGCGCAACGAGATTCGAGTCGCCTACTCAAATCCCGAAAGGCCCGGAGTTCGCTTCTCCGGTGGTCACGGCAAACCCGCTTACCAGCCCCCTCCGGGGGGCGCCTTTGCCTTTTTCTTTCTCAAGGCCCCTGCTCTGTAGTTGTCTCTGTGCCGCAACACCTTCGGTGGCGGCGGGCTCACACTGCGGCGAGCGCTCCTTTCTGCCCCATGGCGGGATCGGTGATCATCGGCGCTACTCCTGGGCGCCAAAGTCGGTGTAGTCGGGCGGATCGAGGATCCACAGCGTCGCGTCGTCATCGAGCACGCTGTCCAATTGGCATCCGGGGCAACGGAATGTGGTGATCGTGGCGAGCAGTCGGCGCTGCCCCACCGGGGCGCGCCGCGGCCACGGCCACCATGAGCGGCGGCGGATCGGCGCGGTGCTGCTGTCATCCCAGATCCGGCCTACCGAGATCATCGCCGGGCGGGTGTCGCCGCAGCGCTGGCAGCGCCGCGAGTGCGGGGCCGGGAAGGGGAACACCCCGTTGAGGCGGGTCCAGGGACTCCAGAACACCGCCCGGCCGTTCCATCGCGGCGGCAGGTCATGTGCCCGCACGCCCAGCTGTGGTGCCACAGGGTGACTCACCGGGCCACCGCCGTTGCTGCGGCGAAATGCGTGGCGCTGCTGGGGTATTCGTCCCAGGTGCGGCCGCCGCCGTCCTGCTGGGGGGCTTTCACGAGAGCTGCTTGCGGGTCTTGGTGCTGTAGCGCTCGGACATGTCGTAGCGCTGCAACTGTTTACCCAACGATTCCAGGGTGATGTTCATCCGCCCGGCGATCTGCTCGTTGCTCAACCCCATGGCGTGCAGCTCCAGGTAACGCTCGTCGAACAATGCTTTACGGCCGCGGTGCGGCTGCGCGGCGGGGTTGTCGATGGTGTGCTCATCCCAGGCCAGCGGCGGATCCCACTGCCGCCCAGCGGCCTCCTGGCGGGCGGCCTCGCTGCCACCGGGAACCATCTGCAGCTCGTCGAACAGTGCGGCGGCCCGCCGCGCGGTGTCGACATGAACCACCGGGTACTGCCCGTCGAGCAGCGCCCGCAGGTATCGGTCGGTGACCCCCAGTTGCGCAGCCAGCGTTTCGGGCGCATGGCCGAAGGCGACCAGCGCCTGCATGCGGCGCACGGTGCCGGTGACCGGAACCACCGTCGCGGACTTAGCGGGGGCGGGCACCGGGATCTCCAGGATGCGCCGCGACGCCGCGGCCGGGATACGGCCCGCCGGCCAGGTCCCGGCCGCGGGCATCCCAACGATGAGGTGCGCCAGGGCGGCGTGGTCGACACCGCTGAGGCAATGCACTGCACGCAAGCTGACGCCGGCATCGAGCAGGGCGCGCAGGTGGCGGCGGGCTGGGGCGGCGTCGGTGTATCCGCCGGCGCGCCAGCGGGTTTCGGCGTCGAGGTGGTCGCGGCACAGTCCGTCGGCGACGGGGCGCCGCGAGCACTTAGTCTGGCGGCACGGGGTGGAACCTCCGGTTGAGGTTGAGATTTCGGTGTCGCTGATCGTGACACGCCCGGCGCAATTTTCGGTGGCCCCAACCCGCTCCACCACTGCACACGTCATCGCAGCCATCAGTTCATCCCCCAGATCCGTGCATCGAACATCTCCGCCAACGTCTTGTGCTCCGAGAACCGGCCATGAGGGACCGACACCGTGTCCAGCACCGACCACAACCGAACGTCGTGCTCCTCGGCGATCACATCGCCGTCATCCAAAGCGGCCCGATGCTCCCGGATCGCCTCGGCGACGGTCTGCAGCAGATTGCGGTAGTGCCCCGAATCCCCTGTCTCCCAGCCGCCGCGGCGCACATGCTTACGCTCGGCCCGCTCAACCTCCTGCAACGCCTTGGCGGCCACGCCGGAGAACTTCTCCGCCCGCGCACACCAGTCGTGGAAATCCTGCTGCGCCAACTGCCATTCCTTGGCGTCGACCTTCACCCCCACCCGGGCCTCGGTGTACAGAATCCATTCCGCCCGCCGGCGCTCGACCGCGGCCGTGTTGCGCTCCAGCGCCCGGCGCAGAGCGCCCGCGGTCCGCGCCACCAGATCGGCCTCCAACAGCCGCGACCACACCGCGGCGTCAGCCCCCTTGGGCCGGCTGAACATCAACCGGCACACCAGTTCTGAGAACGGAACCTCATCCATCCGCGCCGGATCCACCACCGCAACCACACCGGCGCCGCGGTGCGGACGGCTGCGCATCGGCCGGCCGCCGTGATGGCCCTCGCTGCGCCGCGTCCGCGCCTCACGGCCGGGCGCCTGGAACAACGCAGCGCTCATCGCCGCGGGCCTTCTCCGGCGAAGCGCATCTGCAGCAGGGCGAACGCCGATCGCGCCTCGCGGGTGGCGACGTCGATCAGCGTCGCGGCGTCGCGGGCGTCGCGGCCGTAGGACAGCTGGGAGTCCAGTGCGGCCGGCTCACGCAACTCCTCGAGGACGCCGGCGGCCCGCGTCAGCAGTCCCTGGGCGTCGTCGAGGGCGATCAGCAGCGCCGC
Source organism: uncultured Actinomycetes bacterium (assembly GCA_903877095.1). Taxonomy (GTDB): domain Bacteria; phylum Actinomycetota; class Actinomycetes; order Mycobacteriales; family Mycobacteriaceae; genus Mycobacterium. The sequence goes on along the minus strand of CAIRCP010000185.1, from coordinate 2,932 downwards.
CCGGCGCTCCATGATCTGATCCTGATGATCGGATTCCCAACCAGCCCAACGGGAATCGCGGTGCAGCGGTGTCACGCTCATCGTCATCGTTCCTTTCACCCGGCCCGGAACTCAGGACGCCCGCTTGACCACGACCGGGCTGCGATCACCCTCGCCGTCGATCGGCAGCAGGATCTGGCCGCGGGCATCGACGAGCAGGTCGATCTCGTAGGCCAGCGCGGCGGCCTCCTCGTGCGCGGCCGCCGCCAGCTCCTCGACGCTGGGCTCCCGCCACGCGAGATCGACCGGTGTGGGCGCGAGCTCCAGCGGCGGGTAGAAGTCCGCGTCGTCGGTCTGCGCGGCGGCGGTGTTACGCGGGGTGATGCCGGCGAGGTCCTCCAGAGCGGCGACCACTTCGGGCGCCGGCGGGACGGCCGGACCCATCTGCCGGCCGGCGACGATCTCCAGCTGCGCCAGCGTGTGTTTGAGGCCCGGACCGGGAGCCAGCCGGTAGCCGCCCCACACCCCGAACTCGGGCTGGTATTCCACGGCGCGGCGGGCGCAGCCGATCTGGAAGTGGCACGACCAGCACGCGGCCACCGCATAGGGGTCGGGTTTCTGCTCGTCGGGGAACCAGCGTTCGGGGTCGGTGAGGCAGGGGGTCGGCCGGGCGGCTTCCTCGCTGTCCATGACCTGCTTGGTGATCTTGTGCGCCATCGGTCTTGTCCTTCGTCAGTGGGTGCGGGTGGGGGCCGAGGTGGCGTGTGCCCGTCGCGACACCGGGCGCCGGATCGTCTCCGTGCGGGGTGTTTTGGGCATAGCTCTCTCCTCGAAGGAATAGAAAAATCGCGGAATTTGGTGAAGTGAAAAGAAAATTGCGGGCCGGAATTGTGTTCTACGGACTCGCTGTTCGCGTCGAGCGGACTCTCGGAGCGTGACCTACAGGGAGGTCGACGACCGGGTCGCGGTCGGGGTCTGTGCTGTCGTCAGAAGCAGTGATCCCTTCGTCTCGCAATGCCAACGAGACGAAAGTATCAAAGGAACTAGCTGTGTGACAACTATTCGGTGTCGGAAACTGCGTCAAAAACTTCGATCAACCGCTTGAGCAGCCGATATGCCGCGACACGCCGCACCGGCGGCAACTGGGCAATCAAAGAACCCAACAGGGCTATGGATTGTTCGACGCGGTCGCGGATCTGCGCATGGATCGCCACCCGCTCCGCCGGCGACACCCGCGCCGCGATACCCGCCGCATCCTGGGCATACGCCAGCACCGACTCCGCCAAATCCAAGGCCATCGCCGAGGACGCCGCCGACGTCCGCTTAGCCACCGACTGCGTCGGCGGCGCCTCCGGGCGGATCACAGAGACCGCAACCCCATACAACTCCGCCAAACGCTGCGCCATCGCCTCCGACGGCACACCCTTGTCGCGCTCCCACGACGACACCAACGACGGCGCCACACGCAGCTTCCGCGCCAACTCACCCTGGGTGTACCCGTGAGCAACCCGGTACTGCTCCAGCTTCCATTCACTGCGCGGCGGGAGCTTCAGATAATCAGACGGCTCCCCACCGAGCACCTCAGCGATCCGCGCCAACCGCGTGAACTGCGGCGAACTACGCCCACCCGCCAACGAACTGACCGTCGTCGGGGTCACACCCAGCGCTTCGGCGATCCGCTTCCGCGACAACCCAGACCGATCACAGGCCCGCGCAAACGCCTCGTAATCAAAGTAGCCGGCAGTCGATTCAGGCACCGCCGCCCACCGCCGATCTCAGAAAAAGGTCCGGAACAAACACCAAAGGCCTGACAACAAGCCCGCGCCTGCCGACCCTCATCCGGTCCACGAGCAGCGGTCAGAGTACGCCCGAGCCGCGAACCGCCGCCGCGCCACCCTCATCGGTGTCGACATAGCCCTTCGCCGCCGCACGCAAGTTACCGGCATGAGAACGAAACCGATCAGACAACGCGGTACCCGAGGCCTCAAACGCCACCTGGAACTCCGCCACCGCCGCCGTCAACTCCGCACCCACCGCCCCGTACCCGGACTGCATCGCCGGAACCAACGACGGATCCGGCCGCGCCGCCTCCGCGATTTCCACACCCACCGAATCATGGGCATCGGCGAACACCAGCACATCCTCGTCGTTCACCCTCAACGTCATACGGGCAGGCTAACCAGCCGACTTCCCACCTTGCAAGACCACCTGAGAGCAGCGCCGCGCAATCGCCGCAGGCACAACGCGGCACCGTGCGGCCATCCGAAACGGCCGCAACCAGCCGGCACAGTCCGCAAAACGTCCGCCAGCCAGCAATCAAAGTGTGGTCGTCGAAAAGGCTGGATCTTGCGGAGTCGGTGTTGGCCCGCAATGAAGTGCGGCCGTCGAAACGGCCGCAACGTGCGTGTGCTGTGATGCAAGGCGGGCTTCGCAGGACCCTCAATGAAGTGCGGCCGTCAAACCACCGCGACGCCCAAAGTCTAGCGGCCGACCGTGGCGGCGGCCCGCCGCCCGCCCACAATGAAGTGCGGCCATCGAAACGGCCGCAACCAGCGGGCCTACACCGGCGCCGCACCGACGCCGAGTTACGTCCAGGGGCGTGGTGTATCGGCGGGTAGGGCCGGTGGGCGTGTCATAGCCAGGTAGTGGGCGGTCATTGCGTGATCCTTCGAAACGACCGGCAAAGTCAATCGAAGGGAAACAACGCAATGACCTCATCTCACCTTATCGACGCCGAGCAGCTTCTGGCCGACCAACTCGCGCAGGCGAGTCCGGATCTGCTGCGCGGGCTGCTCTCGACGTTCATCGCCGCCTTGATGGGGGCCGAAGCCGACGCCATGTGCGGGGCGGGTTACCGCGAACGCAGCGATGAGCGGTCCAATCAGCGCAACGGCTACCGCAGTCGTGATTTCGACACCCGTGCCGGGACCATCGAGGTCGCGATCCCCAAGCT
>CAIRCP010000184.1 GCA_903877095.1 uncultured Actinomycetes bacterium | reverse complement strand
GTCGAAACGACCGCAACCCCCGCCGGAGCCGCCGAAGCACCGAACATTTGCCACCCCTCAATGAAGTGCGGCCGACGAAACGACCGCAACGTGGCCGCGAGCAGTGCGACGTCGGCGGCGTCTTCGGCCCTCAATGAAGTGCGGCCGTCGAAACGACCGCAACGTGGTTTCAATGCCAGCGGAGGCGGTGGTGTCGGCACCCCTCAATGAAGTGCGGCCGTCGAAACGACCGCAACCTTTCCCCGTTCCTCGCCGACGTGTTGTGTGCCCACCCTCAATGAAGTGCGGCCGTCGAAACGACCGCAACCGGCGCGGTGGTGCGAGGCAGCGTCGCGGGCGGTGGCCCTCAATGAAGTGCGGCCGTCGAAACGACCGCAACCGGCTACTGAATTCTCTTACCTTGAGCAGCGCTTTTGTGATCGGGCGCGAGATGTTGGCTGCCGCCGTGTCGGTATTCCTCCAGAACCGGCCCTTAGGTTGACAATAATGTCACCGACCAGCGTCTATGCGGCGCGAGCGCTGGCGGCTGATTCCGGGGTTCCGGAGGTCTCGCCGATATCCCGTCATACGATTCTTGATGTCCCGCCGGTGATGTGTGGTGAACGGCCGATGAAAGAGAACCGCGGCTCATCCGAACTATGTGTCAGGCCGAGGTCACACAACAGCACTGAGTCGGCGGCGGCGGCGATCGCGTCAATTTCGTTCCGCATTCGAAGAATGCGCGCCGGGCGTGCGTCAACGACAAACACGCTGAATTGGACCCGGTCACCATGCCGTCGAGTCCGACGGCGAGTCGATCGGCGCGGCCGCATGAGGCGGCCAAGCGGCGCCCGGCCGGATGGACGGCGGCGAGTTGCAGGTGGTGCGCGAGTACCTCGGCCTCACGGTCGAACGCTTGCTGCCCGAACTCGTCGCCCTGGGCGTCGGTGAGGCGACCGTGGAATCACGACCGCCAAACCCTGGACAATCTGCGCCGCAAACACGCTCTCGGCGGCCGGCTGCACCTCAACCATGTCGGCGGCCCCGCCGAGCCGATGCTGTGGATCGCCGATGCGTGTTGCGGCGTTGTCACCCAGCTCCGCTGCGGTGACACCGCCCATTACGCCCTGATCGAGCCGAAAGTGACCATGCTGGAAATCCGGTCCTGAAAAAGCGCGAACCCCAGGCCCTGTCTTCCGGCAGGAACTCCTGGGGTTCACTATCTGACGACACCGCAATGCGTCAGCCTCATTACCCACTATATAGCCACAGGCGGGCCCGCGCGGTGGTGCGGTTAACGACCGACGAGCCAATCGACGAAACGCTGCCACACTGTCGGAGGGCTCGGAGGTTGCGACGGCCGGCGCTGCTCATCATCAGGGAACAAGCTGCGTGGTGTCGGCGGCGCAGGCGCAGGCGTAGGTACCGGCGGTGCGGGTGTTGGTGGCCGTTGGGGAGTCGGTTGCGTCGAGGAACGCGGCGGAAACACGGCGGCCTGCTGTCGCTGGACCGCCAACCAGTTCTCTCGTTCTTCAAGGTCTTTTACGCGAACCCAGCAGCCGAATTTGAACACGCTACGGTCGTTGATCCAGGTGCGCTCCCCCGACCAGACTTCGCGCAGGAAAGTACGCAGCGGCAGCTCCCCGGTCTCGAAGAAATCACCGACGGCGGCCGGAGCCTTGGCGCGCCGAAGGACCGTCGCGTACGCACAAATCGTGTAAGTGGCGCCCGGGTCAGTCCAGGGGTGAACCGGCTTGCGGTGGGCGTCGAAAATATTCACTCGCACACACGGATTGGTGAACAGATACCGGTTCATGGCCTTGTTGTTGCGCGAAGCCTCCCGAATCAGCCACACGACATCGCGGTGCCGATCGGTGCGGTCGGGGATGTCGGTGCGCACACGCTGCACCTCGACCCGCTGACACGCATTCGCGTCGTGGACCCACACATCGGCGACCAGTCCGGAATCCAGCGGCCACTCCAGTTCTGCGGTGTATCCAAGCTCCTGCGCCGCCGCGTAGACGAAATCCTTGAGCCACCTGTGCTCCAAACTCTCTGTGCCCCCAACGAGCACCGCATCGGCGAACGCATGCTCGCAGCGGTCCTGTTCCGCAGTGTTTTTCCCGAATCGGAACGACCGCAGGCGGCCCCCGTCGGCCCGTATCCGGTTCTCCACCGCCGTTAACTGATTGGCGCAGCCGGCCGACGATTCCGGGCAGTGCAGAATCGGGCGATTCGGATCGCCTGGACGGTGCACGTAGGCCCAGTCCTCGTCGTCGGCAGCGTGCACTTTCCGGCCGGTCTCAGCGATCCGCGCGGTGACCTTCGTCTGCTTCTTCACCATAAGCGTGGACAGATACCAGACGGCACCGACAACTCGGGCGGCTACAGCGGCCGGCCACGACGCTCGACGACCGCGGCGATCTGGGGCTCCAGCAACCCCGTCTCGACCACATCCAACTCCCGCCCGATGCGCAGCAGCACCGTCAGCTCGCCGCTCAAGCGGACGAGCCGGCCCGTGGTATAGCCACATTCACGATGCGGTCCTCGGGCTGCCCAACCCGCACCCGACAGCCCGCGCCCACGCCCGGAGAATCCGACGAATCTTGCAGTGGTTCAACGAGATTCAGGACGAACAATCCGCGCCGCCGTGGCCGTGCGCCACAGTGGTGCGGGTCGCCCAGCATGAGGTCCAGCTGCGCACGAGTCGTTGCCATTGAGAAACCTCTTGCTTTCAATCGATGGTGGTCGGCGAGCTCGTCGACGCCCTCAACGACGCCCCGCGAGTGGTGGTGTACCGAAGCGACGAGGCCATGCACGCGGCGCGGCCGGATATCGCGCACCTGCCGGCGCGGTGGTGGCGCCATGTCGTCGCCCGGGCCTGCCAGGAAGTCCCCGGAGTCCAGACGTCTCAGCGACTAGTCACAACTCCTTAACGCCGGATTGCATTGCTGCGCACATTTCGGTCGTTTAGTTGCTGTTGCCGTTGAGTTGGGCGAAGAGCTGGGTGACGGCGGTTTTGAGGCGGGGTTCGGTGCCTTCGGCGTAGGTGATCCAGGTGCGCTGGTCGGGGCCGGTGGTGGGCCAGCCGATGATGCGGCCGCGGTCGGTGTCCAGGACGGTGGCGGCGGTGGTGCTGCGGCGGGTGTGTCCGTCGCGGCGGGTGGCGGCGGTGAGTTCGGTGGCGACAGTGGGGCGGGAGGCGGCGTTGAGGATAGCGGCGTCGGTGTCGGGCACACCGAGGTCGATCAGCGTCTCGGTGACGGAGGCCGGCGGACGGCCGGAGAATCGTGCGACGTCGTCGAGGCGTAACTGGGCGGGCCGCGACAACGGGGCGGGGGTGGCGGCACCGAGCTGGGTGCGCAGGACCGCCGCGGCCGCTGACGGCCAGTCGGCGACGGGCAGCGGCTGGGCCAGCACGAGGTCGCGGGTGCGGGCGGCGTAGACGTAGCGGTCGGCGCGGGTGCGCCCGATCGCGATGCGCAGCATGGTGTCGGGCAGCTGCAGCGGGGTGATCCGGATCGACAGGGTTTCGATGGCGGCGGCCAGGTCGCGCCACAGGTCGGCGACGTCGGGCATCACACCGGTGCCGGTGATGATGCCCCGTTCGGTCAGCCGGTCCTGCTGGTGGCTGTTCCACGGTGTGGCCAGCTCAGGGGTCCCCATCGGGTTGTGCAGGGCCAGGACCTCGGGCAGCGGGGCGGCGAGCCGGATGCGTTCGGTCAGGTAGACGGCTTCGTCGACGCTGATCTCGAAGCCGCAGAACAGTTCGTCGGCCATCAGAAGGTCGTCCATCCGATCATCATGACTCGTTTACAGGACACGGCGGGCTTGGGCGTTGCCCGGGACGGCGCTGATCTGCACGGGAACGCCACGTTGGGGGGCTTCGATGACCTGGCCGCCGCCGATGTAGAGCTGGACGTGTTCGGGGACGCCGGGACGGGAGAAGTTGGAGAACACCAGATCGCCGGGCCGCAGCGCGGACAGGGCGACCGCGCGGCCGCTGTGGATCTGGTCGTAGGTGGTGCGGGGCAGGATCAGCCGGCCCCCGGTGGCTTTGGCGATCGCGTACTGGGTCAGCCCCGAGCAGTCGAAACCGCCGCCGGTGGGACCGAGCGCACCGCCACCACCCCACACGTAGGGCAGCCCGAGGGCGCGGCGCGCCGCGGCGACGGCCTTGGCGCCGCGGCCACTGCTGCCGGCCTGCAGGTGCGTCGAACCCCCGCCGCTGACGGGGCCGCCGCCGTCGGCGATGGTGAGGTATTCCCCGATTAGGGAGCGCACGAACGCCGCGTCGGTCATCTTGTCCCGGGCGGCCGTGCTGACGACCGATCCGGCTTGTTCGACCGCCCGACGCATCGCCCCGAGGACGAGGGCTTGAGCTTCGGGGGTGTTGCCCTGCACCGCGGCGGCGCGGACCGCGCCTTCCACCTCGCTGATGATCGCACCGACCGCGCGGCGAGCGGTCTCGGTGTTCAGTGAGGACATTCCGAGGACCTGGCCGAGTTTGGCTTCCACGGCCCGCAACGCGTTCGATTGGTCGACGGCGACCTGGGTTGCCGTGCGGGCGGTGTCGGCGGCGTCGCCGGTCCCGGCGAGGTCGCCCATCCCGGGCAGGGTGTCGGGGGCGCCGGTGAGCCGCGCGGCCGGGGCGGCGGGGGTGGGGCCGCTGCCGAGCTGGGAGAGCAGGGCGGCCAGGGTGGGCATCACCGACCCGAACATGGACGGCACCATTTGGCCCATGCCCGCCAGGGAGGCCGGGATGGCCATGGCGGAGTTGAGTAGCGGGTTGACCAGCGAGGGCGCCATGTTGGCCAGGCTGCTCAGGTCGGGGTGCGGCGGCGTGGCCGCGGCGGGGTCCTTGGCGGCGTCGGTATCGGTTTTGGGTGAATCCGATGGGCTGGCAGCGGTTTTCGGGTCCGTCTTAGCGCCATCGCTCTTCGTGTCGGCTTTGGGGTCAGCCTTGGTCGCGTCGGGGGTGGTGGTCTTGGTGGGGTCGGTCTTGGCCGGATCGGTCTTGGTGTCGGCCTTGCCCGCCGGGCCGCCGGCCGGGGCGGTGGAGGGCGCGGTGTTGCCGCCCGGCTGGGCGGTCTTCCCGGCCGCGGGCGGCGCGGTCGTCGACGTCGCCGACGTGGGTGCGGTGGTGGCGTCGGGGCGGATCGGCGGCGGGCCGCTCGGCAGGCTGGTGGTCGGCCGCGGCGAGGTTCCCGACGTCACGACACCGGGGTGGCTGTCGGGGTCGGTCGGGGTGACTACCGGTTCGGTGTCCTCTGCGCCGGGCTGGACGACAACGGGTGCGGTCATGCGGGTGTCCTCACTTCGATGCGTCGGATCACGCGGCCGGACCCGATGTGGGCCCATTCAGGGTTGGGGTGGCCGGGGAAGACGGTGACCATGGTGTCGGGGCCGACGGCGATACCGACCAGGTGCGGCCCTTGGTCGGCGGAGATGTCGACGAACACCAGATCCCCGGGCGCTGGGGTGTCCACGGAGGCACCGGCGGTGAGCTGACCGGCGAGAGTGTCGGGGAGTCGTACACCGACCGAGGCGGCGATGTCGGCGACGAACGCCGGCGCTTGCGCCAGCCGCGGGGTGACCCCGGCCGCGCGTTGGGCGGCGGCGGCCAGTTGCGGCCCGTACGGGCTCGGTCCTGCCGCCGGGGCCGGCAGAGCAGTGGTCAGGGCGCCTGCGCAGTCGGCAAGCTCGGGGGCATCCCGGGCGGCGGTGCGGGCCTGTTCGAGCGTCAACGCCACCGGCTGGTCGTCCTGCGCCGGACGCGGCGGGGCGGCCGCCGATGTTGTGGTCACGGCCAGGGACGCCGAGGTGTTGGTGGGTGGGATGTCGGGCAGGGCGGCAAGCCGGGCCTGCGCTGTGGCGACGGCACCCTGGTAGTCGGGGGCGGTGCCGCCGCGGATCAGGGCGGCGATCTCTGCGGGGTCGGTGTCGCGCCAGTCGGGGAAAAGGTTGAGCATGCGGTCGAACACCAAGGCGGCGGCGACCTGCGGGGTCATCAGTTCAGCGAGGCTGCCCCAGTTCGCCGGCAACCCCAATGTTCCGACCCCGGAGTGGGAGAGGGCGCTATGCGCGTAGCGCATGCTGTCGGGGACATCGGGGTTGGCGGCCTGGGTCAATCCCGTTGCTTGCAGTGAAATCGCTGCCGCCACTGTTGCTCCCTGTCTGCCGACGCCCAGTGTCGTGGCCGTCTCGGCGATTCTCAACAGGACTTCTGGCGGAGCGGGCGCGGTGGCAGGCGGGTCGGGAAGGACCATGGCGCGGGGTCCGCGCATCTGGGTGCAGGCATACAGGATCGTCTGGGTGGCCTGTCCGGGCGTCACGGCGGCGATGACCAGTGTCGGTGCCAAGCAGAACGCCGCTACCGCGGTGCCGCCCAGGGCGAACATTGCCACCGGCCTCACGGCTGACCGTCCGGCGGGGACGGGTCGGCGGCAGCGTCGCGCATCGCTTCCCGCAGAGCGGGGTGGATGGAACCGGCCGGCCGCTGCTCGACGGGGGCTGCTGTCTGTCGCGGCGCGGCGGACGAACCCGCCGAGTGGTCTCGCCGGGAGGCCGCCGCAGGCGGAGCCGACCCCGTCGGGGCTGCTGACGATGGGGGTGGGGCTGGCACCGCGGTGAGTTGGGCGGCGGCATTGCTCTGACCTGCCGACGCTTGCCGTTGACGGGCGGGCTTGGGCGACGTCGGGCGCGGCGGCGCTGACTGCGATCCCTTCCGAGTGTCGGCCGGAGCGGCGGCACCCGAAGGGGCGGGCTGTGCGGGCGCACCCCCAGGCGCGGCGAGTGACGATGCGGCGGCCGCGCGGGATCGCCGCGCAGACGTCGCCGCAGGCGGGCGGGTCAGCACCGCCGTGGGCGCACCCGGCCCGGTCGGAGCGGCGCCGCGCGGCCCACCGGACCCCGCGGCGGGAGGCTTAGGTTTGATCGCACCGCTTCTCGATGCGGCGCCTTTGGCCGCGGATGCTGCGTGCAGCGCCGCCCCGGCGGCCGGGTTGGCGCCGGTCACCGTCGCCGTCTTGACCTTGCTGAATCCCGTCTTCACGATCCGGCGGGCGTGCTGTCCGGCTGCGGGGACCGCGGTGAGCGGGTCGAGGCGGCCGATTTGGGTTCCTGGCCGGTAGGCGGGGCGGCTCATCTCACTGGCCAGAGCGGCGAGGTCGGCGGGGACGGTGGGCCCGGGTTTCGACCCAATCCGGACCGCCTTCTCGGAGGCCGACTCACGCCATTCGGACAGTTTCTTGTTGACCTTGCGCAGGCCGACGAGCAGTGCGGCGAGCAGCAGCGCGGTGAGAGGCAGGGCGGTGACCTGGTCTCCGGATGCGGCGAAGATCGCCGCGGCCAAGCTGCCGGTGATGCAGACAGCGACGACGTAGGCCATCATTCCCAGCCACGACAGCAGTGCGTCGAAGACCGCTTTGACCGCGAGGGCCTGGGCGGGGCCCGGGACGAACCCGAGGACCGCGGCGAAGATGGTGACGATCGCCCAGAACAGTGTGGACAGTCCCAGGATCACCACGTGGCAGCACAGGTAGCCGAACACGATCAGGACCACGACTGCCAGGAGAATCGCCCAGAAGCCGGTGCTGGAGTCGCTGGCCGCGGTGTTCATCGCGTAGTCGTATAGCGCCTCCCCGCCGGGGCATGCCTGCCGGACCGCGTCCTTGACCTCGTTGAGCGGGCCGGTGGCGATCGCGGCCGACCATGCTTGCCCGCAGGCCGGAGAGAGCTGATCAAGGCTGCGCCCGAAGTTCCATAACTGCGTCGGGGTGCGGGCGAAGTGGTCGGCGAGTTCGGTCGTGGCCGAGGCGACGGCCTGGCTGCCGCTGCGTGGACCGCCGGGGGAGAAGAGTGTGGAGAACTCGAAGGCGATATCGCGGCCCAGTGCGAGCAGGCCGTTGGGGCCGACAACCTGGGCCACCTGCTTGCCGGCCAGTGTCACCGCCATTAGCGCGAGCACCAGCGCCGTGCCGATCTGCGCTCCGGCCCGGGAGAGGAAGCCGCGGACAACGCCGACGCCGATGATGACCGCGGCGATGGTGCCCAGCGCGCCGATCACCGCCGGGGACAGCGCGAATTGGGTCATCTTGGTTCCGACGTAGTTCAGTGGTTCAGAGACCACCCGCAGCCAGGAGAAGCTGAGCACGTTGTCGAGGAGCCACAACGCGAGGTCGATGATGGCCTTGAACATGCTGTAGAGCCAGTTGGCGATTTTCGAGTCGACGGCAGGACCGGGGTCGAGCGGGCCTCCCCTGTTCAGCGACAGCGCGTAGGCCTGCACGGGCACGTTGTCGCTGTCGGTGACCTGCAGCCACGCCACCCCTGCGGCGGCGCCGACGCCGCCGGCCGTGTCCGCGAGGGCGGGGCCGGCGGTTCCCATCCCGATTGTGAACGGGGAGACCGCGACAGCTAGTCGTGTCCGCAGTCTGCGTAGCCGGCCGGTCACGCGACCTCCTCCTGGAGTTTGGGGGTGGTCAGGACTGCGACGGCGCGTTCGGGGCGGGCCGGTTGGTCGATCTTGATGTCGGCGAGGCGGCCGGCGACGTCGCGCATGAGGCATTCGCCGCGGCGGTGCGGGGCGGCTTTGCCGTCTTCTTCGGTAGGCGGGCTGGTGTCGGTCATGAGTTTGGTGACCAGTTCCTCGTGGAGGGCGATCAGGTCGGCGGACTCTTTCGTGGAGGCGGCGGGATCGTCGGAGGCGCTCTTTTCGGAGGCTCCCATGAACCGTGCGGTCTCCCTGGCCAGCGATTCGTCGGTCTGGCGGAACGCGAATCGGGTCGGGATCAGCCGGACCGAGTCGTTGAAGTGAGACGGCGCTTGGGAGGCCAGCCCGATCGCGGCGTTGGCGCGCCGGCCTTCCAGGATGAAGGTGTTGACCACGGCACGGCCGACGGTGCTGCGCAGCAGGTAGGACGCCTCGTCGAGTATGAGTAGCCCGAATTCGGGGGCGGTGAAGAGAGCTTGTTGGGCGATGATCGCGAACAGCGCATACATCGTTTCGCCGAAGAGTTTGACCGGCTGGTCGCGGGGATCTTCACCTTCGTCGGGGAGTTGGAGGCGGTGGGTGCGTAGCACCACGGTCTTGGCGTCCAACGGAAGGGGCGGGAGGTCGGGGGCGAACAGGACGCGGGCGAAGGTGCGCTGCGCCCAGAACCGCAGTTGTCCGGCCAGGGCGGTGAGGGCTTGCGGGGTGGCGCCGGCGGGGATGGCGGCGGCGCGGGACGGGTCGGCCGCCAGGCGGGCCAGGTGTGCGGCGAGGTCGGGCAGCGACGCGATGCGGTAGCGGGCCCGATAGTTGGGATCGAGGAGATCGGAGAGCAGGGTGGATTCGGGGCTGCCGGCGCGGATGTCGAACAGCGGCATCAGCACCGCCAGCGCGGATTCAGCGGCGTCGGGGCCGGTGAACACCCGCAGCGGATCCATGGTGTGGCTGGGGTTGGCGACGTCGAGAACGACAGCATCGGCGGCGATGGAGCGGGCCGGTGCGGCGTACTCTCCCTCCTTCGTGCGGTCGACCAGCCACACCCGGCCGGCGAGGTCGATGACCAGCCCGAAGATGACTTTGAGGAACACCGATTTCCCGGAGCCCAGTTCGCCGGTCGCCATGAACGAGGCGGACTTGTCTTTCTGGGTGATCCCGAGGAGGTCGAAGTGCACCGGCTCGTCGAAGCCCGAGGAGCGGTTGCGGCCGATGATCGGGCCGGAGACGTCGCCGATCGGGGTGTGGGTGATCGGCATGAACCGGCCGAAGCTGTCGGTCGGCATGATGTGGGAGTAATCCCGGCTGGCCCGGGTCGAGGGATAGCCGGGCTGGGAGGCGGCCCACAGTTCAGCCTGGGCGCCGGCGGGTAGCGCCTTGAGTATCACCCCGTTCTCGTGGAACGTGCGGGTGACGTCGCGGACCAGATCCTCGAGGTGCTGCGGTTCATCGGAGGACAGCGCGATGATCGGGCAGAACACGATCTCGGTCTCCGCCGGATTGGCCTCCAAATGGCTGTTGTACTGGGTGAGCAGCCGGCCGCGGCTCACCAGGAAATTCTGGGCGAACGACACTTCCCCGTCACGCTCGTCGACCTGCTCGGAGAGTTGGCGCAATGCGCGGGCGTTCGCCGAGAGCGCCTCGGCGCGGGGCCGGGTGTGGGTGCGCAGCGTGTAGTCGACGCCCAGGGCGTCGAAGTGGTTGAGCAGAGGGAAGATCTGGTCGGCGACGCCGGGCCAGGGCAGCGCGGTCGGGAAGTCCTCGGCGATCAGATAGCTCTGATAGCTCGGCGGGATGTCGGATTCGGTGAGGGTGACCTTGAGCGCGTTCTTGGCCATCTCGATCGCGCCGTCGCAGCGGAATCCGTGGGCGCGGCGGATCACGGCCGGTGCGCTGGTGTGGGGGAACGGTGTGGGTGCGACGCCGCGCACGTGGGTGTGGGTCCACAGCCAGTGCATCTGGGTCGGGGTGGCCGGTCGGGGGGTGAAGATGCCGGGAATTTTCCGTTCGGCGGCGGCCGCGAGGGCGTGGAAGTGGGCGCGGTCCTCAGCGCTGGGTTCGAAGTCGTCGTCGATGTGGCCGGTGCTGGCCGGGGTGCACAGCGGCACCGAGAGGTAGTTGATGCGTTCGGGTGGCTGGCGGGCGTCGATGGCGTCGAGTTGAGCGGAGGCCTCGTCGAGATAGTCGGGGCGGTAGGTGTGTCCGGGCTTCATGACGCGGCCGGCGATCACCGCGGTGTCGATCGGGGCAACCAGACTGGTGAAGGTGACGCGGCCCAGGTCATGGAAGAGGTGGCGGTGGGCGGCGGCGATACCGCGCTTGTCGCCGACAGCTTGGTATCCGGCGGGGCGCGGGGACAGCATCCATTCGGCGTAGACGACGCCGGAGCGGGTCCAGCGCAGGTTCCCGGTGGTCGCGACGGTGGGGTTGGCCAACAGTTTGGTCAGCGACGGCATGGCGTTAGTCGTCCTCGAACGGGGTCCGGTGGTGTCCGGTGCTGATCGGCCCGGACAACGTAGCGGCGGAGTGGGCGGGACGGGCGCCGGTGGAGACCGGTGTGCGCCGCAACCGGGATCGGGCCATCCACAGCAGCCGGGAATCGGGACGGGCCAGCGAGAAGCCGATGCGGCGGGCGGCCGCCATCCCGGGGACGATGACGAACACGGCGATCACCGCGGTCGGCAGTTTGGGGGCGTCGAAGCCCTGCAGCGCGATGAACGCCACCAGGATGCCGCCGACGAAGACGCCGATCTGGTGGAAGGTGAAGGGGCCGAAGGGGATCGGCTGGCCATTGGCGAACTTGCCGATCATGCGCGGGAATTTCCGCGCCAGGGTGTAGGCGACGACGTCCATGGCCAGGGCTAGTAGCGGCTGCCGCTGCCGATGCCGGTGATGGTCGGGGCGTCGTTTTGGGCCAACTTGAGCAGTTCGGGTAGCTGCCAGACGAGCGCGGCGGCCAGCAGGGCGCAGCCCACGATGGTCAGCACCTTTGTCAGCGACCCCTGGGCGCGGCCGAACGTGGACACGATCAGGCCGAGGGCGATCAGCGCGATCACCCCTTCACCGATGTAGCGGGCGTAGGCGGTGATGTTCTGCAGCACCTGTGCGAGTTGAGATCCCATGACGAGTGTCCTTTCAGACCGGGTTTATCGGGTGGGCGACCAGGCCGGAGGCTGGTCGGGAGTCGAGGTCGGGGTGACGGGGGTGATCCGGGCGCCCAGGCGTGGGGCGAGTTCGACATCGGTGACGAACCACTTCCCGCCGCGGAACTCCACCGTCAGCGGATAGGCGAGGGGAGTCGTCGCCGTGCTGGAGTCCTGGCCGATTCCGTTGACCATGATTCCGGCGGTGAACCCGTCAGCCGGCGCGGCGGGGATCGCGATGTCAGCGGCGATCGCGGTGACCGTCACCCGGCTGAACGGAGCAGGGGTGAACGGGCGAATGTCCCGCGAGGCGCTGTAGCGCTGCAGATCCCTGCCGCCGCCAGTCAGCCATGCCGCCAGGAATCCCGACACCGTGTCATAGAGGTCGTTGCCGGCGGCCAGCTGCTCGGGATACCCCAACTCGGCGTCGAACCCGGCTGGCGGGCCGCCGATCACCGCCGGGGCGCTGACCGCCCGCGGGGATCCGTCGATGACCACGATCGGGACTTGGTGGTAGCGGATCTGTGGTGCGCGGCCGGGGGGCTTGACGAGCGCGCCAATGACGACGCTCCAATAGTCGACGTTGCCGAAACCGCTCGGGGTGCGTTGATGTGACCACACGTGGGTCTTAATGACGTCCACCGGGACGGGGGTGGGGTCGACGTGGGTGCTGGTGTAGGCGGCCAGGGTTTGGGGGTCGGCGCCGGTGAGCACTGCTGTGACGTAAGCGTCGGCGAATCCGTCGACGGCGGCGGCCCGGTTGATCGTCGCGTTCATCTGATCGGCAGAGACCGACACCGCCGGCGCGCAGCCGGAGGTGATCGTGTTGATGCCGCCGATCGCCCCCAACCCCAGACACGTCACGACCGCGGCGCGTTGCACCGTGCGCATGTTCGGTTGGTGGCGGGCCCAGTGGGCGCGCAGGCGGCTGGTCGGGGTGGGGCGGAAGGTCACCAGATAAGTAGAAGTGCGGCGGTGACCGGTTTTCCAGAGGACCAGCTCTGACCTGCGGCGATAATCGGCGGTAAGCAGGCTGTGCGTCGGATCGGCTATGTGCCGACGGCGTGGAATGGCTACCGTTTACGGTATGCACCCCGTCGATGGACTCCCGGTGGTGATGTAGTCGGTGCTGGTTCTGGGGCCTTGGACGTAGATGGCGCGGCGCGGTTCGGGGCTGTCTCCGAACACCGCTGTGATGTGGCGCAGAGGGTCAAGTCCAGGGACGTGGTGTACGAGTGAGGTTCCTCGCGTGACCCTTCAGGTGGCAGTCTAGGTGGTCAGTGCTGGGGTGTTGGCGGTTTGCTGGTTGGCGGGCTGTTCGGCTGTGGCCAGTGCTGCTCGGGCTCGGGTGAGGACGTCGAGGCCCAGATAGCGCCGCCCTTCGATCCATTCGTCGTGTTGTTCGGCGAGGACGGCTCCGACGAGGCGGATGATCGAGGCGCGGTCGGGGAAGATGCCCACGACG
>CAIRCP010000183.1 GCA_903877095.1 uncultured Actinomycetes bacterium | reverse complement strand
GTCCCCGCGTCGTCAAACGCGCCATCTCCAAACACCGGGCCAAAGGCGACATCGACCGCAACAGCTACAAGATCGCCGTCGACGTCACCATCAACGGCCACTTGACAACCGGCCCATGAACTTAACTGAGCGACATTGGGATTAGTCCCCCATCAATCCGATGACGCCGAACATCCGCTCGGGGTCTCGGTCGGCGAAGTAGTCGCGCATCGCGGTACTGAGCTCAGCGGGGTCCCATGCATCGCCGGCGGCATCGAAGCGATGCTCGGCCGTCGGCGCTGCCACCAGGGTGACCTTGGGGCCGTAGACGATGAACACCTGGCCGTTGATGTCGGCAGCCGCCGGAGAGGCGAGGAAGCGCACCAGACTGACGACGTGCTCCGGCGAGAGCGGGTCGATCTGCCCGTCGGCCAGTTCGGGCGCCTCCCCGAAGACGCCGGCGGTCATCGCCGTGCGGGCCCGCGGGCAGATGACGTTGGCGCGAACCCCGTAGCGGCCCAAGGCTCGCGCCGCCGTGAGGGTGAGTGCGGTGATGCCGGCTTTGGCGGCAGCGTAGTTGGACTGCCCCACCGAGCCGGACAGCCCGGCCTCCGAGGAGGTGTTGATGATCCGCCCGTACACCGTGCCTTCCCCGCCGCCCGACTCCTTTGCCTTGTTCCGCCAATAGGTCGCCGCGTTGCGGGTGAGCAGGAAATGACCGCGCAGGTGCACCGCGATGACGGCGTCCCAATCCTCGTCGGTCATGTTGAACAACATGCGGTCCCGGGTGATGCCGGCGTTGTTGACGACGATGTCCAGCCCGCCGAGTCCCTCGGCGCATGAGATCAGTTCGTCGGCGGTGGAGCGCATAGTGATGTCACCGGCGACGGCGACGGCCTTCGTCCCGGCCGCGGCGATCTCGTCCATGACGTCGGAGGTGTCCAGCGCCTGAAGCATGTCGTTGACGACGACGTCGGCGCCGGATCGGGCCAGTCCGATCGCTTCGGCGCGGCCCAGGCCGGCGGCGGCGCCGGTCACGACCGCCACCCGCCCCGACAGGTCGGTCAGCCCGTGTGCAGACAACGAATGCCTCTAGTCTCTGCGGCTCAGCGCGGCCCGCGGGCACTCGGCGATGGCCTGCTCGGCGCGCTCGACGGCGTCGGCGGGGATGGGATCGGCGGTGACCACGACGTACTCGTCGTCGTCGAGTTGAAAAAGGTCCGGGTCGATTCCCACGCAGATGGCATTACCCTCGCAGCGATCGCGATCGACGACGATGCGCATGACAACCTCCTTGCCGGACCTGATGTCTTCCGGGCACCACGATACGACCCGGACCGCAACATGAGGGCGCCATCTGACTGCCGACTCCTCAGCGGCTCGCTCCGCTGCGCCGCATCGTCGTCCGGCGCTGGACCCTCTGACTAGAACGTGTTACAACCGTGGGAGGCGGCGGGTCGCGCCGCCGGTTTTCCAGGAGGTCGCAGCGGATGCGGATCAGTTACACCCCGGAGCAGGAGGAGTTGCGCCGCGAACTGCGCGCGTACTTCGGACGCCTCATGACCCCCGAGCGGCAAGAGGCCCTGTCGTCGACCGCCGGAGGTGAGATCGGCCTCGGCAACGTCTACCGCGAGACCGTCAGCCAGATGGGCCGCGACGGCTGGCTCGCCCTGGGCTGGCCGAAGGAGTACGGCGGCCAGGCCCGGCCGCCGATGGAGCAGCTGATCTTCACCGACGAGGCCGCGATCGCCGGCGCTCCGGTTCCGTTCCTGACCATCAACAGCGTGGCGCCGACGATCATGGCGTTCGGCACCGCCGAGCAGAAACGCTTCTACCTGCCCAAGATCGCGGCCGGTGACATCCATTTCGCGATCGGTTACTCCGAACCGGAGGCCGGCACCGACCTGGCGAACCTGCGCACCTCCGCGGTCCGGGACGGCGACGACTACGTCGTCAACGGCCAGAAGATGTGGACCAGCCTGATCCAGTACGCCGACTACGTGTGGCTGGCGGTGCGGACCAACACCGAAGCGAAGAAACATCGCGGCATCTCGGTTCTGATCGTGCCGACCACTGCCGAGGGATTCTCCTGGACTCCGGTGCACACGATGGCCGGTGTCGACACCAGCGCCACCTACTACTCCGACCTGCGGGTGCCGGCCACGAATCTGGTCGGCGAGGAGAACGGCGGCTGGAAACTGGTCACCAACCAGCTCAACCACGAGCGAGTGGCCCTGGTCTCCGCGCAGCCGATCTTCACCGCGCTGACGCAGGTGCGGGAGTGGGCGCAGAACACCAAAGACGCCCGCGGCGAGCGGT
The DNA here is from genome assembly GCA_903877095.1 of uncultured Actinomycetes bacterium. GTDB lineage: Bacteria > Actinomycetota > Actinomycetes > Mycobacteriales > Mycobacteriaceae > Mycobacterium. Next base: position 7,587 of record CAIRCP010000183.1, on the reverse strand, counting down.
TGATCGACGCCGAGTGGGTGCAGCTCAATCTCGCCCGGGTGCACGCCAAGGCCGAGTATCTGAAGCTGATCAACTGGGAGTTGGCCTCGGCGAAGGACCAAACCCCTTCGCCCGCAGACGCATCGGCGGCGAAGGTGTTCGGCACCGAGCTGGCCACCGAGGCCTACCGGCTGCTCATGGAGATCCTCGGGCCGTCGGCCACACTACGGCAGAACTCGCCCGGCGCGCTGCTGCGCGGCCGCGTGGAGCGTATGCACCGCTCATCATTGATTCTGACCTTCGGCGGCGGCACCAACGAGGTGCAGCGCGACATCATCGGCATGGTGGCCCTCGGCCTGCCCCGGAACCGTTGAGAGGGATCTGATGGACTTCACCAGAACTGAAGCAGCCCAGGATCTTTCCGGACTCGTCCGCACGATCGTCGATTCCGTATGCACGCCCGACCACCAGCGCCGGCTGGACGGTCTGGATCAGCGTTTCGACGAAGCGTTGTGGGAAAAGCTGATCCACGCGGACATCCTGAGCACTGCCGCACCGGAGAACATCGGCGGCGGCGGGTTCGGCGTGCTGGAGCAGACCGCCATCCTCACCGGGCTCGGCCGGCAGTTGGCCGCTGTCCCGTACCTCGAGTCGGTCGTCCTGGCGGCCGGCGCGCTGTCGCGCTTCGGCCCCGAGGAGTTGCGCCGCGACTGGGCGGCGCCGGCGGTGGCCGGTCTGCGCGTGCTGACCGTGGCCCTCGACGGCGAGCTCGGTCAGGGCCCGGTGGTGGGGGCCGCATCCGGAGACGGGTTCCGGCTCACCGGGACGCGCACCCAGGTGCCGTTCGGTCCGGTCGCCGACGCCTTCCTGGTTCCGGCCGAAACCGACTCCGGCATCAAGGTTTTCCTCGTCACCTCCGACGACCCGGGGGTGTCGGTGACGCCCTTGCAGACCACCGGCAAGAACAGCTCCGCAGAACTGGAGCTTGCCGGCGTGGAACTGCCAGGCTCCCGACTCGTCGGCGACGCCGACGCACTGGACTGGCTGAACACCCACCGGGCCGTTGGCCTGAGCGCCTATCAACTCGGCGTGCTGGAGCGGGCGTTGGAACTCACCGCCGAGTACGCCCGCACCCGCGAGCAGTTCGACCGCCCGATCGGCAGCTTCCAGGCGGTCTCGCAGCGACTGGCCGACGGATACATCGACGTCCAGGGTCTGCGGCTGACGGTGCAGCAGGCGTCCTGGCGGCTGTCCGAAGACCTGCCGGCCGCTGTCGAGGTGGCCACCGCCGCGTTCTGGGCCGCCGACGCCGGCCACCGGGTCGCCCACACCGCCGTCCACGTCCACGGCGGGGTGGGTATCGACACCGACCATCCGGTGCACCGGTACTTCATCACCGCCAAGCAGAACGAGTTCGCGCTCGGCGGCGCGACCGCCCAGTTGCTGATCATCGGCCGCGATCTGGCCGACGCCCCGGCCTGACATCACGTTGTCCGTCACCGTCACCGAACTCATCGCGCCGCTGGCTGAGGTCGACGACCGTCACATCCGGGCCGACGACGGCTCGGAAACGTCGTGGCGCAACCACATTCAGTCCGCTGCCAACCTCGGGGCGATGCTGACGTCGAGGCTGGACCAGGACAAGCCGCCGCACGTCGGTGTGCTGCTGGGCAATACCCCGCTGTTCTCGTCGCTGCTCGCCGCCGCCGCGCTCACCGGGTTGGTGCCGGTCGGCCTCAACCCGACCCGCCGGGGTGCGGCGCTGCGCCGAGACATCACCCACGCCGACTGCCAAATCGTGCTCGCCGACAGCGATCCGGACTCCTACGGCGCTGATGCCATGCCCGACGACGTCACCGTCATGGACGTCCGGGCCGCGCTGTGGGCCGAGGAACTGGCGGCGTTCCGCGGCTCGCCGATAAGGCCGGTCCGGGCCGACGCGGACGATCTGTTCATGTTGATCTTCACCTCGGGCACCAGCGGGGACCCCAAAGCAGTCCGCTGCACCCACGAGAAGGTCGCCTTCCCCGGCGCGATGCTCGCGGAGCGCTTTCGACTGACGGCCGACGACGTCTTCTACCTGTCGATGCCGCTGTTCCACTCCAACGCCGTGATGGCCGGCTGGGCGCCGGCGGTGGCGGCGCAGGGCTCAATCGCATTGCGGCGCAAGTTCTCCGCATCGGCGTTCATCGACGACGTCCGCCGCTACGGCGCCACCTACGCCAACTACGTCGGCAAGCCGATGTCCTACATCCTGGCCACTCCCGAACGCCCGGACGACGCCGACAACCCGTTGCGGATCATGTACGGCAACGAAGGCGCACCGCGTGACATCGAGCGCTTCGCAACACGATTCGGCGTGCTGGTCATCGACGGATTCGGGTCGACCGAGGGGGGTATCGCGATCGCCCGCACTCCCGATACTCCGGAGGGTTCCATCGGGCTGCTGCCCGACGACGTCGGCATCGTCGACGTCGAGAGCGGCCGGCCCTGCCCGCCCGGCGTCGTCGGTGAACTGGTCAACCTGAGCGGGCGCGGACTGTTCCGCGGCTACTACAAGGACCCGAATGCCGAAGCCGAACGGATGGCCGGCGGCGCGTATCGCAGCGGCGATCTGGCCTATCGCGACGACGCCGGATTCGGCTATTTCGCCGGCCGACTCGGCGACTGGATGCGGGTCGACGGCGAGAACCTCGGCACCGCGCCGATCGAACGGATCCTGATGCGCTACCCGGGGGTGATCGAGGCCGCGGTCTACGGCATCCCCGACGAGACCGTCGGGGACCGGGTGATGGCCGCGCTGGTCCTGCCGGAGGGCGGTGGCTTCGACCCGCAGGCCTTCCGCGAGTTCCTCGTCGCCCAGAGCGATCTCGGACCCAAGCAGTGGCCGTCGTTCGTGCGCGTCGCCGTGTCGCCGCCGCGGACCGAGACGTTCAAGATCGTCAAGCGGACGATGGCGGCCGAAGCTCTCGACTGCGCCGATCCGGTGTACGAGATTCCCGGGGCTAGGGTTTCGCCCGCCCCATGAGGCTGGTCCCGTACTGTTCTGGCGTCGGACCCGAGTTGAAAAAAGGACGTGGCCAGTATGTGGAATCTGGATATCCCGAGCGAGAGCGAATTGCGGCTCCTGGCTGGCATCAACGCACCCGCTGTCGTGACGATCTACCTGCCGACAACGCCGACCACCCAGGACGCCGCCAACGAAGCGATGGCATTCCACAACCTCGTCCGAGAGGCCATGACCGAGGTTCGCGGGCGGCCCGAATTGCCGCGTGGCGACGACGACTACATCGAGGTGCAACTGCTCGACCTCGTCGACGACGACGATTTCTGGGCGCACCAGTCGCACGGTCTGGGCGTGATCACGACCGCCGACGGGCAGTGGACGTTCCGGTTGCCGCACAAGCCCACTGCCCAGGTCCACGTCGATGACAAGGCGCACCTGGTCCAGCTGATCGCCGCCACGGCGGCACAGGATGCCCACGTGCTGTGCCTGTCCGAGGGTGAGGTCCGGCTGATCGACGTTGCCGCGGATCTCCCGCCCAAAGAGGTCAAGGTGGCCGGCATGCCCACCGATGCGGCCAGCGCAGTGGGCAAGTCCTCGATCAACGACCGGTCCCCGTCGGGGAGGCTGATGGGTTCGGAGGGCAAGCGGGTGCGGCTCCGTCAGTACGCGCGACACGTCGACGACGCCCTCATGCCGTTGCTTCGCGGAGATGAGCGTCCGCTGGTGCTGATCGCCACCGAGCCGATCTACTCGATTTTCCGGCAGGTGTGCAGCGCGCCGACGCTGGTGGCCCAGGGCGTCGAGGCCAACGCCGACAAGTGGAGCCTTCCCCAGATCGCCGACGCGGTGCAGCCGGTTCTCGTCCAGTACGCCGCCGATTCCGATGTCGCCCTTGCCGAATTGGTCGATCAGCGGCGCGGACAGCGTCGGGCCACCACCGATCTCTCTGACATCGCCCGGGCCGCCACGATCAGCGCGGTGGCGACGCTGATCCTCGACCGGGAATACGACGAACGCGGCACGATCGGCGACGACGGCTCCCTGGCGCTGGACCCCGCCGGCCCGTCGATCGCCGAGGAGTTGGCCCGCCGCGTGGTGGCCAACGGCGGCCAGGTGCTCGCGCTGGCGGCCGGCCGGTTGCCCGGCGGATCGCCGGTCACGGCCTTACTGCGTTACGCCCAGTAGACAACATGCGCACGGCACTGTTGACCCTCGTTCGGTGCGCATCACTGTGATCCGGAGTGCTTGCTGTGCACCTCGTCGGCGGGGCGCTGCTCGGTGTGTTCCTTGGCCCACTTGTAGTCCGGTTTGCCGGCCGGTGAGCGCTTGATCTCTTCGACGAGCCAGAGGCTGCGCGGCACCTTGTAGCCGGCAATGTGGTTGCGCACGAACGCATCCAGATCGGCCAGCGCGGGACGGGCTCCGGCCCGCGGCGCGACGACAGCCGCCACGTGCTGGCCGTAACGCTCGTCGGGAACTCCTACCACCAGGGCGTCGAATACATCGGGGTGACCCTTGAGCGCCGCTTCGACCTCCTCGGGATACACCTTCTCCCCGCCGGTGTTGATCGACACCGACCCGCGGCCGAGCATGGTGACGGTGCCGTCCTCTTCGACCATGGCGTAGTCGCCCGGGATCGCGTAACGGACGCCGTTGATGGTTCGGAAGGTTTCCGCTGTCTTCTTCTCGTCCTTGTAGTAGCCGACCGGGATGTTGCCGCGCTTGGCCAGGATGCCCCGGACCCCGGAGCCGGGTGTGACCTCGTTGCCGTCGTCGTCGAGAACGGTGGTGTTCTTGTCGATGCTGACCCGGGGTCCGCCGGCCTGGGTCTGCCCTTTGGCCACGATGCTGGTCCCGCCGAAACCGGTCTCCGACGAGCCGATCGAGTCGGTGATGACCCGGTTGGGCAGCAGTTCGAGGAAGCGCTCCTTGAGACTGCGCGAGAACAGGGCCGCAGTGCTGGCGAGCAGGAACAGCGACGACAGATCCCGCTCGGCGACCGTGCCTTCCAGGACGTCGAGCAGCGGACGGCCCATGGCGTCGCCGGTGAAGAACAGCAGATTCACCTTGTGCTTCTCGACGGCGTTCCACACCGCGTCGGCGTCGAATTCCGTTGCCAGCACTACGGTTTGGCCGGCGAACAACGCCATCCAGGTGGCCGACTGGGTGGCGCCGTGGATCATCGGCGGGATCGGGAACCGGATCATCGGCGGGGATGCCGCCGCCTGCTTGGCGTGGTCGTACTCGTCGGCGACGAATTGCCCGGTGGCGAAGTCGGTCCCGCCGAGCAACACCCGGTAGATGTCCTCATGGCGCCACATCACGCCTTTGGGGAACCCGGTAGTGCCGCCGGTGTAGAGCAGGTAGATGTCATCGGGGCTGCGCTCGCCGAAGTCGCGTTCCGGTGAACCCTGGGCGAGTGCGGCGTTGAATTCCACTCCGCCGTAACGCTGATAGTCGCCGTCACTCCCGTCGTCGACGACGACGACCGTCTTGACGTTCGGAGTCTCGGGCAACACTGCGGCGACCCGGTCGGCGTACTGCCGTTCGTGCACGAGGGCGACCATGTCGGAGTTCTCGAACAGGTAGCGCAGTTCAGCCTCGACGTAGCGGTAGTTGACGTTGACCAGAATCGCGCCGGCTTTGACGATGCCGAGCATCGCGATGACGATCTCGATGCGGTTGCGGCAGTAGAGGCCGACCTTGTCGTCCTTCCCGACCCCGCGGTCGGTGAGGTAGTGGGCGAACCGGTTCGCCTTCTCCTCCAACTCCGCGTAAGTGATCTGCTCGTCGCCGCAGATCAGTGCGACCCGGTCGGGTACGGCGTCGATGGCGTGTTCGGCAAGGTCGGCGATGTTCAGGGCCACAGTGCCCAAATTAGAACGTGTTACATTTTTTCTCAAGCAGCGACTGGAAGGCAGGACCCATGGCCCCCGAAGACGCTCACGCTCTGATCGAGCAGCGCGGGCACGTTCTCATCGTGACGATGAATCGCCCGGAGTCCCGCAATGCCCTCTCCGGCGAGATGCTGCAGATCATGGTCGAGGCCTGGAATCGCGTCGACAACGACCCCGACATCCGGGTGTGCATCCTGACCGGTGCGGGCGGCTATTTCTGTGCGGGCATGGACCTCAAGGCGGCGACGGCCAAGCCCCCCGGTGACTCCTTCAAGGACGGCAGCTACGACCCGTCGCGCATCGACGGTCTGTTGAAAGGGCGGCGGCTGACCAAGCCGCTGATCGCCGCCGTCGAGGGACCGGCGATCGCGGGTGGCACCGAGATCCTGCAGGGCACCGATATCCGGGTGGCCGGGCAGAGCGCGAAGTTCGGCATCTCCGAGGCACGCTGGAGCCTGTATCCGATGGGCGGTTCAGCGGTGCGCCTGGTGCGCCAGATCCCGTACACGATCGCCTGCGATCTGCTGCTGACCGGCCGGCACATCACCGCCGCCGAAGCGCTGGAGTACGGACTGATCGGCCACGTCGTGCCCGACGGGCAGGCGCTGGACAAGGCTCTGGAGATCGCCGAGGTGATCGCCGCGAACGGCCCCCTGGCGGTCCAGGCGATCCTGCGGTCGATCCGCGAGACCGAGGGCCTGCACGAGAACGACGCCTTCAAGATCGACACCAAGATCGGCATCGAGGTGTTCCTCTCCCAGGACGCGCGCGAAGGCCCGTTGGCGTTCAAGGAGAAGCGGGCGCCGCAGTTCAAGATGCGGTGACGGCTCGCTTTCTCCCGCCCCCGCGCCGAGTGTGAATCCACTGCGGGATTCCGGCCGATTTTCCGCAGTGGATTCACGTTCGGTGATCTGTCGGTCGGCGTCGGCACACTTCCGCCATGACGCCGTTCGTCGGAAGCGAGGCACTGGCCGCCCGCAGGCTCACGTCACATGCGTTAAGCAGCCGATTCTCGGCCATCTACCCGGACGTCTACCTGCCGCGGGATGAATCGCCGACGGCGGTCGACCGCGCGCGTGCCGCGTGGCTGTGGTCCCGCCGCCGCGGCGCGGTCGCGGGCCGTTCCGCCGCCGCGGTGCACGGCGCGAAGTGGGTGGATGGCCGACTTCCCCGCCCAACTGCTGTGGGCCAATCGGCACGGCCCGAGCGGTATCGAGACATGGTCGGACGTCGTGGCCGAGGATGAACTGATGACGGTCGACGGGATGACCGTGACGACGCCGGCCCGCACCGCCCTCGACATTGCCTGCCGGAGTCCACTCAACAGCGCGGTCGCCTCCCTCGACGCCCTCGCGCGGGCCGCCCGCCTACCGATGACGGAGGTGGCCGCCCTTGCCGAACGCCATTGCGGCAAGCGCGGGATACGGCGCGGCCGGCGGGCGATCGCGCTCGTCGACCCCGGCGCCGAATCGCCACGGGAAACCTTGCTGCGGTTGTTGTTGATCCGCGCGGGGTTCCCGGCGCCCGCAACGCAGATCCAGGTCCACAACGAGTACGGCATGCTGGGCGGATTCCAGCGGTCGTCGCAACACCTTGATGATGGAGGTGTGTGGTGGCGACGCGAGCGCAGAAGCAGGCGGCCCGTGCGGCCGAGGAATTGGCCGGCCGGCGGCGGCAGTGGGCGGCGGATCGGGCATTGCGGCC